>JASHTI010000025.1 GCA_030040625.1 Thermoplasmata archaeon
GGGGGTCGGGCGGGGCTGCGATTGTGCGGCGTGCGCCGCCGAGCCGGCCGGATCCCTCGCGCTCCATGTGCAGGCGATGTACCGGCGCGCGCAACAGGAGGTCGACGCGGCGCTCCGGCGCGGAGCGCTTCGCGAGCTCGTGGAGGCCCGGATCGCGGCCGAGCCGACCGCCGCCGAGATCCTGCGGTACGCCGACGCGGGCCTGGCCACGCTTCTGGAGGGGCGCGCCCCCGTCGTCGACACCGGCCGCCGCCGCTACATCCTCGCCGAATCGCACCGTCGCCCCGAGATGCGACGGTTCCGGGACCGGCTGCTCGAACGGTACCATCCGCCCCCGTCCAAGAGCGTCCTGCTGCTCGTTCCCTGCTCCCGCACCAAGCCGTACCGGCGCTCCCCCTCGCACCGGCGGTTCGCCCGCGCGCTGGAGGGACTCCCCCATCTGGAGCGGCTGCACGTCGTCTCGCTGAGCTCGCCGATCGGGGTCGTGCCGCGCGAATTGGAGGACATCCCGCCCGCCCGGAACTACGACATCCCGGTGACCGGCGACTGGAGTCCCGAGGAGCGTACGGTGATCGTCCGCGGGCTCCGGCACCTGATCGAACGCGGGCGGTATCGGAAGATCATCGCCCATCTCGACCCGGAGGAGTACGGATTCGTCCTGGAGGCGCTCGCCGATCGGCCGGACGTGGCCCGGACGGTCGTCGGCGGGACCCCGACCGCGAACGGCTCACTGGCCGAGCTGCGCGATGCGGCGGCCCACGGGCTGGAGGCCGAGCCCGGGGTCGCGGGCGGTCCGCTGGCCGTCGTCGCCGAGGAGCTCCGCGAGGTCGCCAGCGTCCAGTTCGGTCGCACCGCGGCCGAGCGTCTGTTCGCCCGGCCGTTCCGGCTCGCCGGGCGCCCGTGGTTCCAGCGGCTGCACGACGGCGCGCAGGACCTCGCCTCCCTTCGCGAGGAACGCGGGCTCTTCCACCTCACCGTCGCGGGGGCGGCCCGTCTGGGCGATGCCGTCCTCCGAGTCGATGTCGAGCCCGGGCTCTCGCTCGAAGGCGATCTCTTCGCGCCCGGCGTCCTCGGTGCGAGCCCGGAGATCCGGGTCGGGGACTCGGTCGGCCTCTTCCAGGACGGGCGGCTCGCGGCGGTCGGCGAGGCGACCCTCCCGGGGCCGCTCCTCGGGGACCTTCGGCATGGGCTCGCCGTGCGGGTCCGCCATCGGGCGCATCCGCGGCCCGACACCGCCAAGACCGCGGAGCCCCGTGGCGCGGCGGGCCGGTAGTCGAGCGGTGAAGATGCCGCGCTTACAACGCGGAGGTCGGCGGTTCGAATCCGCCCCGGCCCATCGCCCCCCCGCGGGGATTGCCTTCGCGACCCACGAACAGCTGCCCGCGGGCAGCCCGGACGACCTGCGGACGCTCCCCGCGCTCGCCGCGGCCGGGGTCGTCGCGGAGCCGGCGGTGTGGAGCGATCCGAACGTCCGCTGGGAGGAGTACGACGCGGTCGTGATCCGGTCGACGTGGGACTACCATCGCCGGCCCGAGGCGTTCCAGGCCTGGCTCGCACGCGCCTCGGGCCGGACACGCGTGTGGAACCCTCCGACCTTGGTGCGGTGGAATGCGCACAAGGGCTACCTGCTCGATCTGGCGGCGCGGGGAGAAGCGGTCGTGCCCACCGAGCTGCTCCGTGCGGGGACGCGACGGACGCTCGCGACGGTCCGTCGGGAGCGGGGTTGGTCGTCGGTGGTCCTCAAGCCGGCGATCGGCGCCGACGCCGAAGGGCTCCGCGTCGTGGAGGGGGAGGTCCGTCGGGCCGACGAAGAGCACCTGCGGGCGCTGCTGGCGGCGGGGGACGCCCTCGTCCAGCCGCTGCTCGCGCGCGTGCGCCGCGACGGCGAGCGATCGATGATCTTCCTCGGCGGCGCCTACAGCCACGCGGCCGCGCACCCGTTCGTGCTGGGGGGCGCCCCGCGCGTCGGCACGCCGGTCTCACCGGAGCCGGACCTGCTCGCCCGCGCCGAGCGGCTGGTCCGTCGGCTCGCACCGGAGCCGCTGTACGCCCGGCTCGACCTCCTGCCGGACGATGACGGCGGGTGGCTCGTCAGCGAGCTGGAGCTGATCGAGCCGGATCTCTTCTTGCGCGTCGATCCGGCGGCCCCGGCGCGGTTCGCCGCCGCGATCATCGCCCGTCTGCCGACGACCGACCGGGCCGCCCGGGCGAGGGGCGGGCTCACCAGATCTCGGCGCGCCGCGACGGCTCCTGCCGCATCGGGGCGCCGGACGGGACGCGGAACGCCTCCCAGAACTCCGGCAGGTTCGCGACGATCCCGTTGACGCGGAACCGTCCGGGCGAGTGCGGGTCCACGGCGATCCGGCGCCGGAGCTCCTCCGGTCGGGCGTTGCCGCGCCAGATCTGCCCGTAGGAGAGGAAGAACCGCTGCGCCGGGGTGAAGCCGTCGATCGCCCGGACGTCGGTGCGACCGTCGGCCAGGCGACGCGCGAGCGCCTCGAACGCGAGGCAGACCCCGCCGAGGTCGGCGATGTTCTCACCGGCGGTGAGGCGCCCGTTGAGCCGGACCCCGGGGAGCGGCTCGAAGCGGTCGTACTGGGCGATCAGGCGGCCGGCGCGCCGACGGAACTCCTGCGCGTCCCGTGCGGTCCACCAGTCGACCAGGTTGCCCTGGGCGTCGAACTTGCGGCCCTGATCGTCGTAGCCGTGCGTCATCTCGTGGCCGATCACCACCGCGATCCCCCCGTAGTTCACCGCGTCGTCGGCGGTCGGGTCGAAGAACGGCGGCTGGAGGATCCCGGCCGGGAAGAAGATCTGGTTCTGCGTGGGTACGAAGTGGGCGTTGACCGTCGGCGGGGTCATCCGCCACTCGCCGCGGTCGACCCGGCGGCCGAGACGCCGGAGCCGGCGCGCGATCTCGGCGGCCCGGGCCCGGCGGACGTTCCCGAAATGGTCCGCGCGCTCGACGCGCACCTCGGGGTAGGAGCGGAAACGGCGCGGGTGACCGATCCGGGTCTCGAAGCGGGCGAACTTCGCGAGGGCTCGCCGACGCGTCGCGGGGGTCATCCACGGCAGCCGGCGCAGGCGTTCCCGGAAGACCGCCTCCAGATCGCGGACGAGCTCCATCATCCGGGCCCGGGACCGAGGAGGGAAGTGGCGGCGGACGTACAGCGCGCCGAGCGC
The DNA here is from genome assembly GCA_030040625.1 of Thermoplasmata archaeon. Taxonomy (GTDB): domain Archaea; phylum Thermoplasmatota; class Thermoplasmata; order Lutacidiplasmatales; family UBA184; genus Lutacidiplasma. The sequence goes on from JASHTI010000025.1 coordinate 3,184, forward strand.
CTCGCCGAGGAGACCGTCGATCAAGTTCGCCGCCCGACGCCACGGCGGCTCCGGCTGCCGTTGCCCCAGGAGGTGGCGGTGGAAGAACTCGAAGTCCGTGCGGTCCAGCCGGGCGTTCAGGTGCGGGGCGCTGTCGTGGAGGAGCTGCCAGTCGAGGTACGCCCGCCAGGCCGAGAGCGGCAGCCGGCCGAGGAGGCGCTGCAGGGCATCGAAGAACTCGGGCTGCCCGACGACGAGGGTCTTCGCACGTCGGACGCCGCGGAGCCGGAGGTACTCCTCCCACTGGAGACGGGGGTGCCGGCGTCGCAGTGTCGCGACGGCCAGCTTGTGGTAGTTCGCGAGCGGGTCCCGCAGGTCGACCCGACGGCGGCTCGCCCGGGCGATGGCCGTCTCGACCGCGAGAACGTCCCGCGCGAGGCGCCGCGCGTGGGGCGCCGACTCGCCCGCGAGGACGAAGAGGCGCGCGATGTGCCGCCGGTAGGCCGTCCGCAGGGCCGCGAACTCCGGCCGGAGGTAGTAGTCCCGGTCGGGGAGCGCGAGTCCGTCCTGCCACAGGTACAGCGCGTAGTGCCGGCTGTCCCGCTCGTCCGGGGCCGTGAACGCCGCGAAGAGCACCGGCAACCCCTGTCCGTGCAGGCGGGCCACGACCCGGACGAGCTCCTCAACGTTCGTGATCCCGGCGATGGCGGCCCGCTCGTCGGCGAGGGGCCCGGTGCCCCGGCGTTCGCGTTCCCGCTGATCGAGCACGGCCGCGTAGAACGTCCCTACCTTGCTCGGCGCTCGCACACGCCCGCGCTCGCGCTCGAGGATCGCCCGCAGGAGCTGGAGGTTCCGCTCCCGTAGCTCGTCGAAACCGGACCAGCGGGTCTTGTCGGCCGGCACCGGATTCGCGTCGAGCCAGCCGCCGGTCGCGAACCGATAGAAATCCTCCGCGGGATCCGCGCGGCGGTCCAGGTGATCGGTCGAGAACCGGAGGGTCCGGGGCGTCGCGGGGGTGGACCTTCCCGCCGTGCCGCGCGCCATCGCCCCTCCCTGGCTGCGGCGAGCCGACCGACCTGATTAGTGTAGTCACCGCCGAGCGCAGGCCCCCGGGGGCGAGGGGTGCGCGCCTCTGGGCGGCTCGCGCGTCCAGCCTTATTAGAGGCGGACCCATCGACCGGGCATGCCGGAGGGCATCGGCTTCTCCGACCAGTGGAGGAAGGCCGAGCGGGAGGAGCGGGACCGCCTTCGCCAGCTCGAGTCCCGGCTGGACGCGCTCCATGGGCAGCGTCGCGAGCTGCTCGCGCAGGTCCGATCGCTTTCCTCGCGTCAGCAGGAGCTCTACCGGCAGGGGCAGGGCCCGCAGACGGAGGCCGAACGCCTCTACCATGAGAGCGGAGAGCTCGGCCGCCAGCTCTCCCAGCTCCGCCGGTCGGCGGAGCGCGCGCGTCAGGCGATGGAGTCCGCCGTCATCCGTCGGCGCGAGCTGGTCCTGACCTTCGATCGCCATGAGCGGATCAACCCGGAACAGCTCCGACGCGAGATCGCGGAGCTCGAGCTGCGTCAGCAGACCCGGGCCCTCCCGATCGAGGAGGAGAACGCCCTCATCGCGGAGCTCCGCCGCAAGACCAAGGCGGTGCAGGAGTTCGAGACGCGGCGGGACCAGGTCGCGCAGCACGAGGTCCAGCGCAAGGAGGCCGACACCGCGATCGTGGCCGCCCGCGCCGAGATCGATCGCAT
>JASHTI010000026.1 GCA_030040625.1 Thermoplasmata archaeon
CGGTCCCGGTCCCCGCGGTCGTCCCGGCGGGGTCGGTCGTCGCGACCCATGCCCCGGTGGCCGCCCCCTTCCGGGCGCTCCTCCATCGGCGCCCGGGAGGCGCCGGTCGATTCGAACCCGGTCATCTCGAGGTACTGGTTGATCGGGATCTTGTTCCGCAGGCACTTCAGCAGCTGCTTCTGCGTCAGCTCCTCGACCTCCGAGCCCCGGGGGGCGCGGGCGACGAAGTCGATGTCCATCGTCTGCAGCATCTCGCGAAGGATCAGCTCGCCCGCGCGGTCGCCGTCGGTGAAGACGGTCACGGTCTTGCCGCGCGAGAGGTCCTTGACGGTCTGCGGGACGCTCGTCCCCTCGACCGCGATGACGTTCTTGATGCCGCAGCGGAGCAGGTTGAGCACGTCCGAGCGGCCCTCGACGACGATCAGCGCGTCGGCCTGGTCGATGTTCGGCCCGGCCGGCAGGTGCTCCGGTCCGTAGGTCGTGATCTCCTCGACCTGGACGGCGGCGCGGACCGCCTCGGTGAGGTCGAGCCCGACCCCCTTGGAGTCCTCCTGCAGCCGGCCGAGGATCGCTTTGGCGCGCTCGACGACCTTCTGGCGCTTGGAGATGCGGATATCCTCGACGCTGACGACCTCGATCTTGGCCCGGCACGGGCCAATGCGGTCGACGGTCTCGAGTCCCGAGGCGACGATCGCCGTCTCGACCTGGTCGAGCGACGAGGGGATGATCACCTCGCCCTCGCTCTTGCCCTTGCGGCTGTCGATCTCGACCTCGATCCGGCCGATGCGGCCGGACTTCTGCAGGTCGCGGAGATCGAGCTCGTCGCCGAGGAGCCCCTCGGTCTGGCCGAAGACGGCGCCGACGACGTCCGGCTTGTCGATGACGCCTTCGGCGGTGATGCGGGCGCGGATCTGGTACTTGGCGGCGTTCGGGTCACTGGTCATGGTTCGGTTCTCTCCTGTGGTGAGTCGAAGCGCGTTCCGGGCGGCCGCGGGGGTCGGACTACGTCCGACGGGCGACGCCGTTCGATGCGCGGGCTCTGCGACAGGGGCGCGGGAGGAGCATGAGTCGCGGTCCGGATCTTCCGGCGCCGGTCGGAGCAGACCTCCTCGCGGGCCGGAACGTTCTTCGGCCGTTGGAGCCCGGCCCGCTATTTAACACGACCGGAGCCGCCGGGGCGGCCCGAAACGCCGGCGCGCGACGCCGCCCGTCCGAACGACAGTCCCTTTATAGACGGTCCCCTAGGCCGGCGCGGAGATTCTCGCATGCCCCGACGTGCTCCGCGGAAGGCCGCCGACGTCCCCGAGCCCGGAACCCCGCCGCCCGAGCCAGCGCTGGCGGAGGACGACTTCGTCCAGCAGCTCCGGAGCGAGCTGAGCCGGCGCCAGGAGGCGGCCGGAGCGAAGACCGGCGAGGACCTCAGCCACCGGGCCGAGCTGAACAAGCGCCTCCTGCAGGACCTCTGGGAGGTCCACAACCAATTCGAGGAGGTCGGCGTCCACCTCACCCTCGATCCGTCGCAGACGCTGTTCGCGACGTTCGCCGAGTACCCGACGAAGTGGACGTTCAAGGAGAACTTCGACTTCGGGGCGGTCAAGACCATCGAGCTCGGCGACCGGGCCCAGGGGTGGGTCGGCTTCACCCTCCGGTTCTGGTACTACCGGGCGAACGAGGGGAGCGCGCGGCTGCGCGGGATCTTCGAGTGGTGCGACGGGGAGAGCTACCACCGCTATTCCGGCTGGATGCGCATGATGAGCCAGGCGGTCCTGTTCGACGGCGAGGAGGATCGCGTCAACGTCCGCGACCTCCACCGGGTCCTCCGCGACGTCGTGGTGCAGTGGTACGCCGCGCACCTCGAGCGGAACCCGGCGACGTTCGTCGCCCACCTGAAGGAGAAGTACCCGAAGGGGGCGTCGTACGCGAAGGAATCGTACCGCTGAGCGTCGCCGCCGGCGAGGGTTGAAATAACGCGGGGGGTCTCCCCGGCGCCGGAGCGCTCCGCGGGCCCGTCTCCGGGCCGGACGGTGCGCCGATCGAGTGCGCATGGTCGCCGAGGGGCTACGGGAGCACCTCGTCGCCTACTTCGAGGAGCACCACAAGCTCGTCGAGGCGCCGGCGCTGACGCTCCTGCTGGACCAGCCCCAGCCCCTCCTCGTCTCCCGCGATGTCGTCGAGCGGGTCGGAGTCGCCTCACCGCTGGTGACGCAGGAGATCGTCCAGGAGGTGATCGCGGAGCGGGGACCCCACGTAGCTCGGGGCCCCTCCGCCTCCGTCCCCGGCGCCGGGGGCGCCGAGCCCTCCGCGGCCCCCGCCGACTTCGCCGTCGTCCGCCAGGGGTTCACCGGCCCGTCGCGCGAGGCGACCCCCATCGCCGGCTTCACGCAGCTCTTCACCTCGCGGTACCGCCAGCTCGCCCCGCTCCTCCGCGGTCGGGCGGGGCTCGAGAACCCCCGGAGCCTCCGCGACCTGCGGCCCGGCGAGGGGCTCCAGAGCGTCGTCGGCCTCGTGCGCGAGGTGAAGACGACGCCCAAGAAGCACCACACGATCGTCACGCTCGACGACGAGACCGGTTCGCTGGAGCTCCTGGTGCCGACCGGTTCCGCCGCGGCCCGGCTCACGTTCCTGCCGGACGAGGTCGTCGGGCTGGCGGTGCGGTGGAGCGGCCCCCGCGACCGCCTGCCGGTCGTGACGGCGGTCGAGCGACCGGACGTACCGGCCCGGCGACGTACCTCTCGCGCGGCCGGGCCGCGCCGCTCCGTGCTCCTGTCGGACCTGCACGTCGGCAGCAAGACGTTCCTCGCCCGCGACTGGTCGGCCCTGGTCGAGTTCCTCGCCGAGCGGGGACCGAACCCGGAGCTCGCGCGCTCGGTCGACACCGTCGTGATCGCCGGCGACCTGGTCGACGGGATCGGCATCTACCCCCGGCAGGAGCGGGACGTGGAGATCCCGGACGTCGTCGAACAGTACGCGGAGCTCGGCCGCCGCCTGCGGGAGCTGCCGGAGCGGCTGACGATCGTCGCGGTCCCCGGCAACCACGACGCGGTCTCCCCCGCCGAACCGCAGCCGGCGCTCCCGGCGGCGCTCGCGCGTCCGTTCGCCGAGAACGTCCGTCTCCTCGCGAATCCCTCGACGTTCTCGCTCGGGGGGACGCTCGTGACCGCCTACCACGGCCGCGGGTTCGACGACCTGATCCCGGCGCTCCCCGGAGCGAGCTACGCCGAGCCGACCGAGGTGATGCGTCGGATGCTCCAGATGCGCCACCTGGCCCCGATCTACGGGAGCCGGACCCCGCTGGCGCCCGCCGCGACCGACGGCCTGGTCATCGACCCGGTGCCGGATCTCCTCGTCACGGGCCATCTCCACACCTACGGGGTCGATCGGTACCGCGACGTCCTCCTCGTGAACGCCTCCGCCTGGCAGGGCGAGACGGAGTACCAGCGGATGCGCAACATCGTGCCGCACCCGTCCCAGGCGACGGTCGTCGATCTCCAGCACCTCGGCTACGCCACCGTCGACTGCACCGGCGGCGAAGCGCGGATCCGGGGGCCGAGCGGGTGAGCCCGTTCCCGGTCGATCCGGCCCGCGCCGAGGGGCCGATGCGCCTCGTCCTGACCGCCTACCCTTCGGCGGCGAGCGCGGCCCGGGCCGCCCGCGGCGCCGTTCGCGCTCGACTGGCCGCCTGCGCCAGCACCGTCGCCCAGCGCTCCGTCTACCGCTGGCACGGCCGGCTCGAGACCGCCGAGGAGACGCTGGTGATCTTCAAGACCGCGCCGAAGACGGTCGGCGCGCTGTTCCGCTACCTCTCCCGCACGCATCCGTACGAGGTCCCCGAGATCGCGGAGGTCGATGTGCCGCGGGCCGAACCCCGGTACCTCCGCTGGCTCGCCGACGAGATCGATCCGTCCTCGGCGACGCCGGGCGCGCCCGTGCCTAAGCGTCCGGCAGGACCGCGAGGCCGGGGAGCTCGAGGCCCTGGATCAGCTCGAGCGCCGCGCCGCCGCCGGTCGATACGAAGCTGAACGCGCCGAGGACCCCGAGCTCCTCCGCGACGCGCGCGGAGTCGCCGCCGGCCGCGACCCGGTAGCCGGGCAGCGTGCCGACGCGGCGCAGGACCTCGGCGGTGCCGGCCGCGAACCGAGGGTCCTCGGCGAGCCCGAGCGGCCCGTTCCAGAAGACGGTACGGGCGCCGTCGAGCGCGCGGGCGAACGCCTCCCGGCTCGCCGGCCCGATGTCGCGGGCCACCGCGTCGGAGGAGAGCCGGTCCGCCGGCTCCGTCCGCGCTTCGGCGACCCCCGGTCGCTCCACGACGAGATCGGTCGGCAGCACCACCTGGGTCGAGGAACCCTCGGCGCGGTGCAGGAACTCGTCGACCGCCGGGCCGACCCCCTCCTCGGCGGGGGTCGCACCGAGCTCGGCGCCGCGCGCGCGGAGGAACGGGAACGCCAGGGCCCCGCCGATCGCGAGCCGGTCGGCCCGCCCGAGGAAGCTGGCGAGGAACGGCAGTTTGTCGGCGACCTTCGCGCCGCCGAGAAGCACGGTGTACGGCCGTTCCGGCGCGTCCACCAGCGGGGCGAGGGCCCGGAGCTCGCGCTCCAGCAGCAGCCCGGCGAGGGCCGGAAGCCGGCGGGGAACGCCGACGGTCGAGGCGTGCGCGCGATGGACCGCGCCGAAGGCGTCCTCGACGAACAGCTCGCCCAGCTGGGCGAGCTGCACGGCGAACGCCGGATCGTTCGCCTCCTCGCCCGGATGGAAGCGGAGGTTCTCGAGGAGGACGACGTCCCCGTTCCCGAGGCGGGAGACGGCGTCCAGGGCGTGGAGGCCGACGGCGTCCTCCGCGAGCGGGACCGGCTGACCGAAGAGGCTGCCGAGTCGCCGCGCCACCGGACGCAGCGTGAACGCCATGTCGCGCCGACCGCCCGGCCGGCCGAGGTGGCTCATCAGAATGGTGCGGGCGCCGCTCGTCCGCAGGTGGTTGAGCGTCGGCAGGACGGCGGCGATCCGACGGTCGTCCGCGACGCCGCCGTGGCCGTCCAGGGGCACGTTGAAGTCGACGCGGACGAGGACCCGACGACCCCGCAGCGGCGCCGACCCGATCCCGCGCTTCGGCCGCACGCCCCCGCCCCCGGGGGCCGGCATCGGCCCCTTCCTATGACGGTTTCCCCGGCGCGCCGTCGCGGATTCGCGCCTCCAGCTCCGCGACGACCCGGGCGGTCGCGGGGAGCGAGCGGCCGTGCCGCTCGCCCCGCCGCAGGATCTCGCCGGAGATCGCCGCGATCTCCGTCGGGCGCCCCCGTTCGAGGTCCTGGAGCATGCTCGAGCGGTTCTCGGCGGTCGCCCGCACGACCCGCTCCAGGTCCGCGATCGCCTCCTCGAGATCGAACGCCGTCCCCTCGGCCTGGGCGACCGCCACCGCTTCCTCGAGAAGCTGCCGCGCCTCCGCGTGGAGCGAGGGCTCGGCCAGCCGGCCGTTCGTCACCCCGTGCAGCGCGGTCAGCGGGTTGATCGCCGCGTTGACGATCACCTTCCGCCACACCTCGCGCTCGAAGGTCGCCGTCGTCCGGATCGGGATCCCGACACGACCGAAGAGGTCGAGCAGCAGACGCACCGTCCGCTCCGCCGGTCCGGCGGTCTCGGGCGTCGGCACGACGACGTCGCCGGAGCCGCTCGCCCGCACCCGGCCGGCGCCGAGCAAGGTCGCCGGCACCGTGTGGATCGCCCGCGCGACGTAGCGCTCGGGCCGCTCCCAGCCGGCGTCCCGGAGGCTCCGTACCGCGGTCGCCTCCAGCCCGAGTCCGTTGCCGAGCAGCGCGGTCGGGGTCGGGGACCGGATCCGTCCCAGCGCCTCCATCGCCGTCGGGAGGTCGAACGACTTCACCGTCACGAGGACCAGGTCGACCGGGCCGTCGTTCGGCAGGCGCTCGGCGGCGTCCAGACGGAAGCGCCCGGGGGCGACCCCCTCGATCGCCAGGCCGTGGGCGCGGACCGTCGCGACGTGCTCCTGCCGCCCGACGAGCAGCACCGACTCGCCGGCCGCGACCAGGCGGGCGCCGAAGAGGCTCCCCGTCGCTCCCGCGCCGAGGACGACGGTGCGCACGGCTCCCGTCCGTTCAGCCGAGACGGCGGACGACCTCGGCGAGGGAAGGGGAGCGGCCGAGATCGCGCCGGAGGAGCGTCAACAGGCCCTCGTAGTAGCGGACCTGCTCGCGGGCCTGGCGCATCTTCAACCGCACGTACTCCTCCTCGCGGCGCAGCTGCGCGAGCTCGCCCTGGAGGTCCCGCTCCGTCGAACGGAGGTACTCGAGCCTAACGGAGAACCGGTCCCCGAGCGGCAACGGTCACCTCCCCGGAGGGGAAGCGTCCGTGGACCTCCGCGAACTCGAGCGCGGTCCGCTCCAGCTTCGCCAGCTCCGTGCGCACGCGGCGGAGACGGAGCTCCGCGTGGCGCCGGCGCTCGCCGACCTCGGCGAGCGTCCGTTCGAGCGCCTCCAGGCGGCGACGCCACTTGTCGCGCTCCTGGACGCCGGCGATCGCGGAATCGACGCGACCCATCCGTCGCGGGACGGGGGCGTCCGCCAATCAATCTTTCGCCCGAGGAGCCGGTCGCCGGCACCGTTAAGTCGGCGGACCGTTCGCGCCGCCGGGAAGGGCCGTGCCGGCGCTCGGAAAGGTCGTCGTCCTCGGGGCGGGGAACATCGGCGGCTCGCTCGCCCAGCGTCTCGCGGAAGCGGATGTCGCCCAGGAGGTCGTCCTGATCGATATCGTCGACGGGCTCCCGCAGGGCAAGGCGCTCGACATCGCCGAGTCGGCCCCGATCCTCGGCTTCTCCACCCGCGTCACCGGCGCGACGACCCTGGACGCCGTACGGGGCGCCGAGGTCGTCGTCGAGACGGCCGGGCTCGCCCGGAAGCCCGGCATGAGCCGCTCGGACCTGCTCGAGAAGAACGCGGCGATCGTCGGCGCCCATGCCGACGCCGTGCGCGCCGGAGCGCCCGGGGCGGTCTGCCTCGTGGTCACGAACCCGGTCGACGTCATGACCGCCTTCTTCCGCGAGCGCAGCGGGCTGCCGCCGGCCCGGGTCTTCGGGGAGTCCGGAACGCTCGACGCCGCCCGCTTCCGCACGTTCGTCGCCGAGGCGCTCCAGGTCGCGCCGCGGGACGTCACCGCCTTCGTCCTCGGCACGCACGGGGACACGATGGTGCCGATCCTCTCGCTCTCGAGCGTCGGCGGCGTGCCGCTGACGCGCCTTCTGCCGGCCGACCGCCTCCAGGCGATCGTCGAACGGACGAAGCAAGGCGGCGCGGAGGTCGTCAATCTGCTCAAGACCGGGAGCGCCTACTACGCGCCGACCGCCAGCCAGGCGGAGATCGTCTCCGCCGTCGCCGGGGACGCCCACCGGCTCCTCTCGGTCTCCGCGCACCTGGACGGCGCCTTCGGCGAGCGCGACGTCTACATCGGGGTGCCCGCCGTGATCGGCCGGGCCGGCGTCGAGCGCGTCGTCGAGGTCGACCTCTCGCCGGAGGAGCGGTCCGCCTTCGGCGCCAGCGTACGGGCGGTCCGGGACGACCTGGCGATCCTCGCCCGGCTCGGCGGACGGGGCTGAACGCCGATGGCGAGCCCCGCGCCCGACGCCGGGACCGGGTTCATCGAGATCAAGCGGCGGCTCGCGACCCTGCGCTACGCGACCGACGCGAAGGAGCGTGCGCACATCACCGTCCGCCCGGAGATCTGCGCGCCGTGCCCGCACTCGCGCTGCACCATCGCCTGCCCGGCGAAGTGCTACGAGCGGATCGACGGCCGCCTGGTCTTCCGCTACGAGGACTGCCTGGAGTGCGGCGCCTGTGACATCGCCTGCGACCAAGGCTCCGTGACCTGGAACCTCCCCCGGGGCCGGTTCGGCGTCCGGTACGCCTACGGCTGACGGGCCGGCCGCCCGGCCGGCGGGCCCGCGGCGCTTCCCGACGGCTGCGCGTCCGCGAACAGATTAAAACCCCGAGCCCGGGGTGGGCCCGGCGGAGCAGGTCGTACGCCGTCCGCCACCGTCCGTCCGGTCACTTCGCCCCTGTTCCCGTACCGGCCCCGCCCCCCCCAGGAGATGATCCTCCGGGAGGTCGCGGCCCTCACCCACCGCGGCGGCCCGCTGGTCGTCAACGCCCCGAACGGCTCGGGCAAGACGATCGCCGCGCTCGCCCCGCTCGTCGAGCACGCCGAGGCGGCCGGCCACCGCGTCCTCTACCTCGTCCGGAGCCGTGCGCAGGAGACCCAGGTGATCCGCGAGACGACCGCCCTGGGCCACCGGCTCGAGCGGCCGGCGATCGCGCTCGGGCTCGAGGGACGCGCCCGGCGGTGCTTCCTGCTCGAGAACGAGCCGGAGCTCAAGGGGGCGACGGCGGAGGAGCACGGCAAGCTCTGCGCCGACCGCAAGCGGGCGACCGATCGGGCCCTGAAGGGCGAGGTCGCGCTGACCCCGCCGCGGGAGTTCCCGGAGGACGGGGAGATCGACCTCACCGATCTGGACGGCTGCCCGTACTACGCCCGGGTCGCGGGAACGGACATCGAGGCGCTGGCCGAACGACTGCGGGCCAAGCCGCTGCTGAGCGGCGAGGTCGACAAGCTCAGCCGGGACGACAACCTCTGTCCGTACGAGCTGACGAAGCGCCTGCTGCCGAAGGCGACGGTCGTCGCCGCCCCCTACGCGTTCTTCTTCCATCCCCACGTCCGGCCGGCGCTGCTCTCCTGGATGGGTTGCGCCCCGGAGCAGGTCGACCTCGTGGTCGACGAGGCCCACGGCCTGCCCGGCTACCTGCGGGAGCTGGCGACCGTCTCCCTGCCCGAGGAGTCGGTGCGTCGCGCGCGGGACGAGGTCGAGGAGCGCGGGGACTTCCAGCTGCCGGACGGCCCGAGCGCCACCCGGTTCTTCGATGTCGTGCGGGCCGCGGTGGAGGAGCTCGTCCAGGCGCTGGCGCGGGACGACGACGCCCCGCTGCCGCCCGGGGTCTTCGAGGAGGCCCTGCTCGGCGCCGTCGGCGGGACGAGCCACCGGCTCGACACCTGGCTCGGCGCGCTCGCGACCTGGGGCGAGAACCTCAAGGACGAGCGACGGCGCGAGCGCCGCCTGCCCCGCTCCTGGGTCCACACAGTGGCGATCACCCTGCTGAGCTGGCCGAAGCTCGAGGCGCCCCGGTACGCCAAGGTCGTCAGCCGGCTGCCCCGGCCGGCGCTCGAGGCGTTCGCGGTCGACGCCGCGGAAGCGGCGCGTCCGATCCTCGCCTGCCACACCTCCGTCCACCTTTCGGCGACGCTCGCGCCGGTCGGGGAGTACCGGGACGGCCTCGGCCTCGGGCCCGAAACGCGGACGCTCGATCTGCCGCCGTATTTCCCGGCCGACAACTGCCGGATCGTCTACGACCCGAGCGTCTCGACCCGCTACGAGGAGCTCCACGAGGATCCCCGCGCGATCGCGCGCCTCGCCGACCGGCTCGCCCGGGTCCTCGCCCTGCTCCCGGGGAAGACGGCGGTCTTCTTCCCGAACTCCGAGCTGATGCGGCGGATCCTCGAGGCGGGCCTGCAGTCGCAGCTTCCGCCGAGCCCGTTCCTCGAGTACGCCCGCCTCCCGACGACCGACCTCTGGCGCTCGATCGAGGGCTGGAAGAGCGACCCCCACTCCTCGGTGCTGCTCGGCGTCGCCGGCGGACGCCTCGCCGAGGGGATCGACTACCCGGAGACGGACCTGGACGCGGTCGTCCTGGTCGGCATCCCGTACCCGCCCCCGAGCGCCCGTCGCCGGGCGCAGGAGGAGTTCCTGGAGCGCGTCGCCCCCGGGCACGGGCATGAGTACGCCGTCGACGCGCCGGCCGAGCGCATGATCCGGCAGGCGGTCGGGCGGCTGATCCGCTCCGAGCACGACCGCGGTCTCGTCGTCCTCCTCGACCGTCGCGCGACCCGCTTCGCGGCCGCCCTGCCCGGCCTGGCCCCGGTCGGCGACCTCGCCCGCCTCAGCCGCGACTTCTACGGTCGGCGGGCGCGGTGGGTCGCCGCGCGGCCGGCCACCGCCCCGGACCCGGTGCCTCTCGCCGCGCCGGAGCCGCTCGCCGGCGGGGACGGTCCCGGCGACCCCCGGGACGAACCTCGCCTGTAGGTACGCGGGCCGCCGGACCGAACCCTCAAGACGCCCGGCTCCTCCGGCGGAGCGTGATCATCACCCGGACGCCGTTGCGGATCAGCTTCGCCGGCGGCTCGACCGACCTCCCGTCGTTCTACCGCGCCTACGGCGGCGGGGCGGTCGCCAGCGCCGCGATCGACCGCTACGTCCACGTGCTCGTCAACCCGAAGTTCGACCGATCGATCCGGGTCGCCTACTCGCGGACGGAGAACGTCGACGCGCTCGCGGACCTGCAGCACCCGATCTTCCGCGAGGCGCTGCGGGCGGCCGGCCTGCACGAGGCGATCGAGGTCCACACCATCGCCGACATCCCCGGCGAGGGGACCGGCCTCGGATCCTCCTCGACCCTGACCGTCGGGCTGCTGAACGCCTTCTACGCCTACCAGGGGATCCTCAAGGAACCCGCGGAACTCGCCCGCGAGGCCTGCGAGATCGAGATCGACCGGCTGCGGGGTGCCCAGGGCAAGCAGGACGACTACATCGCGGCGTTCGGCGGGACGCAGTACTTCGAGTTCCGCCCGGACGATTCCGTCCGCGTGGCGCCGATCCCGCTGGCGACCCGGGACCGGGAGGCGCTGAGCGACCACGTCTCCCTCTTCTACACGGGCGTCACCCGCAAGGCCCAGGACCTTCTGCAGCGGCAGAGCGAACGGACCGCGACGAACGTTCCGGCCCTCGAGCGGATGCGCGCGCTCGCCGGGGAGGCGCGCGACGCGATCATCGCCCGGGACTTCGCACGGCTCGGAGCGATCCTGGACGAGGGCTGGACCCTCAAGCGCGGGCTCTCGGCGGGGATCTCGACCGACTCGATCGACACGACCTACGCGGCCGCGAAGGCCGCCGGGGCGTGGGGCGGGAAGATCACCGGCGCCGGCGGAGGGGGGTTCCTGCTCCTCGTGCACCCGCCGGAGCAAAGTCGTCAAATAGCGCAGGCCTTGTCGCCGATGCAGCGCCTGCCGGTGCGGATCACGCCCGAGGGCTCACGGATCCTATTCGTCAGCCGATGACCGAGCTCGAGGGCCTCGAACCGTACGTCCGGAGCTACCTGGCCGAGACCCGGGCCGGGCTGGACGAGAGCTACATCCTCGAGGGGTTCCGTCGCCTCCTCCCGGTGCTGCTGAAGGCCCGGAGCGAGGGGCGGACGATCTTCTTCTTCGGCAACGGCGGGAGCGCCGCGACCTCGAGCCACATGGCGCAGGACCTCGGGAAGCTGACGATCAAGGAAGGCCGCCCGCGCTTCCGGACGCAGTCGCTGGCCGACGCGATGCCGCTGATCCTCGCCTGGGCCAACGACGCGAGCTACGCCGAGGTCTTCGCCGAGCAGATCAAGAGCCAGGCGCGCCGGGGCGACGTCGCGATCGGCCTCTCCGGCAGCGGCAATTCGCCGAACGTCCTCCGTGCGCTCGAGGAGGCCCGGGCCCTCGGGGCGACGACCGTCGGCCTGATCGGCAGCGGGGGCGGCAAGATGCGGCCGCTCTGCGACATCCCGATCGTCGTGCCGTCCGCGAACATGCAGCACATCGAGGATCTGCACCACCTGCTCCTCCATCTTCTGACCGCCTACCTGAGGGACCACCCGCCGCCCCCGGCCGGATGACCGTCCAGGTCCGGGACTACATGGTGCTCGAGGTCGAGCACCTCCCCTCGAGCACGACGGTCGGCGAGGCGATCCGTCGCCTGACCCGGAGCCGCCACCACGGGCTGCCCGTCACGGACGCGGAGGGCCGGCTGGTCGGGTTCGTGAGCGCGAAGGAGCTGCTGCGCCACGCCGGTGACCGAGACCTTCCGCTCGCACGGATGATCCGCCCCGGTACGTACACGGCGACCCCGGAGACCGGGCTCGATGACGCCGCCCGGATCATGTTCCGGTTCGGGCTAAGGGACCTGCCGATCATCGATGGGCAGGGCCGTCTCTGCGGGGTCCTCTCGAACCTGGATGTCGTCCGCTCGCACTTCGAACGCGCCTCCCCGGCCAAGGCGGAGACGCTCAAGCGTCTCCTGACGGAGCGCTACGGGCTCAGCTTCACCGTCCACCGGGGGCTCGTCCCGATCGACCGGCTCACGCCGACCCAATGGAAGGTCTTCGAGGACGAGCTCGAGGGCCGGCGCTACGAGCTCGAGCGGGGCTTCGCCGAGCCAGTGCTCGTCGTTCAGAAGGGCGAGAGCTGGCTGCTCGTCGACGGCCACCACCGGGCCCTCGCCGCGCGGGAGATGGGGCTCGCCCAGCTGCAGGCGTTCATCCTGACCTGCGATCGCCCCGAGGAGTTCGCGGCCCGCGAGACCGGCTTCGAGCGGGTGGCGGCGGAGCACCATCTCCGGTCGGTGACCGACATCGAGATCGACCGCTCCGCCCACCACCCGCTCGTCGAGGTGACCACCCAGCTGCTGCGCCGGCTCGAGCGGGGCGTCGACGCGTCGGGCGACTCCGAGTAGCCCGGCCGGCCGAATCGGTACGCCCGGCATATCAAGCGGGTCCCTCTCCAAACCGCCGTGGGCCCGCTGCCGTTGCCCGCGCTGGAGGTCGACGGGGCGCTCGCCCCCTTCGCGGCGATCGCCGTGGCGATGGTGGTGATCACCGTTGTCGTGCTCGGACTCGTTCGGCCCGGCGACGGTCGTCCGCCGATGGTGACGCAGCTGCTCCTGGCGCTCGCCGTCATCTGCGGCGGCTCGGTGCTGCTGCTGGCGCTCGTCTTCGTGTTCCTGGACACGAACGGGACGACGGCCTGGACCTGGGTGCTGACCGCGTTCAACTTCATGATGGTCGCGCCGGTCGGGCTCTGGTTCATCGGCCAGATCGTCTTCGAGGACCGACGGACGCGGGCCGGCAACTGGATCTGGCCGATCGCCCTTGGCCTCGCGGTCACCGGATCGGAGGTCCTGATGGGTCTCCTCTTCGTCATCGGGGGGGTCGCGGGCGCGATCGGCGCGGGGGCCGCGGTCGCCGATGGACTCTCGTCGGTCTGGTTCTTCTGGTCGATGGCGGGGATCATGGCCCCGCTCGTCCGCTGGGCGCCCCTCTCACGGGTCGGGCGGGTCGGCGGAGGCGCGCTGGTCATCGCCGCCGCGGTCGGTCCGTGGGTCCGCTCCTTCCCGCTGTACGGCGGGGTCGCGATGGCCGTGGTGATGACCGGAGCGCTCGTCGCGATCCTCCAGCCGCTGCTCCACGAACGGGTCGCCTCGGAGGACGGCGGTCTCCTCCTCGCGCTGGCCGGAGCGTTCGTCGCGATGACCGTCACCGGTCTGGCCGTCGCGGCGAGCGGCGCCGCCGAGCCCGCGGTCATCGCGTTCGGAACGACGATGGCGGTGGTGATGGTCGGGGAGGTCGGCTACCTGCTGCGTCGGACCTACCAGCCGGTCGCCGAGCCGGCGCCGTCGCTCGAGGCGAGCGCGCCGCGCGCGGCGGTCGACGTCGGCGGCGGCGCGCACCCGGGTCCGCTCGCCGGACCCTAGCGTCCGGCGGCCTCGACCGCGGATTCGTACACCGGCCATATCAACGGACCCTCGGTCGTTCGCCGTCAGGAACGGGCGTGACCGAGGTTTCGTTCATCCCCCGGTCCGTAGGCTGGCGGCGACCGGGGCCCTGGCTGCTGGCCGGCCTGCTGCTCGGCGCGGCGGCGATCCCCGGCGGCCTCGCGGCCGCCCACGTGGTACGCCTGGCCCCGACCGTCGGCTACGGCCGGCCCGAGGCCGGTACGACCGCCAATTTCACGAACGTCCAGATGACCGATCGACCCTCGTACGACCCCCGGACGCTCAACGTCACCGGGGCGACCGGAACGATCGACGTGAACGTCTACCTGAACAATACCGCCTCCCACCTCGCCCACACGTTCACGCTGGTCAACGAGAACCAGTCCGGCGTCCCGATCAACCGTTCGTACACGCCTTCGGAGCTGAGCGCCTACTTCGTGGCCGACCCCCCGACCTTCGGCCTGAACGTTTCCGCCGGTGGCGCCGCCTGGGCGAACTTCTCGCTGGCCCCCACGGCGAAGCCGCTCTCGCTGGAGTTCGTCTCGACGATCCCCTACCAGTTCCAGGCCGGGATGTACGGCTTCCTGAACATCACGCCGTCCGGGCCGAAGTACGTCGTGCAGGAGAACACCACGAACTCCTTCCAGTTCCTTCCGAACGAGCTGAGCAGCCCGGTCGGAGCGACCGGGGTGATCAGCTTCGACGTGAAGGTGACGAACCTGGGCAATCTCATCCACACGTTCACCGTCTCCGCGAAGCCGAACGCCACGTTCAGCAGCGTGGGGAGCTTCCTCGCCGGCGGGCTCCTCGTCAACGCGACCATCAAGGGCGGCACGGGCGTCAGCGCGTGGGCGAACTTCACCGTCCCGGCCCTCGGCGTCTACGAGTACATCTGCACGGAGCCGGGCCACTTCGCCCAGGGCATGTTCGGCTTCCTCTACGTCGGCGTCGCGGTCCCGCCCCCGCCGTCCGTTCCGAGCACCGCGATCGTGGCGATCCCGATCCTGGTCGGCTCCGCCCTGCTCCTCGGGGTGGGACTGTTCCTGACCCTGAGCGCGGCGTTCGTGGGCCGGTTCCCCAAGCCCCCGGCGTCCGGTCACCACTAGAGCCGACCCCCGGATCGCCGGCACGTCCGGCGGCGCGGTCGTCCTACAAGTTACGGGGGGCCGGACGGCTCGCTCAGTCGATCCGCAGGAACGACCGCATCGTGCCGTGGTACGTTCCGCAGAATTCCGTGCACTGGATCAGGTACAGCGTGCCGACGGACGCGCTCGAGGGGATCCGGGCATCGATCCGGTTCATCCGGCCCGGGATGGCGTCCAGCCGGATCCCGAGCTGGGGGATGTTGAAGGAGTGGATCACGTCGCCCGAGGTGATGTTCAACTGGATGATCCAGCCGGGTTGACCCCATAACTCCCCTCCGCTGACGCTGTTCGTCTGGGCGTTGTACGTCGAGTTGAAGCAGGTGTGGTTCACCGGGTAACAGAACTCCCAGTACCACTGATGGCCGAAGACGTTCACGTACTCGTTCGGGTCCGGAACGAGCGCGTCGACGTGGTAGAGCAGGATCGTTGAGTAGACCGCGACGCCGGCGAGAAGCCCGACGACCGCCAGGGTCCAGGCGATCTCCAGCCGCTCAACCATACCGGCGTCCCCGCGTCTTCGGGTCGCGGAACTTGACCACCGCGTAGACGAGGAAGGCGAAGGTGACCAGCGCGCCCGCGACGCTGATCGCGACCATCACCCAGACGAGCGGGGTGGTCTGCTCGAGGTTGCTCTCGGTCGCCGGCAGGCGCCGGAGGATCGTCGCGGCGGCGGAGACGAGGGATCGGGCGGCGAGCGCGCCGGCCGTCTGCACGCCGGCACTGGGCGGCCCCGGCTTCTTATCGCCGCCGTTCGTACCGCAGACCACCCGGCCGTCGGCCGCTCCGTCCCGGCCTGGACCCGGGTTCGTACAGAGGGGCTTTGAATCGACCGCTGGCTGACGACCGCCGGCGGTCACGGACGGATCATGGTGAACCGACAGCAGGGCCACCGGGCCCTCGCAGTGGCCGTCGCCGTGGCGCTGGTCACCGGCGGCGCCGTGGCGATCCTCACCGGGAGGATCGCGCTCGCGAGCTCGAACCCGTGCACACCGGGGACGACGGTCTACGAGACCGCGGCGAGCGGCTTCACCTTCGTCTGCCGGGGCTACTCGGACGAACCGCTCGACACCCCGCTCACGGTCTCGTTCTTCGACTCGGACTCGGTCACGCACACCTTCACGATCATCAACCGCTCCAACGTGAGCATCCCCGATCCGTCGAGCCAGTCGACCGGCCATCTGGGCAGCCTTGTCAAGACGTACGGCACGCTGGTCAACGTCACCGCCACCCAGGGGGTCACCGTCACCGCGTCCCTCGCGAAGATCACGAAGGCCGGCTGGTACGAGTTCGTCTGCATGGAGCCGGATCACTTCCAGGAGGGCATGTGGGGGTTCATCGCCTTCGGCGTGGACCTGCCGGCCAACATCTCCTTCGCCTCGGGCGCCCCCGGCCCGGGGATCGCGGTCTTCATCATCATCGGCACGGTCGTTTCGCTGACGGTCCTCGCGATCGTGCTCGGTTTCGTCGTCGGCAAGCGCCAGGGGGCCGAGCACGAGATGCCCCCGGAACGGCTCGGCTATCCGGAGCCGTCGGAGCCGCCGGCCGCGGCGCCGCTGCCGCCGAAATCCCCGCGCTGACGGCCGGACGGGGCCGGCGCCGGCCCGCGCAAGGCTCAAGAGGGAGGAGTCGTCTAACCTACGTAGGCCGTAGTAGGTCAGGCGGAGATCGATGGCGTGGGCAACCCCGAATCGCGAGCGTCGTGTGCTGAAAGCGGGTCACTCGTCGATCGCGGTGACCCTTCCGAAGCCCTGGGCGGAGGCGATGAACCTCCGGCCGGGGGACCTCGTCGTCTTCGACCAGAACGATGACGGGGCCCTCTACCTCAAGCCCGCGCCCACCCCCGGCACCTCCGGGGCGGCGGCCCCGTACCTCGTCCAGGCGCCCTCCTTCGACACCGAGGGGGTCCTCGAACGACTGATCGTCGGCGCCTACCGTGCCGGCCACGACGCGATCGAGATCCGGACGAGCGTCGCCCTCGGCCCCGAGCGTGTCGAGGAGGTCGTCGAGGCGGCCCGCGGGCTCCTCGGGGTCTCGGTCGTCGCGCAGGAGCCGAACCGCGTCGTCCTCCAGAACTTCATCGACCCGTCCAAGTACGGCCTGCCGCAGTTGGTCGCCCGGATGAAGATGATCCTCGTCGCGTTCCTCGAGGAGATGGAGGAGGTCGTGCGACGCCGCGGCCGCAGCCGGCGCGGGACGAACCTCGAGGAGGAGTCCAAGAAGGTCCTCTCGCTCCTGGTCCGCCAGCTGTTCCTCGCGAGCCGCGACTGGTCGCTGGCCCGACGGATCGGCAGCCCGGACCCGCGGCAGCTGCTCGAGTGGCGGGTCGTCGTCCATGCCCTGGAGGAGCTTGCCTCCTGCTACGCCGAGGCGCTGACCCTCCTGAACAACGAGGCCGACAAGCTTGGGGCCGAGACGGCCGCCCCGTTCGCGAGCCGTCTCCCGGAGCTCAAGGGCCGGCTGAAGGACGTCGTCGACGCGCTCATGCACCGGTCGCTGGAGCGGGCGTGCGAGGTCTATCAGGGGGGACCTTCGACGCTCCGCGGGCCCGCCGGTCCGCGCCGCTCCCTGGTACCGGCCCGAGGGCCGGTCTCCGTGCGGCTCGCCGGCCACCTGCTGGAGCGCAGCGGGGTCTGCGTCGACCTGCTCGCCGAGCTCGCCATCGATCGGGCGGTCGCCGCCGGCAACGAGACGGTCCTCATCCAGGCGGCCTAGCCGGTCGCCGCCCGAGGCGGGCCCCGGAGACCGCGCAGGCGTTCTCGGCGATTGCCCTCGTCTCCGCCCCCAGCGCCTCCCCGAGCTCGCGTACGGTCTCCGCGTACAGCTGGAGCGCGGCGCGGCAGCTCCGTTCGAAGGAAACGCCCCGCAGCCCGAGCGCCGCCCGCTGCGCGACCGCCCACCGGCCCCCGACCGTTCGAGCGATCCGTTCCCAGAACTCGTTCTCGGAACCCCAGAACCGCCGTCGGTGGATTGCCATCACGAACCCGAGGTTCTCGGCGAGGAGGTTCCGCTGGACCGCCGCCGTGGCCCGCTCGCCGGTGGCGAGCGCGCGGACCAGCTTCGTCGACTCCTCGGCCCAGGCGGCGACCTGACGATCGATCCAGACGCGGTGCGCCGCGGCGTGCGCCGCCCATCGGAATCTCCGGGCGTAATCCTGGAGCGCCGCGGCACGTCGCCGGGGGTCGAAAAGGATGATCGCCTCGCGCCAGGCGGGAACGCTGCCTCCGACGCTCGGCGCCTCGCGCAGCCGTCTCCGCTCCGCGCCGTAGGAGGTGCGGTGAATGTTCACGAGGAACGGCGGTCGCCATCGCGCGACCGGCGAACGATCGCGGCCGATCGTCCAGAGGTCCACGTCCGAGGCCCGGCGCGCGTCGCCCCGCGCCCAACTCCCGGCGAGAACCACCGCCGTCGCGCCCGCCCGGGCCAGCTCGCGGGCGGCCGCCTCCGCGACGCTCCGTGCGTTCCGCCGATCCGCTTCGCCGGCCGCGGGATTCCGTCGGCTCCACTCGTTCGACATCGCAGTCCGCGGCGAGTCCTGCCTTCCCACCAGCACGGGGCCGACGCCGAAATCGTTGCCGCGCCGTGGCGGCGACGGTCCGGCTTTATCCCCGTCCGGTCCGGACCACACGCATCGGTCGGGTCTCACGGTACGAACGCCATATCGTTCGACCCTCGGTGCTCGCCCCGAGGACGGCGATGTTCGACTCTGTGGACGACTGGCTCATCATCGCGGTCGTGGCGGGGATTCTGTTCTACGGCTCGAGCAAGATTCCCCAGCTCGCCCGCAGCCTGGGCCGGTCCGTCGGCGAGTTCAAGCGGGGACGGATCGAGGTCGAGCGTGAGCTGAAGGCGGAGCAGGCGGCGAACGCCGCGGCGCCCCCGCCGGGCCCGGCCCACTAGCGCGGGCGCCGGGATCGCGTCCGATGCACCCGCCGACCGCCGACCGGGACCATCACCGGCCGAGGGGCCGCTCCGCACGACGGTGAGCGAGCCGGAGGACCGAGGCGATGGGGGACCTCCAGCGGATCCTCGCCATCGTTCAGGAGGCGCAGCGGCGTCTGATCCGCATCGGGGTCGTCCTCGCCGCGATCTTTGGCTTCACGCTCCTCGTCAAACTGGTGCCGTTCCGGCTGGAGCTGTTCGGGCGCTCGATCCCGTTCGCCTACCCGTGGCCGAGCCCGTTCGAGAACATCACCGCGCAGGTCTTCCGCGCGATGGCCCACTTCCTGCTGCCCTCCAACGTCACGCTCCTCAACGTCGGGGTCGCGGACTCCATCGTCGCCCAGATGGAGATCGGCCTGCTCCTCACGCTGGTCGTCGGGATGCCCTGGATCGTCCACGAGGTCGGGGCGTTCCTGATGCCCGCGTTCCGGACCAACGAGCGGGCGCTGCTGCGCACCGTCGGGATACCCGCGAGCATCCTCTTCGCGATCGGCTTCGCGGCCGGCCTCTTCGTCCTCACCCCGTTCACCTACCGGCTGCTGTTCGAGTACGTGGCGGGGATGGGGCTCGCCCCCGTCCTCGGGGTCCAGTCGTTCGTCACGTTCACGCTGCTCTACTCGCTCGCCTTCGGGGTCGTCTTCGAGCTGCCGGTCTTCCTCTACGCGCTGACGCGCCTGGGCGTCGTTCGCGCCTCGGCGTGGCGGCGCCACTGGCGCGGAGCCGTGCTCGGAGCGTTCGTCTTCGGGATGATCGTCACGCCGGACAACTCCGGCATCACGATGACGCTGATCGCGCTGCCGATGATCGCGCTGTACCTCGGCGGCGCCTACTTCGCGGGCCGCTGGGAGCGCCGTCGCGACGACGCGGGGCCCCCTCGGCTCGCCGCGGCGGGAGGCTAGGCTAGTGGCGCTCTTCTCGGACATGGACTGGATCATCATCCTGGGGTTGGGCGCCTTCCTGCTCCTCGGCCACGACAGCGCCGGCACGGTCCGCCAGTTCGGCCGCTGGTACGGCCGCGCGATGCGTCTCAAGCAGGAGCTCGTCAGCGAGGTGGCCCGCGCCGCCGACCTGCCGATCGCGCCGGGGGGCAACACGTCGTCGCTGCGGGCCGCGCTGCTCGGCGTCGATGCGGCCGCTCTCGCCCGGCCCGGGATACCGGCGGCGGTGCGCGTCGCGCCGGGACCGCCGGTGCCCCCGGAGCCGCTGGGACCGATGCCGTTGCCCTGGACGGGCGGCTCGCCGGTCACCAGCTGGTCGGCGACGTTCTTCGGGGACGGGACGGACGGGAGGCTCGGCCGGTGAGCGTGCTGAGCCCGGAGCAGATCGTCGAGCTGACGGAGGTGCTCGTCGTCGTGATGGGGGTCGCCATCATCTGGGCCGTCTACCACGGCAGCGACCGCGCCGAGCTCCCCGGCGATGCGACCGTCCCGCCGCCCGGCGAGGTCGACGATGCGGGGCCCGACACCTCGGGCCGGAGCCTCACGTGAACGCCCCTCCCGCGTGTCCGTCCTCCTGCCCTTGGCTCGCCGGGCCGGAGCTCGGTCACCCGTTCGACTTCCCGGTCGGCCAGGTGCGCCGCGTCGCGCCGGCGAACGGCGAGGTCGATGAGACGAAACGCAACCTGCTGAAGCTGGCGGCCGTCGCGGGCGTCCTCGGCGTCGGCGTCGGCGGGGCCGTGGGCGGGGCGCTGAAGTACGTTCAGCCGCCGATGATCGGGATCGCCGCCTACCCGAAGACGCAGCTGATCGACGTCGACGGCAAGCCGCTGACCGTCACGCGCGTCGCCAACGAGTACAGCTCGGGCCTGGACGCGGGCGCCGGCGCGAAGGACCTGTACATCTTCAACTACCCGCTCCGGAACGAGCCGAACTTCCTCCTCAACCTCTACCCTTCCGCCAGCAATGTCCCGGGCGGCGTCGGGGGTTCGGTCCCGCCCGCCAAAGGGGCCCAGTACGGCGTCGACAACTCGATCGTCGCCTACAGCGCGATCTGTCAGCACCTCGGTTGCCCGGCGCCGGCGATCTCCTACTACCCGCCGGGGACCTGCACGAACAAGTCGTTCAGCACCAAGGCGTTCCCGAACGGGGCCCTCACCTTCTACATCCACTGCTCCTGCCACGGCTCGACCTACGACGTCACGAACGGCGCCGCGAACCTGACCGGCCCCGCGGTCCTGCCGCTCCCCCAGGTGATCCTGGAGGTCGAGCCGGACGGGACGATCTACGCGAACGGCATGACGCCGTCCAGCCCGCCGGTCAACGGGCATCTCAACACGCTCACCGGCGACTACGGGGTCGGCGACTCAAGCCAGCTCGCGCCGGAGACACCGGTCTACCTCTGCAGCTTCCCGAGCTCGTAGGAGGAGGGACGGTGGGGTTCAGCCGATGGTACAATCGCAACCTCAACCGGGTCTGGGGGTTCGTCGAGGACCGGACCGCGATGCGCCGCTGGGCGCTGCGCCCTCAGCCCGAGTTCTCGTTCAAGCCGTCGTACTGGACCGGCGCGTTCGTGATCAACGCGTTCCTCTACCAGGTGGTCTCCGGCGCGCTACTGCTGCTGTACTACGAGCCGAGCACGGCGACGAACGCGACGTACCTCGCCTGCGGTCAGACCGCCGGCGCGCTCGCCTCGGCGCCGGCGGCGTGGTGCTCGACGTACTACATCATCCATTCCGTGCCGATGGGCGAGCTGCTGCTCTCGACCCACCTGTACGGCGCCTACGCGATGATCTTCCTGATGTTCGTCCACTTCTACCGGGGCTACTACCTCGGCGTCTACAAGGCCCCCCGCGAATTCTCCTGGATGGTCGGCACCCTCCTGATGCTGCTGACCCTCGGGATGGGCTTCACCGGCTACCTCCTCCCGTACACCCAGATCTCCGTGAACGCGACGAACGTCGGCATCGTCCTGGCGATCCGGCTGCCGACGGTCGGCCCGCTCCTGGCGCCGTTCATCCTGTCGGACGGGACCTCCCAGGGACTGCTCTCGCGGATGTTCGACGCCCATGTGCTGCTGATACCGCTGGGGCTCGCCGCCCTGCTGTACGCGCACATCGCCCTGTTCGAGTCGCACGGCATCGCGCCCCCCGCGACCTCGGACCCGCTCCAGCGGCGGAGGTTCACCGACCGCGAGGGGAAGGGCCAGGTGCCGTTCATGCCCCAGATCCTGCTGTACATCGGCAAGTGGGGCCTGCTCTACACCGGCGTCCTGTTCGGGATCGCCGCGCTCTGGCCCTGGAACCTGCCGACCTACGAGGGGAACCTCGCCGTGACTCCGGGCGTCACGGAGCCGGACTGGTACTTCCTCTGGCTGTTCAAGATGGTCGACTTCTACGGCGTCACGCCGGTGCTCGCCGTCGGGATCAGCACGGTGCTGATCGTCTTCGTCCTCTTCCTGCCGTTCTTGGACCGCTCGAAGCGGACCCACCCGCGCGACCGGCCGCTCTTCATCTGGCTCGGCACCTCGATGCTCGGCTTCTTCGTCGTGATGACCGTCTGGGGCGGCGAGACCCCCGGCGTCCAGATCCTGCCGATGCTCGTCGCCGAGACGCTCGGGCCGATCTTCCTGGTCAACGCGGTCGCGATCGGGCTCTTCCACTGGCGCTACGTCCGGAGCTACCGCCGCCGCCTGGCGGCCCGGACCGGCACGCTGCCCGGGGTCTACGCGCGGCCCACCGCCGCGCCGGCCGCGGTCGCCGCGGCGGAGGCGAGGTCCCGTGACTGAGGGGCCGGCGCCCGCCGACAAGCCCCGGACCGGGGCGCTGTGGGGCGTCCTCGCCGTCTTCCTCGTCCTGGGTGCCGTCGGGGCGGCGACGTTCGTCGACGGGCTCCTGGGACTGGCCGGAGGCGATTGGTTCGCCGGGATCATCGCCGCGGTCGGGGCGTTCGTCGCCTTCCTGGCGGTCCTGTTCATGATCGGGATCCTGTACCGGGTCGACCGGCTGCGCGGCGCCGTCGGTCGGCGGGTGGCGTTCTTTGAGTAGCGCATCGACCGACGCCGAGCTCGCCGCCTTCCAGCGGCGGACCCTCGACTACTACGCCGCGATCTCGCTGCTCATGCTGATCGGGATCGCCGTCCTGGTGCTCTACGTCCTCCGCCTCGGCTCGCTGACGGCCCCCGGGCCGGAGCGTTCGTTCGGCCTGGCGGTCGCGCTCATGGCGCTCATGGGCGCCGTTCTCTTCCACATCGCCGACAAGACCTACCGGGTCTGGCCGCTCGGGCGCCACTTCCGGCCGAGCCGGCCGCCGATGATCTCCACCGCGGACTGGGTGCGGTTCCTCAAGGTGCTGGTCGTCGCGCTCGCGGTCGCCGCGATCGCCTACCTGATCAGCGGGGTGATCGCGTGAGCTACGGTGACCCCGCGAGCGGCATCCTCAGCCTCGAGGTGATGGTCGCGGTGATCGCCGGCCTCGCCGGCTTCATCCTCTGGCTGCTCAGCTACCGCGGCCCCTGGCTCGTGGGGATGCTGCGGAAGTGGCTGTTCACGACCGACCACAAGCGGATCGGCCTGATGTACATCGGCATCGGGATCCTGTTCTTCTTCATCGGCGGGATCTACGCCATCCTGATCCGGACCGACCTCGGGTTCGTCCAGGGCCTCGGGCTCGACCCCCAGACGACCCTGGGCATCTCGCCGGACGTCTACTCGACGTTGTTCACCATGCACGGGGTCCTGATGATCTTCATGTTCATCATGCCGACCCTCGCCGGATTCGGCAACCTGCTCGTGCCGTCGATGATCGGCTCGAAGGAGATGGCCCTCCCGCGGATCAACGCCATCGCCTTCTGGCTGATCCCCCCGGCCGGCGTCATCCTGATCCTCTCCAACGCCAACGCCGGCTGGACCGGCTACGTCCCGCTGTCGGTGACGCTGCCCGGCAACGGCATCGATCTCTGGATCCTCGGCCTGCACATCCTGACGATCAGCTCGATGCTCGGTTCGGTGAATTTCCTGGTCACCATCATCAAGCACCGCGCCCCCGGCGTCCACTACTGGAACATGCCGCTGTTCGTCTGGGCGACCCTGATCAACGCGGTCCTGCTGGTCTTCGCGTTGCCGTCGCTCTCCGTCGGACTGACGATGATCCTCTCCGACCGGCTCTTCGGCACCCACATCCTCGCGGCGGCGAACGGGACGCCGCTCGGCGGGGCGCTGCTCTACCAGAACGTCTTCTGGTTCTTCGCCCACCCGGAGGTCTACGTGATGGTCCTGCCGGCGTTCGGCATCATCTCCACGGTCATCCCGAAGCTCGCCCGCAAGGACATCTACGGCTACGGGGCGATGGCGATCAGCCTCGGAGCGTTCGCGGTCCTCTCCTTCGCCGTCTGGGAGCACCACATGTTCGTCACCGGCATCGCGACGAACATCCGGTTCGTGTTCATGCTCACCACGATGGCGATCGCCGTGCCGAGTGCGGTGAAGACGTTCAACTGGGTGGCGACGCTCTGGGGCGGCCGCATCTGGATGGCGGTGCCGATGTGGTTCTCGGTGGCGTTCATCACCGGCTTTGTCATCGGGGGCCTCTCCGGACTGATGCTCGCCTCGATCCCGATCGACTACCTCTACCACGGCACCTACTTCGTCGTGGCGCACTTCCACTACATCCTGCTCGGCGGGACGCTGATGGCGATCTTCGCCGGGATCTACTTCTATTTCCCGATCCTGACCCGGCGCTGGTACAACCAGAAGCTCGGGCACCTGCACTTCCTGCTCTCGTACGTCGGCGTCAACCTGCTCCTCTTCCCGATGTTCATCCTCGGGGCCGAGGGGATGCCGCGCCGGGTCTACACCTACCTGTTCGTCGGCAACTTCCAGGTCCTGAACTTCCTCGCGACGCTGGGGGCCTACATCTTCGGCATCGGCCAGCTCGTCTTCGTCTTCAACATGGTCTACTCCTTCTACGCCGGGACGCCGGTGACGACCCCGGACCCGTGGGGAGAGCCGCTTCCGTCGACGATGACCGGCCCGGCGGCGCTGCCGGAGCCGAGCCGCGCGCCGGTCCCCGGCCCGGTGCCGACCGCGGCGGGGCCCGAGGGGGTGTAGACGCGCCGTGCGGGGCCACGACCTCTTCCGGAGCATCGCGCTCGTCGCCGTGCTCCTCTGCTACTCGACGATCCTGCTCGGAGGCACGGTCATGGCCAGCGACAGCGGCCTCGGGTGCCCGCACTGGCCGAGCTGCTACCCCGGCGACGACTTCCTCCCGCACGTGCAGGGGGCGGCGATGGTCGAGTGGAGCCATCGGGTGTCGGCGTTCTTCCTCGGCTGCACCGTCCTGTTCCTCGCGCTGCTCGGGGTCGCCTACGAACGGCGACGTCCGATCCTGCGCAATCTCGCGCTGGCTTCGCTGGGTCTGGTCGTCGTGGAGGCGCTGCTCGGCGGGCTCGTGGTCGAGAGCGGACTGCAGATCCCGCTGATCCTCGTCCATCTGGCGATCGCGACCGCGCTCTTCGGACTGCTGCTCGCGCTCGCGCTGCTCGCGAACCTGCGCGAGATGCCGCGGCGCTGGCTCGACTGGGCCCGCCGGGCCGCCGAGGGCCGACCGGTCACCGACGCCGACCTGGCCGCGCCCACGGCGCCGCCGGCGCCCGTGGG
>JASHTI010000027.1 GCA_030040625.1 Thermoplasmata archaeon
CCGGCTCGCGGCGGGCCAGGGGGAGAACGACCCGTTCCTTTCCCGGTTCTGCGGGGACCTCCACGGCGCCGTCCTCTGAGCCGCGTGCCCGAGGGCCACCGGAACCCGCGGGCGCGCGATCGCGACGGCGCGCGGCGCGGCCGGCGCCGCTACGCGGGGGGTCGCGCCTCCCGCTCGAACCACGCCACGTCCCAGTAGCGGTCAAACTTCCGCCCGACCCGGGTGAACACGCCGATGCGTCGGAAGCCGAACCGGGCGTGGAGTGCGAGCGAGGCCGGGTTGGGGAGGGCGACTCCGGCGACCATCCGCTCCACATCCTCGTGCGCGAGCTCGGCGAACAGCCTCTCGTAGAGGAGGCGGCCGAGGCCCCGGCCTCGGGCATCGGGGCGGCAGTAGACGGAGCACTCGACGGTCGTGGTGTAGGCGGGCCGGGGCCGGAAGGTGCTGCTCGTCGCCCACCCCAGCACGCCCTCGGCGTCGTCGACCGCGACCAGGAGGCGGTGCGGTCCACCGTGCGTGTGGGCCTCGAACCACTCGGTGCGGTCGTCCACGGCGACCTCCTGCAGGTCGAAGGTCGCCGCGCTCGTCCGAACGTAGTGGTTGTAGATCGCCACGATCGGCGCAAGGTCCTCCCGGCGGGCCGCCCGCACCGCGACGCTCATCCCGAGGTCGGGAACCGGGGAGGAGGCATGAGCAGCGCCCCGCCGGAACTGGTCGGGCGCCCGTTCCGGAGCGGGCCGTCGGGCCGCTTGCCCGCGGGCGGCCAAGAATCCGTGGACGCACGGGCGGAGCTAATGCGTCCGTGCCGCTCCCCGCCGAGCGAGGCGCGCGCGCTCTCTCCATGGAGTCCCCCCGCACGTCCCGGCAACCCCCCGCCTCGTTCATCTCGGACCTCCGACCGTCGCGCGTCGCGACGCTGGAGGCGGTCGTCGCCCGGCTCGACCCGGTCCGCGAGGTCGAGACGAAGGTCGGCGGCACGCGCCGGGTCCGCGAGGCGCTCCTGAAGGACCCGACCGGCGAGATCACCCTCGTCCTCTGGGGCGATGAGGTCGACCGGGTGCGTCTCGGCGAGCGGGTACGGGTCGTGGACGGCTGGGTCGCCGAACGGCGCGGCCGGCCGCAGATCAGCGTCGGCCGGGCCGGTCGGCTCGAGCCGGTCGCGACGGACTAGTGCGGCTCGTCCGGGGACCACTCGTCGGTGCGTCCCGGCGTCCGCGTCGGTCCCGGCTGGTACGTGTCCGGCGTCGCGGGGGCCTTCGGGCGCCGGCGACGGACGAGCAGTACGGCCGCCACGGCGACGACCGCGCCGGCGCCGATCGCGCCGTAGACCCAGAGGGGCACGGTCACGGCGGGACCGGGGACGGAGCCGAACGTGATGCCGACCGTCGCGCTCGCGCCCGTCCACTCGACGACGCCGGAGGCCGGGTTCGGGAGGTAGCCGGCCTGCGCCGGCACGGTGTACGGCAGGGCCCCGGTATTGAGGGACCAGCCCGGGATGTACAGGATCGAGCCGTTCATCGTGTAGTTCGCCCCGTCGAGGACGACGGTCCAGATCCGGAGGGCCGGCAGCCCGCGCTCGGTGAACTCCAGGTACGTCGAGTAGAAGCTCGTGGACGGGGCGCGGTCCCGCACGGGGACCGTGGTGTTGATGAGGTATGCCCCGGAGCCGGTGTGGTCCGACCAGTAGTTACCGGAGAACGTCAGCGTCGCCGGCTCTCCTCCGGTGAGGTTCGCCTGGACGTTCGTCGACCGGTACGTGCCGGTGACGCTGGAGCCGTTGTTGCCGATGAAGTTGTTGCTCTCCACCAGGTCGCTCGCGTCGTCCACGAGCTGGAGGCCCCAGACCGCGGAGTACTCGAGGGTGCTCAGCGTCACGTTCGTCTCGGTGCTGTTCGCGAGCTCGACCGCGAGGCCGTCGCCGAAGCCGAAGACCTGACGGAACTGCGAGGCGTTGGTGGCGTTCGCCCAGATCGCGTAGTAGCTGTTCCAGTCGGTCACGCTGGTCAGCGCGAGGTGGCGGCACCATGCCGACCAGACGGCGTAGGGGTAGCGCGTCACGGCCAGCCCCGTGACGCCGATCCGATGATCGTGCACGAGGACCAGGGCGGCGGTCGGGTAGACGACGGTGCTGGAGGTGTTGGCGAACGTCAGCAATGGGCTCAGGGTCCGGTTCGTCGCCGTGATCCCGGTGAACGTGAGGTAGCTCGAATTCTCCGCGACCACCGCGGCCGAGGCGTTCGCGCAGTGGACCGTCGTGAGGGTCACGTAGGTCGACTCGTTCGCCCGCATCGCGATCGATAGGTTGTAGCTCGTCACGTCGCTCGCCGTGACGTTGTTCGAGTAGACGACCAGCACGCCGAGGCTCCCGTTGCCGGCGTAGAGATCGTTGAGGGTCACGAACGACGCCGCCGAGACGACCGCGCCCCCGGCCCCATCGTCCGCGTTGAGGTGCTCGATCGTCACCTCCGTCGATCCGTTCAGCGCCGCCACCACCGCGGAGTCGAAGCCGATCGCGACGCCGTCCTCCACGGTCAGCGTGCTGTCGTCCAAGAGGCCCAGCCCGTAGGCGTCGTCGATCGTCACCCCCTCCAGCGTGGCGTGGTTGCTCCCCGACCACGTCCCGGCGGACGCCTCGGGGTTGCCCTGGACCCGCAGGTCGGAGACCGACGAATCGTTGGTCGCCGTCAGGTTGAGGGCGGTCGCGCCGTTGAACGCGCCGAAGTCGGTCAGCGTGAGGCCGGTGACGTCCACGGTGTACAGCCCGTAGCAGGAGGCGGTCGCGGTGAAGTCGTGGGCCGTCACCGTCGTCGTCGCCAGTAGCTGGGCGACCCAGGACGGGTAGCCGGTCGGGCCGCTGCCCGTAGCGGTCAGCTGGTTCAGCGAGACGTCGCTCGAGAGCGCGCTCACGGCCCCGACGCCGCCGGCGGACGTGGTCACATTGAACACACTGACCGAGCGCGCGTCGACCGCGGTCACCCCGACCGCGTCGTCGGCCACGTCGATCTCGTGCGCCGCCGACCCCGTGGTGTCGTAGAACTGGATCGTCGAGGGCGGCTCGAGCAGTTCGTAGTTGCTCGTCGCCGAGCCCGAGATCGTAGTGTTTTGGACCAAGAAGGTGCCCCGGCCGCCGTAGAAGAAGTAGCCCTGGGTCCAGCCGGCGATCGTCACCGCGCCGCCGGACGGCTGGGTGTACGTGAACGTGGTCGACGTCTGGAAGACATCGTCGAGCGCGATCGTCAGGTTCACATCGTCGGTGGCGAACAGCTCGAACGTGGGCACGTTCGCGTCATTGAGACGGAGGAACGGCGCGGCCGGTGAGAGCCCGGTGTCGTTGAACCAGAGCTTGCCCGGACCGGCGAGGTAGCGGAGCCCGGTGGTGCCCGAGGCGGCGAACGCGGCCGCCTGCGCGTCGCCGAGGAGGTAGACCGGCGCGCTGAGGACCGTCGAGGAGGCGACGAGGTCGAGGTCCGTGGGGGTGGTTGAGTTCCCGCCGGCTGTGACCGTCGCGTTTTGGTAGCCGTCCGCCCACGCCCCGAAGACGTACGGCTCCCCGCCGGGCGGCGGCGGCAGCAGCGTCGACAGGGCGCCGCTCTGGGCGGTCGGCGCGTAGGAGTAGTCGGCCTCCCCGATCGGACCGGAGGCGAGCGTCTTGTTCGTCGCGAAGACGACCGCGTAGGTCGGCTCGACCGAGAGTCGCACCCGGACCCAGCCGGGGGCGGCGTGCGGGGCGAAGCTCTTGGAGGTCGTGTTCCAGAAGCCGGCGAGGAACGAGGGGCCCTGGCCGAAATGGACCGTGGTGCCCGTGTACCACTCGGCGAGCCCGTAGACGCTCTCCGAGGAGTCCGGTCCGAAGTCGTACGCCGACGGGATCGGGACGTAGGCGGTCCCGCTCCAGCGGTCCAGCGCGAGGGTGCCGTTGGCGGTCAGGACGTTCGCGTTCGCGCCCGCCCCGTTCCCGCCGAACACGAGCTCGGAGTCGTACTCCGAGCCGGCGGGGTTGACCCCGAAGCCGTTGACGGCGAACTCCGAGGGGGCGGCGGGCGCGCTCCCGTTGAAGGTCAGCGTGTCGTACTCGAGCTTCGCGTGGGTGCTGCCGTAGCTCAGGTAGTAGCTGACCTCCGCCACCGTTCGGCTGCCCGTCGTGCTGGAGATGTTCGTGTACAGCTGCACCGAGAACGGCAGCGTCACGTGGAAGCTCGGTCCGAGCCCGGCGTAGTAGTTGCCGCCCTCCAGGGTGGGGTGGATCGAGCCGATCTTGCCGAACATCGTCGAGTACGGCATCGAGAGGACCGGATTGGAGAAGTTCCAGACGTTGTCCTCGAACTGCAGGGTGGTCCCGTTGAACCGTAGGCCGTTCTGGATCCAGAACGTCCCGGCGGGGCCGTGCCCCGGCACGCTGACGTTCACGGCGACCGTGTTCAGCTGCAGGGAGAGCCAGTTCGGGGCCGCCTCCGCGGGATCCGTCGCATTGGCCGCCGTGAACGTGGAGAGGCTGTCGACCTCGGCGTCCCCGCGGAAGCTCGTCGTCTCGTAGGCGTAGGCGGCCCCTGTCGGGCCGATCCCCAGGTCGGAGACCCCCATCGCGGCCGGGGTCGTCGTGATCGTCGGGGTCACCGAGTCGGCGCCGGCCGGCCGCTCCGCCGCCTCTTCCGACGGAGGGAACATCGGCGCGCGTCCGGGAAGAGCCGCCGTGCGCGTGACCCCCGAGAGCCCGGAGGACGGGGCAATCGCGGCGGCGCCGGCCGCGTGGCCCGGCACCGAGACGGTCGGGGCCACCGGGCGGGCGGACGGCGCGAGCGCCGCCGCCCCGGCCGCGGCCGATCAAACCCAGACGACGGCCCTGCCGACGGAAGCCTCCGGCAACCAGCTGCAGGAGATCGTGGTCACGGGTATCCGCGGGTCGCTCGAGCGAGCCCTGGAGATCAAGAAGGAATCCCTGGGCGTCGTCGACGCGATGTCCGCGGAGCAGATCGGTGAGTTCCCGGACAGCGACATCGGCGATGCGGTGTCCCGCCTGCCGGGTGTCACCGTCGACCGCGGCAGCTTGAACTACTCGAGCTCGGCGGGCGCGCCGACGGCGACCGGCCAGGTCACGGGCGTCAACGTCGACGGCTTCGGCGGCTCGTTCAACGAGGTGCTGATCGAAGGCCGGCAGATCGCCTCGGGCAACGGCCAGGTGTTCGACTTCCAGGACTTCAGCTCCATCTACGTCGGTGAGATCGACGTGATGAAGACCCCGGACTTCAGCCTGTCCTCGGGCAACATCGCCTCGACGACCAACGTCAAGTTCCCGAATCCCTTCGACAACCCCGGCCTGCACATCGAGAGCTACTACCAGGAGGACCTGAACTCCAATGCCGACCAGGGCACGCCCAATTTCGGCGCCCTGTGGAGCGACACCTCGGCCGACGGCCAGTTCGGCTTCCTGCTCGATGGCGACTATCTCCAGGATCAGTACGAGAACCAGCACCAGGACATCGTCGGCTGGAAGGGCGACACCTCCTTCCCCTGCTCCGACCTGGCCGCCAATTACACCACCGCTTTCGGCAACACCGATTGCGCGACGG
>JASHTI010000028.1 GCA_030040625.1 Thermoplasmata archaeon
TACGCCCGCTACTTCCACGCCGCGCTCGACGGCGGGGTGTACCTGCCGCCCTCGGCGCTGGAGACGACCTTCGTCTCGGCCGCGACAACGCCGGGGGACCTCGCCCGGGCGATACCCGCCGTCCGGGCGGGGATGCGGGCGGCGCGGGGAGGGGGGCGTCGATGAGGCGGGACCGCCTGCTCCGCGCGCTCCGCGGCGAGCCGGTCGACCGGCG
The DNA here is from genome assembly GCA_030040625.1 of Thermoplasmata archaeon. Lineage (GTDB taxonomy): Archaea > Thermoplasmatota > Thermoplasmata > Lutacidiplasmatales > UBA184 > Lutacidiplasma. The sequence continues at coordinate 215 of JASHTI010000028.1, forward strand.
CCCGATCTGGCTGATGCGCCAGGCCGGCCGGCACCTGCCCGGCTACCGCGCCTTGCGCGCCGCGCACCCGATCCTCGAGCTCGCACGTACCCCGGAGCTCGCCGCCGAGGTGACGCTGGAGCCGGTGCGACGCTACGACGTCGATGCCGGGGTGGTCTTCGCCGACATCACGCTGCCCTTCGCCGGGCTCGGCATCGACTTCTCGATCGACCCCGGCACCGGGCCGGTCGTCCCCCGGCCCCTTCGCCGTCGGGAGGACGTGGAGCGGCTGCAGTCGTTCGCGGCCCGCCGCGATGTGCCGTACGTGGGCCGCGCGATCGAGCGGTTCCTCGAGCTCGAGGCGGATCGCCCGATCATCGGGTTCGCCGGCGCGCCGTTCACGCTCGCGTCCTACCTGGTCGAAGGGCGGGCCTCCCGGGAGCTGACCGAGACGAAGCGCATGATCTACGCCGAGCCGGCGACCTTCGACCGGCTCATCGACCACCTGACGGAGGCGACGATCGACTACCTTCAGATGCAGGCCGACGCGGGGGCCGCGGCGCTCCAGCTGTTCGACACCTGGGCCGGAGCCGTCTCCCGCGCGACGTTCGAACGCCACCTGCTCGAGCCGATCCGGCGGATCTTCGACGCGCTGCGCCCCCGCGGGCGGCCGACGATCTACTTCTCGACCGGCTCCTCCCATCTGCTCGACCTCCTCGCCCGCAGCGGCGCCGACGCCCTCGGGGTCGACGGACGCGAGCCGCTCCACGCGGTGCGACAGCGCGTCGGCCCCCGCCTCGCGCTGCAGGGGAACCTCGAACCGGCGGCGCTCCTCGCCGGGCCCGAGGCGCTCCGGCGGGAGGCGCGGACGGTGCTCGACGAGCTGCCGGGGGGCGATGGGCACGTCTTCAATTTAGGGCACGGCGTGCTCCCGGAGACCGACCCGCAGCGCGTGCAGGAGCTCGTCGATCTCGTGCACGGCGTCCCGGTCCACTCCCCATGACGCACCCGGTGGTCCCCGTCGATGCGACGCGGGGGGTCCTGCTCATGGGCTACGGCTCGCCGGCGGGCGCCGACGGGCTCGAGGAGTACCTCGGGGAGGTCCTTCACGGTCAGGCGCCGTCGCCGTCGATGGTCGCGGAGTACCGACGGCGCTACGAGCGGATCGGCGGGACGCCGCAACCCCGGATCCTCGCCTCGCTGCGCGAGAAGCTCGAGCGGCGGTTGAGCGCAGGAGGCACGCCGGTGCCCGTCTTCCTCGGCGTCAAGCACGGGCGTCCCGCGCTCCGCGACGTCATCCCCGAGGCGGCCCGCCGCGGCGTCCGGCACCTCACCGCCGTCGCGACGACCCCCTACCCCTCCCTCTGGATCGGCGACCCGTACCGGGAGGGGGTCGCGGAGGGACGGCGGGCGGCCGCCTCGCCGATCGAGGTCGACCTCCGATTCGACTGGCACCTCGACCCCGAGTGGGTCGGCTACTGGAAGTCGGCGATCGGCCGGGAGCTCGCCCGGCTGGCCGACCCTTCGGCGGCGGTCCTGCTCAGCGCCCACAGCCTCCCCCGCCGGATGCTCGACCGGGGCGACCCGTACCCGACGCTGCTCGCGGAGACGTCGAACGCGATCGCGGCCGCTGCGGCGCTGCCGCGCTGGTCCTTCACCTACCAGAGCGCCGGGAACACCACCGAGCCGTGGCTCGGCCCGGACATCACCGAGGTGATGCAGCAGTGGAAGGGGCGGGGCGCCGCCCGGCAGCTGATCGCCTCGTTCGGGTTCGTCTTCGACCACCTCGAGGTCCTGTACGACCTGGACGTCATCGTCCGGGAGTTCGCCGACGCGAACGGGATCGAGTACCACCGCGTACCGATGCCGAACGACGACGAGGCGATCGTCGGGGCGCTCGCCCGGACGGTCGGGGCGGCGGGCGCCCCGCGCTAGGCGCCGCCGGCCGGCTCCAAGTCGGTGAAGACGAACCGGTCGCGCTCGACGGTCGGGCCCACGCGGACCGCGATCGGCGCCCGGAAGCCGGGAGCGTCATGGACGAACGTGTGGAACTCGCCGCGCTCGCCGCAGGGGTCGACCTCGGCGGGGAGCTCGGCGAGCAGCCGCTCGTCGAAGGCGCGTCCCGCGAACTTCGCCGGGATCTTGCGCGGGTCGAGCGCGCAGATCGTCGCCCGGACCCCGTCGCGGATCATCGTCCGTGCGAGCTCCGGGGTCGGACGTCCCCAGAGCGGGAAGACGCCCCGGAAGCCGGCCGGGGCGAGGCGCTCCTCCCGGTAGGCGCGGACGTCTTCGAGGAAGAGGTCGCCGAAGACGATCGTCCGCACTCCCTCGTGGCGCGCTTCCTCGAGGACGCGCGACATCGCCGCCTCGTAAGTGGCGTTGGGGCAGGGGAACGGGATGCGCGCCTTCGCCATCGGCAACCCGACGGCCGCGGCCTGGGCGTCAAGCAGCTCCTCGCGGACACCGTGCATCGATACCCGCCCGAACGTCTCCGTGACGACCGTCAGCAGGCGGACGACGTCCAGGACCCCCTCCCGGCGGACCGCCTCGAGGGCGTACGCCGAGTCCTTGCCGCTGCTCCAGGAGAGCCACGCTTTCTCTCGCGCGCCGGAGGACGCCACGGGGGTTCGGCGGTCGAGAACCGGGAGCGTAGATGAGCCGGACGGCGCCCCGGGCCGCGGTTCGCGACGCGCTCAGGCGATCCGCGCCATCGTCGCCCGCAAGCGGGGGACCGTGCGGAGGCCGACCCGGCTCCCGGGAGCGAAGGGGCCGTCCGCGCGGGCCTTCTCCACCTCGATCGACGCCTCGGACCAGGGCGCGCGGTCGGGGGTCCGGACATGCCAGACGTTCTCGAAGTCGACGCGGCCCTCCGGCGGGTCGTCCGCGTAGGTGACCAGCAGGGAGACGCCCGAGCCGACGATCGCCTGGACGACCGGCCCGACCGACTCGGCGCTGTACAGGCTGGCGACCCGCTGCGCGTTCGAGAGAACGAGGAGCGGGGGGGAGTCGCCCCGGGGTTGCGAGGCGATCAGTTCGCGCGTGTGCGTGGAGAGCCGGATGAAGTCGGCGAGCTGCCGGAGCGGGCCGCCGCCGTCCTCCGCGTGGACGAGCATCGAGAGGGCCGCGTTCGCGGGCGCGTCGTTCTGGGAGAGCTCCTCCGGGGGGACGACCGTAAAGCGCGCCGGGGCGATCTCGCCGCGGGCGATCGGATCGCGCTCGTCGACCTGCTGCCCGGTGAGCCGGACGTCCGTCCAGAAGTAGCCGCCGCGGCTGGTGGACGCGAAGCCGAACGCGATCCAGTTCAGCAGGGCGCCGGGGGTCCCTACGAGGATCGCCGAGGTCGGGCGCTCGAACGCGGTGTCGTCAGAGTACGCCATCGGAACGACGCTTCGCTAGCCCCTCCAGAACGAACGGCGAGAATAACCTGCCGATTCGCCGAGCGGCCTACCGGCGGGAACCGGCGCTCGGCCCGCGGGCCGGCGCGCATCGCCCGGTCGTGCCCGGAGGCCCTTTTGGCAGTTAATCGCAGAACATGGGGACTCGACGAGGTCAAAAGGAGTGCGCGGTTTAGCGCCGCAGTCGGATCGACCCGATCCGGTGGTGGGGGAACGACCTTGTTCGAGCGCAGAGGGGCTGTCTTGGTGACGATCGCCGCACTGGTCATGGGGATTACCGCGGTGAGCGGGTTGGGGGTCGCCTCGGCGCTCCTGACCTCCTCGCACCCGGGCGCGTCCGCGGGCGCTCTTTCGGGAGGGGCGGCCGCGCCGGCCGGCTCCG
>JASHTI010000004.1 GCA_030040625.1 Thermoplasmata archaeon
GGTGTGGCGGGGGAGTCGAACCTAGCGAGTTTTGAGAGCCCCTTCTACCACCGTGAAATGGCCCCCGGAGCTAGCGTAGCAAAAGGCTCGTGTTGTTGGGCACCATTGGGTCCTGTGTAAATATACCTGAACATCGTCGTCCTCTCAAGCTTAGGTTGCGGGCCTGACCCCCGCACCCCTGAGTCCGGGGCTGGTACTCCGCCTCCAACGGAGCTGGCCGGCCTCTCCCCTGACCCGCTAGTGGACCGGCTATGAAGCAACTTCGGCGTTTGTAGTTCGGAGCCAGACTGGGACCCGCGCCTGGTGCCGTCGGTTCTTCCGCACCGTGTCTCGGAACCGCTTCCCCCGGCGGATCCGCTCCTCGTTCCGATACTCCACCGCCGCGTCCAGTGCATCACCCACCGCTGCCCCTGTCGTGAAGTGCGTCCCCGGGAGCGCCAACTCCTCGATGTCCTTCGCGTGGGTCTCCACCGGGTTCATCCAACTCGCGTGGGTCGCCGTCGGCACCAGGATCACCTCGTGCTCCCTCGCCCACTGCCGCACCGCCGGCGTCCAGTGCGTGCTCAGCCCGTCCTGGATGAGATACACCGGCTCATCGGCCGGATACTTCGCCCGCTCCTCCTTCAAGAAGTCCAGCCAGTTCACCGAGTGCTTCGTCCGATACACTGTCCCCGACAGTTGCTGGTGGTAGACGTTCAGCATCAGGAAGTAGTAGGTCGTCCCCAGCCCCTTGTGATACTCGGCGGGGATCCGCCCCGGCCGCTCCGTCGGGAACCACCCCGCGCCTCCGTGAGGGATCAACTGGATCGGTCCGATCTCGTCCCCGCTCAGCACGACCGGCGGGTTGTGCGGCTGCCGGGTAAGCTTCTCGATGTAGGCCTTCTTCACCTCCCGCTCCGGGTCCGGGCTCTCCTTCCACGTGCGCAGGGACTGGTGGCCCACCTCCGACTCGAGGAGGATCACCCGCAGCCATTCCTCGCTGATCGTGTCCACGACCCCGCGCTGCATCGCCTCCTCGCGGAGCCGGGAGAGCGACCACTGGGTGTAGGGCAGGCCGAGGTCCTTCGGGTGGCTCAGCGCGAGGGCCACCAGCCCCTTCCGATGCTCCTCGGTGAAGCGGGAGGGCCGACCCGGCCCCCACTTCGGCTGGAGCATCTTGAACCCGTGGAGGTTGAACGCCTTGATCAGCGTCCGAACATAGTCCTCGCTCATCAGGGCGATGACGGCGATCTTCGGCGGGGTGAACCCCTGGGCGGAGGCGAGGATCACCTGCGCCCGCTTCACCTCGATGGCGCTCTGGTGGTGGCGGACGATCCGTCGGAGCTTGTTCCCCTCCTCGTCGTTGATCTCCCGAACCCGGACGACCATGCCACCCGGTAGGGCGGAACCTAGCCTAGACTTTTCGGTCCAGTTTCCCGAAGAGCTTTCCTAGCCGGTCCACTAGCCCTCCCCCGGGACCGGCGGGCGGCGTCGCGCCGGCGGCCGCCCGGGCCGGCCCGGAGCCGTGGAGCCCCTAGCTCCGGTCCGGGACGAACCAGAGGTCCGTGATGAGGTACTTCGGCTTGTCGCTGAACCGCGCGACGACCGGCATGCCGACGTAGATCTCCGATTCGACGCAGTCCTTCAGACGGACCAGCAGCACGCTGTCGGCCCCCTCGAACTCGACGAGCGCGAGGTTGTACGGGGTCTCCTTCAGGAACGCCTCGCTGCCGAAGTGGCACGTCGTCCAGGAGTGCAGCCGGCCCTTCTTCGGCAGCTCGAACCAGTCGGTCGGACTGCCGCAGACCATGCAGTGCCCGCGGGGCGTGGCGAAGACGAACCCGCACTTCGGCGAGGTGCACTTCGAGCCGAGGAGCTTGCCGTGGGCCAGCCCGAGGAAGAACGCCGAGTCCTCGGCGTAGCTGTGGATGTAGTCGATCGAGTACGGGAACTTGATCACGAGGCTCTCGACGCCGTCGGCGTCCCGGAAGATCGCCGAGCCGGCCCGCCCGATCTCCGCCTGGACGTCGCGGAACTTGCTGAACTTCTTCGGCTCGGGCATCGTCAGAACCCCCGCTCGAGGATCGAGACGGTCACCGACGAGCCGGTCCCCGCGTGGCTGTGGATCGCGCCCCGCCGGGCGTCCTTGATCTGCAGGGTGCCGTCCCCGTAGTGCTTCTGGATCGTCCCCTGGAGCTGCCAGAACGCGAAGACCGCCTGCATGAGGCCGGTCGCCCCGACCGGGTGGCCGCAGGCGATCAACCCGCCCGAAGGGTTCACCGGGATCTCGCCGGCCCGCGGGACCGACAGGCCGTAGTCGAACCCCTTCAGGAACGGGGCGCCGGAGAGCGTGAAATCGTAACCCTCGCCGTAGCGGCAGAGCCCGAGGTCCTCGTAGGTCTGGATCTCGCTCGAGGCGTAGGCGTCGTGGAGCTCGATGAAGTCGAGCTCCCGCTTCGGGTCGGTCAGCCCGGCCATCCGGTACGCCTCCAGTCCGGCGGCGCGGCCGGCGCGGAAGGAGTGGACCCCCGGATACTCGAGGTTCGCGTAGTCGCTCGCCTTCTCGTGCGGGTAGAGCGGGACCTCCCCGAACGGGCGGTCGGCGAGCCGCATCGTGTCGGTGCCGCAGCCGACGCCGGTGATGCGGACCGGCTGGTCGGTGAACTCCTTGGCGCGCGACTCGTCGCAGAGAAGGACCACGGCGGCCCCGTCGCTCATCGTGCAGATCTGCTCGCGCGTGAGCGGGTAGCTGATCATCTCCGAGCGGAGCACGTCCTCGACGGTCAGCCGCTTCGGGTACTGCGCGTAGGGGTTGTGCAGGGCGTTCCGGTGGTTCTTGACCGAGACCCAGCTCATGATCCGCTGGCCCTCGGCGATCGCCAGCCGCTGCGCCTCCCGCTCGTCCTTGACGTGGGCGAACTTGCTCTTGCGCAGGTACTCGTAGATGTGGCGGATGACCATCAGCGCGTAGTAGCCGGTGTAGAAGCCGCCGAGCGGGAA
>JASHTI010000005.1 GCA_030040625.1 Thermoplasmata archaeon
GCGTCGAGGATCGCCTCGACGACCTCGGGCCCGCGGGCGTGCTCGGTCGCGAGCAGGTCGGCCCGGAACGTCGCCCGGGCGCGGGCGAGCCGGTGAACGGCGAGGTTCGAGATGATGCGGAGGACGGCGCGGCCGCCCGCGAGGCGGGCCAGCTCCGGCGCGAGCGCCTCGCACATCGTGTTGACGGCGTTCATCCCGCCGGCGTCGCGGGCATCGACCAGGAGGTGGACGACCAGCATCGGTCCGCGCGGAGAGGGGAGGAGGCGCACCTCGAGCTCTCGCGCACCGCCGCCGAACTTCACCAGGACCGGGTCCTTGGCGTTCGCCGCAGCGAGCAGCGCGTCCCGGTGACCCAGGATACGGAGGCGGGCCGCCGCCGGGTCGCTGACCCCGACGATCTGCACCTGACCGATCATCACGGGCTCGGTGGACTGGGCGTGGAAGCCCCCCGCCGCCCGCGCGACCTTCGCGGCGTTGGAAGCGGCCGCGACGACGCTCGGCTCCTCGATCGCCATCGGGACGAGGTAGTCCTTCTCGTTGATCTGGAAGTTCGTCGCGATGCCCACCGGCACCGGCATCACGCCGACAACGTTCTCGATCATCCGCTCGACGGGGCCCCCCTCGAGCCCCGGCGGGAAATCGAGGGCCCGGAGCTCCTCCGGGGTGAGGTTCCCCCAGTCGCGGAGGAACTCCCGCCGATCGGCGAGCGAGCGCCGGTAGAACCCGGGGACCTCGGAGGATCGGCTCACGCGTCCGCCTCCGGCTCCGCCGGTGCGGCCGGCGCGGCACGGGCCGACGCCCCGGGGGCCCGGGCGACGATCACCTTCGCCGGACGGAGCAGTCCTCCGAAGAAACGGTAGCCCTGCTGCACGACCTCGACGATCGTGCCGTCCGGCGCCTCGGGACCGGACGGCGCCTCGCCGACCGCCTCCGCTTCGTCGGAGCGGAACGCTCGGCCGCGCTCGGCGACGGGCTCCACGCCCTCGTGCTTGAGGACCGTCGACCACTCCCGGTCGAGGAGATCGAGGCCCTGACGGATCGGGTCCGACGGGGGCAGGTGACCGACCGCCGCGACCGCGGCTCGGAACGCCTCGAGGACCGGCAGCAGTTCCCGGAGAAGGCCCGCCCGGGCCTGGCGTGTGGCGAGCTCGTGGTCCTTCGCGGTCCGGCGGCGGAAGTTCTCGAAGTCCGCGAGCAGGTACTTGAAACGGGACTCCCAGTCCTCGCGCGCGTCGGCCGCGGGGGCGGTGCCGGGGCCCGTCGTGGGCCCGTCCGTGACCGGGCCCGGTGCGTCCTCCGGCATCGGTCCGGAGGAGGAGCCGGTCGCGCCCTCTTAGCGCTTCCGACGAGGCTCGTTCCGCCCGCGCGCTCCGGCGGTCCGACGGCGGCCGGATCCGGACCGGGAGCGCGTCCCCGCGGGCGATTCCCTGACGGCCGGAAGGGGGGGTCCTCCGCCGTCCCGCCGGCGTCCAGCCATAGGGTTATATCGCGCGGCCGGGTCTGAAAATCGGTCGGTTCCGACCCCCGTTTTCCGATGGCCCAGCAGGCGTTCGACGCACCGGAGTACACCGCCAGTTCCATCCAGATCCTGGAGGGTCTGAGCGCCGTCCGCAAGCGCCCCGGAATGTACATCGGCTCGACCGACGCCCGCGGCCTCCACCACCTCGTCTCCGAGGTCGTGGACAACTCGATCGACGAGGTCCTCGCCGGTGCCTGCACCGAGATCGAGGTCGTGCTCCACGCCGACGGCGCCTGCTCCGTCCGCGACAACGGACGCGGCATCCCCGTGGAGGTCCACCCGAAGTACCACCGCCCGACGCTCGAGATCGTCATGACGGTCCTGCACGCCGGCTCCAAGTTCGACCGGAGCGCCTACAAGGTCTCCGGCGGGCTCCACGGGGTCGGCGTCCACGTCGTCAACGCGCTCTCCGAGTGGCTCGAGGTGCGCGTCTGGCGCGACGGCCAGGAGTACTTCCAGCGCTACGAGCACGGGGCGCCGGTCGGGCCGCTCGCGACGGTCGGCCCGGCGGCGGCGACCGGGACGGAGACGAAGTTCAAGCCGGACGCGACGATCCTCGAGACGATCGAGTTCGACGCCGAGACGGTCAGCCGGCGTCTGAAGGAGCTCTCGTTCCTCAACCCGGGCGTCACGATCCGCTTCCGCTCCGAGCGCACGGGAGCGAGCGAGACGTACCACCACGCCGGTGGCCTGAGCGAGTTCGTCGAGGACCTCAACGCCAACACGAACGTCCTCTTCCGACCGCCGATCCAGATCCACGCCAAGCGCGACACGACCGACATCGAGGTCGCGCTGCAGTACAACGACGGCTACAACGAGACGCTGCTCGCCTTCGTGAACAACATCAACACCGTCGACGGCGGCACCCACGTCGTCGGTCTACGGAGCGCGCTCACCCGAACGCTCAACGACTACGCCCGCCAGCGCGGCTGGGTCAAGGGCGACAAGGAGGGGCTCACCGGGGAGGACGCCCGGGAGGGGCTGACGGCGGTGCTGTCGGTCAAGCTCCTCGAGCCGCAGTTCGAGGGCCAGACGAAGGCGAAGCTCGGCAACTCCGAGGTGAAGGGCCAGGTCGAGAGCGCGGTGAACCAGAAGCTCGCCGAGTACCTCGAGGAGCACCCTTCGGTCGGGCAGTCGCTCGTCACGAAGGCGCTGCAGGCGGCGCAGGCCCGGGAGGCGGCCCGCAAGGCCCGCGAGCTGACGCGGCGCAAGGGCCTGCTCGAAGGAGGCGGCCTCCCCGGAAAGCTCGCGGACTGCCACTCCCGGGATCCCGCCCAATGCGAGCTGTTCATCGTGGAGGGCGACAGCGCGGGCGGCACGGCCAAGCAGGGCCGCGACCGAGAGTTCCAGGCAATCCTTCCGCTCCGGGGCAAGATCCTCAACGTCGAGAAGGCCCGCCTCGACAAGATGCTCCAGAACGAGCACATCCGGGCGCTGATCACCGCCATCGGCATCGGGATCGGCGACGACCAGGACCTGAGCCAGCTCCGCTACCACAAGATCATCCTGATGACGGACGCGGACGTCGACGGCTCGCACATCCGCACGCTCCTCCTGACGCTCTTCTACCGGAAGATGCCGGCGCTGATCGCCGAGGGGCGGGTCTACATCGCCCAGGCGCCGCTCTACCGGGTCCAGAAGGGGCCGAAGGTCTGGTACGCCTACACCGACGAGGAGCGCGACAAGGCGATCGCCGAGGCCGGCGGCAACCGGGGCGTGACGATCCAGCGGTTCAAGGGGCTCGGCGAGATGAACGCCGAGCAGCTCGCCGAGACGACGATGCGACCGGGCGCTCGCGAGCTCCTGCGCGTGACCGTCGAGGACGCGGCCCGCGCGAACGAGCTGTTCCAGATCCTGATGGGCGAGGAGGTCGAGCCCCGCCGGCAGTACATCGAGCAGCACGCCGTCGAGGTCACGAACCTCGACATCTAGGCGGGACGAAGCACGTCCGCGGGCGAGCCGACGAGCGTCGCCGGGGCCCTCGCGCGTCTCGGGCACGCCGGTCCCGAGCCGCCGCGTCGGCCGGTCCTCCGGCACGGCGAGAGCACCCTCGTCACGCTCGCCACGTTCGGCGGGGACGGCCGGCCGGTCTGGCACGGTCTGTGGCTCAGCGGGGGCCAGATCCGTCCGCTCGGGCCTCCGGTACCGGCCAGCAGCCTCGGGGCGCGGGCCGGCGCCTCCTCCGTGGCCCGGCCGTTCCTGGACCTCTGCACCGCGAGCTACCGCTCCGTCCTCGAGCGCCTCGAAGGGCTCGGGAGCCGGCTCGACGGCCTCGAGGCGGCGCCCGCCCCGCCCCCGCTCTCCGAGCTCGCCGGCCTCCAGCGCGAGCTCGCGCAGGTCCGCAAGCACCTGTTCCGGTTCGAGCTGCTGCTCGCCGAGCTCGAGGGTCCGCTGGGCGTGGAGTTCCCCGGCGCCGGAGCCGCGGGCCGCGAGCTCGCCGGCCCGCTGGCGAGGACCGCCGAGCTCGCGAGCGGGCTCCAGCAGGCCGCCCGGGACCTCTTCGGCCTGAGGAACGCGGTCGAGGCGAACCGGCTCGCCGAGGCGGCGAACGCGCTCGGGGCGACCTCCAACCGGATCGCCACGATGGCGAACACCTCGAACCTGAGGATGCTGAGCGTCGCCTACGTCGCGCTGGCCCTCGCGCTCGTCAGCGCCGTCGTCCTGATCCCCAACACGGCCGCCACGATCCTCGGGATGCCGAGCGCGGCCTGGGTGCCGGGGCTGTGG
>JASHTI010000029.1 GCA_030040625.1 Thermoplasmata archaeon
TCGCCTGCGCGACCTGGGCGGTGACGACCGACTGGATCGTACCGAGGTCGGCGAAGACCGGAGAGCCGCCGGAGGCGTTCGTCGACTGGTCGCTGACGCTGAAGGTCACCGTGATCAGGCTCGCCGTGCCGGCGGGATTGACGAACTGCGCGGAGAGCGCGAGCGGCACGGCGAGCGGCTCGTTCGTGAGGGTGGTCCCGGCCACGAGCCCCTGGGCGAAGGCGAGGGCGATCGCCGGGCTCGGAGGGCCGTCCGGGAACGCCGTCCAGACCCGGCCGACCCAGCCCGCGGGCTGTCCGGTCGTGGCGCCGACGATCGTATCGGTGACGCGCTGCAGCGCCGACCCGTTGGAGGCGTTCCCGACTCCCAGGTAGCTCAGGACCCAGCTCGCCGCCGTCGCGTTGGCGTTCGGCAGGCTCGGCACGAGCGCGAGGAGGTTCTCCGTCGCGCTCTGGTCGGCGCAGCGGGCGGCCGCGGACGCCGGCGGATAGTCGGCCGCGCAGTTCGCCGCGCTGCCGTTGAACCCGGTCTCGGAGCCGGCGTAGCCGCCGTAGAAGGCGTTGAGCACGGCCAGCTCCTCGGGCTCTCCCGCGTAGCTGGCCGCCGTCGCATTGTAGGCCGGCAGGTTCGCGCTCCGCGGGGCGCTCGGTGAGGCGTTGACCAGCGCCTCCCAGTTCCGGACGAAGAGCGCCGGGGGCCCCCACAGGAGGCTCGCGTTCGCGCGGACCACCGTCGTGAGGTTCGGGCGGGTCGACTGGGCCGCGGCGACGCCTTCGGCGGCCAGCCGGGTCTGGCCGGCCAGGTAGCCCGCGTACTCGGTGTAGATGCTCGCGATCGAGGCGACGGCGACGAGCCGGCGATCGGCGCCGAGCGCGTCGGTGATGTTCATCACGAGCCGTTGGCCCGTCGCCTCGGTGATGCCGGGCCCGACCAGCAGGACGATCGTCGAGGAGCCGCCGGTCGTGTTCGGGAACAGCTGCGCGAGCTTCGCGGCGGCCAGCGCGCTGGGAGCGTTCGAGGCGGTCGAGTCGGCCGAGCTGGTCGTCACCGAGCCGAGGTGCGAGAGGAACGGCACCGTCGCGAGGACCAGCACGAGCCAGACGGCGATCGGGACCAGGGGTCGGCGGACGACCGCGCGGCCCAGCCGGCCGAACGCCGACGCCCCCCGCGAGCCCGCTGCGTCGCCGGTCATCGCCGTCCGGGGACCGAGGGTCCGCCGAGTTAAGCGTGCCGGTCCGCCGCTTCCCCCGGGGCCGGAGCCGGTGGGCGGCTGCGTCGCCACCGGGGCGGGAAGCGAGCGGGGTCCGCGAAGACGCGCATGTCCCCCACGATCCAGCCGTCCCCGGTCGTCGGCCGGTCGTTCCAGCCGTGCCGCGCGATCCCGGTGGCGACCAGCTCGTGCTCCCGGTTGACGAGGACGAGCCGCGCGCCCGCCGGGAACGGCCGGGACGCGGAGCTGACCCCGCCCGCGGCGAGCAGGGCGCCGTGCGCGACCGCGCTGGCCGCGGCGTCCTTCAGCACGAGCGTGGGGAACTCCCGCCAGACCTCCTCCACGGGATGGAGCAGGGAGAGGAGGTCCTCGGGGTGCCCCGCCTGGGCCGCCGCCCGCGCGTCCGCGAGCCGGGCGAGCGGCACGACCGCCCCCTCCGCGAACGGGCCGGTCGCCGTCCGACGCAGCTCCTCCATGTGCGCGCCGACCCCGAGGGCGTCGCCGAGGTCGACCGCGAGGGTTCGCACGTAGGTCCCGGAGTCCGCCACGACGCGGACGAGCACGCGCGGCTCGGCGCTCTCGATCAGCTCGAAGGAGTGGATCGAGCGGACCCGGCGCTCCCGCTTGACCGCCGAGCGGACCGGCGGGGTCTGGAAGATCGGCCCAACGAACTCCGCGGCCGCCCGACGGAGGTCCGCCTCGGCGACCGGCCCGTGCAGGACGAACACCCCGACGTAGGTCTTCGGGAACTCCAGGACCAACGGCACGAGCCGCAGCGCCCGATCGAGCCCGATCCACAGCACGCCGGAGACGTTCGGGTCGAGCGTGCCCGCATGACCGGCGGTCCGGACGCCCAGCAGATCCCGGGCCCACGCCGTCACCTGGTGCGAGGTCGGTCCGCGCGGCTTGTCGACGAGGACGAACGCCCCCGCGTCGATCCGGGCGCGGACGGGGTCCGGCGGGTCCGCGGTCACGGCGCCGACGCCCCGCCGGTGCGCAGGAAGTGGACGATCGCCACCGCGACGGCCTCGGCGGGCTCGCGGGTGGAATCGACGAGCAGGTCGACCGGCTCCCGATCCAGGTCGATGCCGTAGAACCGGAGGTAGCGGGCCCGCTCGCTCGCCTCGCGCTGCCGGATCGCCCGCAGCGCCTCGCCGGGGCTCTGATGGTCGCGGGAGGCGAGGCGCTCGGCCCGGACGGCCTCGGTGGCGGTGACCGTGATCGCCGCGACCGCCACCCCCCGCCGGCGGCAGAGCGCCCCCTGGATCCGCCCGTCCAGCAGCGCCCCGGGCCGGGCGAACCCTTCCATCGCCGCATCGAGGGCCCGGTCGACCTCCGGGTGCGCCTCGGCGTACGCGCCGAACGCCGCCAGGTCCAGGCCTCGCTGCGCCGCCTCCGCCCGGAACATCTCCCCGGCCGAGTGGTAGGCGAGCCCGAGCTCGGAGGCGACCCGACGGCCCGCGGTGGACTTCCCGCTCCCCGGCGGCCCGCCGAGGGTGACCACGCGACCGATCACGCCGGTCCCCCGGTCGCTCCCGGGGCGGGGGCGCCGGCGGTCGGCGGGTGCTCCTCGAGGTACCGGCGCAGCCACCAGTGCTTGAGGAGGCGACGGAAGACCATCGAGAACGGGATCGTGTAGATGCTGAAGATCAGGAACCACCAGGGGATCGGCAGCGAGTGGACCACGTGCTGGGTCAGGTGGATCGTCGAGCCGTGGAGCGCGATCACCTGCGCGCCGGCCGGGGCGGAGGCGATGACGAGCCCGACCCACGTGTAGATCAGGATCAGCAGGAAGTAGGTGATCGCCATCCCCTTGAACTGGCCGATCGAGACCTCGCCGCTCATCCGGGCGAGCCGCTCCTGGTGCGGCTTCAGCGCCTCGATCCGGTCCTTCTTCCCCGAGCGGATCGCCGCCATCTGCACCTTGCGGAACGCGGCGCTCCACTTCTGGACCTTCGCCGCCTTGATCCAGTCGGTGGTGAAGTTGTAGGCGAGCGCGGTGATCAGCATCTCGATGGCGCCGGCGAGGGCCATCGTGACGAGCAGGTAGCTCGAACTGAACCCGATCAGGTAGTAGAGGGGGCCCGGGGAAGTGCCGCTGACCCCGAGGAGACCGGCGATCTGGTTCCGCGCGGAAAGGTCGAAGAGCATCCAGATGCCGAGCATGCCGAGAAAGACGTAGACGAACGCCGTCCAGGAGAAGTTGAGCGTCGGCGCCGGGGGCCGCGCCGGCGGTCCAAGGGGCTGCGGACCGTCGTCGTCGTCCTCCTCGTCGTCGTCCTCGTCATCGATCGGCTCGCTGGGCAGGGGAGCGGCCGCCGCCGGGGTCGCGGGCTCGGGATCCGGCATCGGCCTAGCTCTCCCCGCCGAGGAAGCGACGCAGGAGCGGGTTCATCTCCATCAGCTGCTCGCGGCCCATCGCCTCGTAGAGGTTGATGATGATGCCGACCATCAGCAGCACTCCGGTGCCGCTCGCATTGCCGAGCGTCCCGATGAGATCGGCGCCCGCCGCGAGCGAGCCGACCGCGGCCCCGCTGATCACCGTGATGACGGGGATGTACCGCTCTAACACCCGTCGGAGGACCCGCGGCTCCCTACGGAAGCCGGGGATCTGCATGCCGGTCGCCTCGATCTGACGCGCCACGGCCTCCGGGCCCATGTTCGTTGTCTGGATCCAGAACTTCGCGAAGAGGATCGAGCCGCCGACCATCGCCCCGAAGTAGACCATCACGTGCACGAGGCCCTGCCACCACGAGTGGTTGAATAGGAACGTTTTGTACTGTTGGAAATTCAGGATCGGCAATAACCACGACTCGAGCCCGTTGGGCGTCGACAGGTAGAACGCGCCGCCGCTGATCGGCTGGGTCTGGCTGAGTCCGGCGCACGCCCCGGTGCCCTGGGTCTGCGCGGCCGTGCAGTACGATCCGACCCACCACTGGTGCCCGAGGAGCGGGAAGTGGGCGAGCGTCGGGTTGGACCACAGGAGGATCGTGATCATCGAGACGTTCGCGAGGAGCGCGCTCATCAGGATGACCGGGATGTTCGAGGCGTAGATCAGCCGCAGCGGGTAGCGGCCCCGCGCCCCGCGCGCCTCCGCGTGCGAGAGCGGCAGCTCGATGCGCGTCGACTCGGTCCACGCGACCAGGAAGAAGATCGCGGCCGTCCCCACGAAGGCGACGATCGGGTTCGGCTGACGCAGGAGGATCTGCTCCCAGCCGCCGCTGGCGAGCTGCGAGGCGCTGTAGTGGGTCAGGAACCAGAGCGTCTTCGGGATGGTGCCGCTGGGCGGGTTCGTGGCGCTGATCGGGGTCGACGGGGTCTGGGGCACCCAATTGAGCGTCCCCTGGACGATCTGCTGCGAGACCCCGGCGGCGATGAAGAGCGAGACCCCGCTTCCGATCCCCCACTTCGAGACGACCTCGTCCATGAGGAAGACGAGGTAGCTGCCGAAGACGAGCTGCGAGATGATGATCAGGTCGGCGAGCAGCATCCCGTTGCCGGGGGAGGCGACGCCGAGGCGGGCGACGATCGAGGAGTCGGGCGTCAGGTAACCGAAGACCTGGGGAACCGCCTCGACGAAGATCATCGCGACGACGAGGACCTTCTGGGTCCCCTGGTACATCCCCTTGTCCTCGTCGTCGGTGAGGTCGAGGTCGATGATCTTCGCCCCCGTGAAGAGCTGCATGATGATCGAGCCGGTGACGATCGGCCCGATGCCGAGGTGCATCAGCGTCCCCTGCGCGCCGGCGAGGATGGCGCGGTAGCTGGCGAACAGGTCGATGACGGTCGCCTGATCGACCCCGAAGAGGTAGATGTTCGCGAGGAGGAAGTACAGCAGCAGGATGCCGATCGTCCAGAACAGCTTCGTCCGGAAATGGACGTGGCCCTTCGGCTGGGCGACGGCCGGCATCCGGCTGGTGATCGGCTGCAGGCCGTACAGCCGGGACTTCGGTCCGTCGTAGGACAGGCCCAGGTAGACCAGGCCCATCACGACGAACATCCCGATCGCGACGAGAGCGAAGGCGAGCAGGTCGGGCTTGTCCCAGAACCAGAACAGGGCGACGACGAGGCCGCCCAGGATCGCCAGCGGGACCGCCCAACGCGGGTCGCGGGGGATCTCCTCGTCCGCCATCGGCCGGCGGCGCAGCCGGGGGGCGTGTTATATAGCTTTGGACGAGCGGAGCTCTGTATCCAAACTCCATTTCGTCTCGAGGGACCGGGGTGTTTTCACCGTTCATCCTCCATCGGCGTCGATCCACTCACCCGCGGGGGTATCGAACTGCGGGTCGTGGACCCGCGTCGTGCCTTGGTCTTCTCCTTCGCCCACGCTCCTACGTCGGCCGGCCCTCCGAGCTGGGGCGCGGCGGCTTCGGCGGGGACTCCTGCCGAGGCTCCTCCACTCCCCCTGCCCATTCGCCAGCTCCAAGACCAGTTCCGCCTCCTCGTCAACGAGTGCCTCCGCGAGGCGCTCGCCCGGAACCTCACCGCCCGGAGCTCCCTCTCCCGCTTCGCTCGTGACCAGGCCCGAGACCTCCACATCACCGGCGCCGTCGGCCTCGCCGCCTCCGAGATCGCCCTCGGTCTCGCGGCGTCCCATCGCCGACGGCTCCGTCGGGCGGTGCCGGCCCGGGTCCCCTACGTACGCACTCCCTTCGTTCGCCTCCCCAAGAGCTGTTTCCACCTTGACGCCGAGACCGGCAAGCTCCGCCTCTCCCTCCGCGCCGGAGTCTGGGCGTCGGTGATCCTTCGCACCTCCCCCTACCATCGGTCCGTCCTGGCCGACCCCACCCACCGATTGACCCAGGTGCACCTCGGTACGCGCCACGCCGTCGCGATCTACGCCCGACACCCGCCCCCCGAGTATGCCCCCGCCTCCCTCGTCGCGCTCGACACCAACGAGGGATCGCTCGACGGAGTCCGCGTGACGCCGGAAGGGGCGTCGTTCGTTCGGGTCGCCTTTCCCGAAGTGCGAACGATCCAGTCGACCCACGTCACCCGCCGACGGTATCTCGCCCGACGGAAGGCGAACGACCGTCGGGTGCAGCGACGGCTGCTACGACGGGAGGGCACGAGGGAACGACACCGCGTCCGCAGCCGCCTCCACGCGCTCACCCGCGCCGTCATCGAGCGGCTCGCCGACGACCACGCCGCCCTCGCCCTCGAGGACCTCACCGGCCTCCCTCCGGCTCGACGGCGTCGGGGGCGGAAGTCGACGGGGCGCGGAGCGGTCCTCTCGCCCCGATTCCGAGTTCGGCTCTCCCGCTGGCCGCAAGGGGA
>JASHTI010000006.1 GCA_030040625.1 Thermoplasmata archaeon
AACTTCACCATCGCGATCACGATGAGGCCGGCGCCGAGCGCGACCGCCGCGCCGGAGATCAACCCGAGGAACTGGACCCACGCGGGGACGAACTGGTAGGACTGGAACAGCGACTCCAGCACCATCCACTCGCTGACGAAGCCGGCGAGCGGGGGCGCCGCGGCGAGGCTCAGGGTGGCGGCGAGCGTGCCGGCGAATGCCGCACGGTCTCCCTGCTTGACCCGGCCCGCCACGGAGGTGAGGTCGAACGTGCCGGTCCCGTGCTCGGTCCAGCCCGCCGAGAGGAAGAGAACGGTCTTGGCGACCGCGTGCGCGAGCGCCTGGTAGAACGCGGCGAAGAGGGCGAAGACGAAGAGGTCCGTGAGCCCTTCGGCCCGGGCGAGCAGGGCGATCCCGAGCGCGACGAGGATGAGGCCGTTGTTCTCGATGGTGCTGTAGGCGGGCAGCCCCTTGGTGTGCTCGCTGACGGCGGCGAAGAGCGCCCCCAGCAGGACGGAGACGGCGCCGATCCCGAGCGTGACCGCCCCCCACCACAGCGCGGGGGTCCCGAGCAGGCTCAGCACCCGGAACAGACCGTAGGCGCCGGCGAGCGTGAGCGTGGAGCTCAGGACCGCCGACGCGTTGGAGGGCGCCGACGAGTGGGCGATCGGGAGCCACTCGCTCATGTGGAACGGGGCGACTCCCATCTTCAGGGCGAAACCGAGGAGGGCCGCGATGAAGACGAGCGCCGAGAGGCTCCCGGCCGTGACGTACGGCACCTCGGCGAAAGTGCCGGTCCCGACCCGGAGCCCGGCGACCGCCAGGATCACCAGCAGCGTGCTCGCCTCGCCGAAGACGAGGAAGACGAACGCCGCGGAGAAGACGCGCCCCCGGCGTCCCAGCGCCTGGAGGATCATCCCGTACGAGGCGATCGTCATCGTCTCCCAGCCGATCAGGAACAGGAGCAGGCTCGAGGAGGCGACCAGGAGGGCGATCGATCCGAGCGTCACCGCGAAGCAGATCGCCAGCAGCGGCGAGCGGCGCTCGTCGTAGGAGACCGAGTAGACCGACGTCGCCACCCAGACGATCGACGCGGCGAGCGCGAAGAACCCGGAGAGGCCGTCCAGCACCAGCGACTCCGGGTCGCCGAGCGGACCGGACCAGGCGAGCCCCCGGACCGGGCCGCCGACCAGCGCCTCCACCGCGGCCGCGAGGAGGAGGGTCGACGCGACCGCGGACGCCGCGTAGCCGAGCTTCGGCCGGACCGCGGCCAGCGCGGCGGCGCCGAAGAACCCGGCGACCGCGGCGGTCAGGACGGCGCCCCACGGGCCGATCATCGGCTCACCGGTCCCCCCGCCCGCGGCCGGCGAGGCTCAGGATCCCGTCGAGGACCTGCACCGGGGTCGGCGGGCATCCGGGCACGTAGAGGTCGACCGGCACCAGCTCGTCGCAGCCGGCGCGCAGGCCGGGGTTGCCCCGGAACGCGCCCCCGCTGATCCCGCAGGCGCCGAGGACCACCACCGCCTTCGGCCCCGGCATCGCTTCGTACGCCCGTCGGAGCGGCTCGGCCATCTCCTCCGTCGGCGCGCCGACGATCACGAGCACGTCCGCGTGCCGGGGTGAGTTCGTGAAGAAGAGGCCGAGCCGGCTCGCGTCGTACAGCGGGTTGGCGAGCGCGAGGAGCTCGAGATTGCAGGCGTTGCAACTGCCGACGTCGACCAGGAAGAGGTGCAGGGAACGGCCCAAGCCCGCGAGCGGGGCCCGGCGCGGGTCGGGGCCGGCGTCGGAGGCCGCGGGACGCGCGAGAGCCGCGCGGCTCGGGCTGGAGGACTCGACGGCCCCGGCGAACCGGAAGCCGTCGGCGAGGCAGCGGGCGCAGCGGATGCACCGCCCCTGGTCAACGGCGACGCCCTCGATCGCACCGACCGGGCAGCGATCGGGCCCCGGGCCCGCGGCCCGACCCTCCGGGCCGGCGAGGGGCGGCCGGGCCGTCGTCGGGACCTCCGCGTCGCTCGCGGGTACGCGCGGATAGCGGCTCGTGAGCAACCCGCGATGCGCCGACTGCTCGATCCAGCTCGGCATCGTTCACCGATCCGTTTCGGCGAAGACGAGGCCGAAGCTCTCGAAGGCGAAGTGGAAATCCGTGAACACCGCGCCGCGCATGCCGAACGCGAACGGAGGCCAGTTCGCCTGGCTCGGCGACCGGGCGGCGACGCCGACGATCCGGCCGTCGGAGACCCGGACGTCGTAGACGAGGTCGCCGCTCGGCGCCTCGACCCGTCCGATCCCGCGTCCGGGCTCGACCGGCGGGGCCGGCGGCTCGGCGGCGGCCCCGGCCGCCGGCCACCGGTCGAGCATCTGCTCGAGCAGGAGGAAGCTCGCCCGGACCTCCTGCACCCGAACGAGGAGGCGCGCCAGCGCGTCGCCGTCGCGCTCGTCCGGCAGGGCCAGGAACAGGTCGTGGTACGGCGGCTCCGGGATGCGGAGGCGGTCGTCCCACGGCACGCCGGTCGCCCGAAGCGTCGGTCCGACCGCGCCCCACCGCACCGCCACGTCCCGAGGGACCGGACAGGTCGACTGGATCCGGTCGATGAACGTCCGGCTGTCGAGGAACAGCTCCCAGAGCTCGTCGAACTCCTCCGCCCGCGCGTGAAGGGCGGCCGCGACGTGCGGGCGGTCGGGCGGCTCCAGCCGACGCGCCGGCCCTCCCGGAAGGAAGGCGCCGAACAGCCACCGGTGGCCGAAGACCCGTCCCTGGAGGCGCAACATCTCCTCGGCGAGGGCATGGCTCTGCGCCGCCCCCACGTTCTGCGACGCCGCCTCGGCGATCCGGGCGAGGACGTGGACGTGATTGTAGATCCGCTGCAGCTCCTGGCCGACCGCGCGCACGGTGAGCTCCCGGAGGCCCACGGGGGTCTGGGTCGCGCTCTCGCAGGCCTGCAGGAAGGCGGCCGCATGCGACGCGGCGAAGTTGCCCGCGAGCCGCTCGACGCGCAGGCCCGCGTCGGCGACCGGAAGGCCCGCGAGCGCCGGCAGGGCCCGCCGCGACTTGTAGGCGCCGAGCGGCGTGAGCTCGAGGACCCGCTCCCCGTAGGTCACGACATCGAAGCGGCCGGACTCCGGCACGCCCATCGAGATCGGGCCGTACGGGAACGTGAACGTGCCGTATCCCTCCACGGTCTCCCGGGGCGCCAGCCCGCGGGGCGAGGCGCCCTCCGTCTGCTCCCGCCAGCAACGGTCGACCTCCTCCGGCAGCACCGGGGCGGGACGCCGGATGAGGACCGAGTCGCGCGACCGGTAGTCGTTGTACAGCGCGAAGGCGCCGTCCGGCGCGGCGTAGGCGAGGGCGCGGTCGGGCGTCAGCTCGAACTGCTCGCGCGGCTCCTCGCGCCAGCGGATGCGGCTCACGGCGCGCCTCCGCCGAAGAGGGCCGCCGCGGCCCGCAGCGCGGTCGAGAGGTACGGCAGGCTCGAGACCCCGATCGCCAGGGCGAAGGCGACGTTGAGGTAGGCGAGGCCGGAGCCCGGGTCGCCGTTCGCGGTCGCCGGGAGCGTCCCCTCGGTCGCTTCGCCGAAGACCATGCGGCCGACCTGGCCGTTCACCCCGAGGAACGCGACGAAGATCGCGAGGACGAACAGGGCGGCGGCCCAGATCGCGCCGGCGGCGATCGCCCCGACGACGATCAGCAGCTCGCCCAGGAACGTGCCGAACGGAGGGGCGCCCGTGACCGCGAGCGAGGCGAGCACCCACGCCGCCCCGGTCCGGGGCATGCGCGTCTGAAGATCGCGGACCTCATCGATGCGGGTGGTCCCGGTTCCGGAGAGGACGTTGCCGGCGCAGTAGAAGGCGGCGGACTTGGCGAAGGCGTGGGCGACGATGAGGATCAGCGCCCCGTACAGCGCGATCCCGCCGATCGCGATGCCGGTGAGGGCGAGCCCCATCACCTCCATGCTGGAGTAGGCGAACATCCGCTTGAACGAACGCTGGCGCTGGAGCAGGAACGCCCCGACGAGCGCCGTCACCAGACCGAAGGTCAGGAGCAGGTCGCGGATCACCGCCGGAACGGGGTTGCCGAGGACCTGGTAGACCCGGAGAAAGGCGTACAGCGCCGTCGGCAGCAGCACGCCGGAGAACATCGCCGAGATCGGCGACGGCGCTTCCGAGTGGGCGTCCGGCAGCCAGGTGTGCATCGGGAAGAGCCCGACCTTGGTGCCGTAGCCGACGAGGGCGAGCGCGACGGCCATCAGGACCGGCAGCGTGATCGCCGGGGGGGTGGCCGCCAGGCGGTAGGTCGACAACGTCCCCGTGTCGGTGTACAGCAGCAGCAGCGCGAAGAGCGCGATCGTGAGGCCGGCCGAGGCGATCAGCGTGTAGCGCCACGCCGCCTCGACGCTCGTCGGGCGGCGCTCCAGGACGATGAGCAGCGCGCTCGAGACGGTCGTCGCCTCGATGCCGATCCACATCAGTCCGAGATCGGTGAAGAGCAGCGCCGCGATCATCGTGAAGGCGAACGCACAGAGGAGCGCGTAGTAGACCTGCGGCGTGAGGTACGGCCGGTGGACCGTTCGGAGGTACCGTTCCGAGTACCACGTGGAGGTGGCGAAGATGCTCGTCACCGTGAACAGAAGGATCCCACTGAGCGCGTCGACCCCCAGGAACGGCCCCCAGCGGCCGCTGGCCGCCGTCACGAGCAGGCTCACGGCGGCTCCGAGGCTCAGGAGCGAGCCGGCCCGCGCCGCGGAGCGGGAAACGCCCGCGTAGGGGATGAGCGAGAGGACCGCGGCCGCCGAGGGCGCGGTCAGCAGGAGGAGGATCGCCCCCTGGGGGACGGAGGTGATCATCCGGCGAGCTCCTCCAGCGCGCCCTGCTCGGGCGTGCCGGTGACGTCGCGCTGGATCGAGAGGATGACGCCGACCAGCACGACACCGAGGACGTCCAGGAAGACCACGACCTCAACGAAGAGGGGGAAGTGCGGCGCGAAGAGCGCGCCCGCGTAGACCACGGCGTTCTCCTCCTCGAGGTAGCCGATCACCTGGACGATCGTGTTGCCCCGCGTCGCGAGCATCAGAAGCCCCTCGACGAGCAGGACGAACGGCAGCGCGCCCCCCGGCTGGGGAAAGATCGTCGCGAGCGTCTCCTGGAAGACGAACCAGGCGATGATCGCAAGGGCCACGGCCGCCAGCGCGTGACCCGTCACCCGCTGGGCGGCGTGGACCTCGCGCAGACGCCACCGGAACGAACGGATCTGGCGGTCGAGGACCCACGGGATCAGGCCCGCCCGGACCGCGACGGCGAGCGCGGCGAGCAGCGCCAGGTCGACGCTCCGCTGGCTCCACGCGAGCCAGCCGAGCAGGACCCCGAGGAGCAGCGACTGCAGGGCGATCCCCCGGACCAGCGGCCCGACGAACGACTCGGACTGCAGGAACAGGGCGGTCAGCAGGATCCCGACGCCGACCAGGGCGACCAGCTCCGCGGCGGTGTCCATCTACGGCACCCCGAGCACGACGAACGCGAAGATCGAGAGGATCGCGAGCGAGAACGAGAGCGCGAGGAAGTCACGGATCTTGAAGAGACGGACCTTAGCGAGCGTCGCCTCGATCAGGACGACGACCGCCACCAGCAAGAGGAGCTTCGCGAGCAGGACCCCGATGTTCTCGCCCGCCGCCAGGAGCGTCGGCGCGGCGAACATCCCCCACGGAATCAGGAAGACGTTCAGGAACACGGAGTAGAGGAGGAACTGCTTCATCCAGCCGTTCCAGCGGAGCACGCCGAGCAAGCGACCGGAGTGCTCGAAGATCCGGCCGTCCTCCAGCATGCCGAACTCCATCAGTCCGGCGCTCTCGACCGGAAGCTTGCCGGTCTCCACGAGCAGGAGGAGGAAGAACGCGGCCGTGACGAGCAGGTGCGTCGGCGAGAGGTAGGCCTGCATCGAACTGGCGAGCAGGTTGTTCGTGACGTACGGGTTGTTGGTGCCGGTGATCACCGCGACCGCGAAGAACACGATGATCAGCGTCGGCTCGGCGAAGGCGGCGAAGGAGACCGTGCGGCTCGCGCCGAGCACGGCGTAGTTGCTGCCGGAGTCGATGGCGACGAGCAGCGTGACGATCCCCGCGAGCCCGAAGAGCAGCCCCCCGCCGAGGAAGTCGACGGTCGAAGCGAACGGGATCGGGTACGGCGTGATCACCGGCACGACGATCGCGATCGTGAGGTAGGCGCCAAACGCGACGAACGGAGCGACGACGAAGAGCCGCGACGAGCCGACCGGCAGGAGCGTCTCCTTGCGCAGGTACTTGCGCAGATCGAAGTACGGCTGGAAGATCGAGGGTCCGGTCCGCGACTCGGTCCAGGCCTTCCACCGGCCGGCGATCCCCGCGATCAACGGTGCCAGCAGGAGGACGGTCGCCGCCTGCAGCAGATTGACGACTTGCGCGGTCGCGTCCATGTGCACCTACTCCGTTCTTCGGGAGTAGGCGTCATTGGCCCCCGGGGGCAGTTTGCCGGCGAGCCGGCCGGCGGACGCCTCCGCCGACCGATAGTGAGCGGCCCGCCTACTTAGCGGTGCGGCCCCAGTCGGCGGGCCAGAAGGCCGGGGGGGTGCCCGGCCGGCGGTCGCGCGAGGACGAAGCGGGCCGGCGCATCGGCGCGCTACCGGGGGCGTCAGGGAGAGCTCCGCACCGGCGCGGACGCCGCGGCCAGCCAGCCGGCCAGCGGGAGCAACCGCTCGTAGAGCACCTGTCCGGCCGCCGTAAGGCGGTAGGCCCGTACGGGCCCTCGCGGACCGTCGACGGGGGTGCGTCGGACCAGTCGGGCCCGCTCGAGCGACCGGAGCGTCGTCGTCAGGGTCGCCGGGCTCACCCCCGACAGGCATCGCTGGATCGGCCCGAAGCGAACCGCCCCGTACCGACCCAGGAGCGCGACGATGCACACGGCCCACTTCTTGCCGACCACGTCGATCATGCCGATCGGCGGACAGGGACACTCCAGCGGCCCCTCGCAGCACTGCGACACTCTGCCCGTACGTAGCGGCGGCTTATCACCACTTCACTCATTGAAGTGGTCGAGGAACCGATGCCCGACTGCTGCTGCAAGGCGGGGACACCTGGGACGACCGAAGCCTGCTGCGACCCGGCGACGGGCTGCCCGCCCGGCTGCTGCGACGGCTGCTGCGCGACGTGACCCGGACCGTCCTCTTCGTCTGCGTGGGGAACGCCGGCCGGTCGCTCATGGCCGAGGCGATCTTCAACGCCGATCCTCCTCCGGGGTGGACGGCCGCGTCCGCCGGGACGCGTCCCGCCGGCAGCCCGAATCGGCGGACCGGCCCGATGCTGGCGGAGATCGGGATCCGCATCCCGGCGCACGCGCCGCGGCTGCTCGACAACGCGACGATCGACCGGGCGGCCCGCTGCATCACGATGGGATGCCTCGACGATGCGAGCTGCCCCGCCCGTCTCCACGCGCGTAGCAGCGTCGACTGGGGGCTGGAGGACCCGGCGCGCCTCGATGACGACGGCTTCCGTCGCGTGCGTGACGAGATCCGTAGCCGGGTCGGCCAGCTGCGGCGGGAGCTTCTCGCCGCCGGTGCCGGGGCGTGAGTCCCGGCCTCGCGTACCGGTGCGGGTCCGAGTGCATCGGGACCGCGCTCCTGGTGGGGCTCGGCACGGGAGCGATCGTCCTCGGGGCCCGCGAGGGGGGAGCCTCGGGCTCCGCTCTGGCGCTGGCATGGTTCGCAGCGGTCGCTGTCCCGATCCAGCTCTTCGCGTTCGTCAGCGGCGCCCACCTGAACCCCGCGGTGACCCTCGGGGTCGCCGCCGCGGGACGGTTCCCGCTCACCGAAGCGCCGGCCTACGCCGGCAGTCAGTTCGCGGGCGCGTTCCTGGCGAGCCTGATGGTTCGAGCCCTGCTGGGAGGCGCCGGTCACCTAGGGGCGACCCTACCGGGGCCTTCCGGGCCGCTGCCGGTCGTGCCGCTCGAGTTCGGGTTCACCCTCGCGCTCGTGCTCTCGGTCCTGGTGCTCTTCGGCCTCGAACGACCGGCCCGCCGTCTGGAGCTACTGCTCCCGGCGGCGGTCGTCGGCCTCTCGACCCTGATGATCGGGCCCTGGACCGGAAGCTCTCTCAATCCGGCCCGATCGATGGCCCCGGCGGTGGTGTCGGGCGACCTCCACTGGGTCGGGCTCTACCTGGGGGCGGCGATACTGGCCGCTCTTGTCGCCGCGGCGATCGGTCGGCGAACCGTCGGACCGGCCGAGCCTGGCGCGCGCGCCGCGTCGAGGCTCTCGAAGACAGTTACCAAGTGCGGCGCCAATCTCCTGGGGTTTGGAACGGACGTCCGGGTTAGACCTTTTGCAGGCAGGCCAGAGAACGATATTGAGCATGCGGCCAGAAAGGGTTTTCAATAGGGAACTCTTGCAGTTCCCCAAGATGGCCAGGGCGCCGAGAGCCGTGTTCATTTTCCTCTGGAGGGAGGATGGGGTACCCCGGCGCAGTCGACATCGCCGTCTCGAGAGTTTCAAAGCAGGTTGATCGGCTCGAAGGCGCCACTTCCGCTGGCGACCGGATGTCCACAACTCAGACCCTCGGTAGGATTCGAAGTCGGGTGGCGCCCAACCGGGCAGCATGGCGAAGGAAGGGATTTCGGAGAGCGACGGGGCGATCCGTAGCAGTCTCGATTTTCTGCGCGACCCTCATGGCGTTTGGATCGCAAATCCCGCGAGCCGACGCGACGTCGGAATCTGGATACCACGGTAGCAACGCGGGCGCGGCCGCAGCATTCACAATGATCGCACTCAACCTGGTAATCCTCGAATATTTGCTGTCCGTTATTCTCCCTACTTCGGTCGCGTTGCTGGTCGGACAGGCAATCCTGGCAGAGCTAGCGTGTTTCTTTGGGGTTTTGGCGGCAGGTTGCGGATTCTGGGGGATTCGCTCGAGTGAGACTGATCCCTTCGTCACGCTGGATGCTGGAATCGGGGTGGCACTTGGCGTAGTAAGTAGCATTGCTGGTGGGCGGGATCTAGTGCAACTTTGTTCGGAGTCCGGCTGATGACCAAGCCCAAGTTCATGACCGCGACAGATTCGACACAAGCCGTGGCTACGATTCGAACTCGCGGAGTGACTCGTTACGACTGGCTGGTTCCCCTAGCCCTCGCCATCGGTTACGCCGGTTCGATCCCGTTTCTCGTGCTAGCTCAATACCAGTTTCCGGGGACCCCGGATTGGATCAACTATGGAGTGCCGGCTAGTGCCATTTTGGCAGTAGGCTTTTTGCTGTTGGAGTTCACATCAGTCAGAAGCGTGGAGATGACTCCGCGACAAATTTTGTTTCGATATCCCCTGCACACGGAGGCAGTGGACTGGTCTGAAGTATCCCCCGGCAGACGGCCGGCCACATGGGGGATTTGGTTCGTGCTGAAGAATTCGAATCCGGCAACGGCCAAGGGCATGCAGCGCGCGTATCGTTTGACTCTTGAGCAGGCTCGAGCGCTGCTAGCGTGGCCAACATGCCCCCGATGGAACCTTTCCCCGACCGTACTCAACAGCCTCGGATTTTAGGGCGTACCGGGGGGCCTTCGGCCATTCCTCTTTCCCTGCCGGCTGGCTTCGGGATGGTCCGGGAGCCCCTGTAATGGGCTGACACATGGCGGTTCGTTTCGAGCCCTAAGTGGGACGGCGTGGAAACAGGGGTCTTGCGAGGCGCCCCTCTAGGGGACCCGTGAGATTTGGCTGCGAAGGCTAGGGGTCGCTCCCGCCACATACGCTACAACCGGGCTGCAGCCTGTCGTCTCGAGCAGTATGACCGGAGTTGGCAAAGGAGGGCGGTCAGGGCCGACGCAGTGAGTCCGACCCTCGCCGGTTAAATTCCCAACGTCCCTGTTTAATTCCCAGGAAGCAGCTCAGAGTGATTAAATTCCCGAAGCCTCGACGCGGGGCTTTGGGAGTCTATTGGCCGAAGTGAAGCAGCTGTGATGACATGCAGCCGGTGAGCTTCTATTCGAAGGCTGAGCCCGCCGCGCCGTTCAATCGAGTCCAGCCCGCCCGGGGGCCCAATACGCCTTTACTCTAAGTTCAGAGGTCTTGGCTCCCAGATCCTTCAACCGTCGTAGGACGTACTGAATGGAGGTGGACTTCCCCGTGAGAACGAAGCCGGTGGGACGGCCTGAGTTGAATATCCTTCGGGCCTGAGATCCAACTTCTTCCAGGTGCCCATCGTCGTCACGACGTTGTATGAACTCGGCCTCGCCCTGTCCGAGGGAATGCCATGCACGTTGGGACGCTGGTGCTGAAGACACTTCGAATACCGACTCGACATGGTCGGATGGGCGAAGGGTACGTCCAAGAGCGACCGCGAGGCCCATGGAAGTCTCGTCCCCGAACAGGAAGACATGGTGTCCAAGACCGCCGAGATCCAATGATCGTCTCGGCCCCATGAAGAAGCATTCGTCTCCCGGCTTCACACGGGAAGCCCACAGTGCTCCGGGACCCGCACTGTGCACGAAGGCCAAGAACCGTGTCTCGCCCTGAGCACTGTCCCACCCCATGGGTGTGTACGTCCGACTGGAGCTCCCTTCGAGCGCAATCTGCAGTTTCTGTCCAGGGGCCCAGGCCACTCCCCTCAGCCGCTCGCCGGCGAGCGTGATAACCCGGTATCCCTCCGCAATTGATTCCGTACGCAGGACGGTGGTCGCGCGGAAAAGTCGCCGGAACAACCAGCCTCGGTCTGACTTGGGCAATTCGCCAGGCGCCACCATGGAACGAGGCAACAAGTTTAGTTTTAAGTAGCTTACTGGTAAGTTACTTAGCTACAACTCTTCTTACGGAACCTCGCCATGTCCGGACCTGTGACCACGCGTTCGCGGGAGGCCCTGATCGAGTCGACGCTATCGGAGATGCAACGACGGTTCTCTCGAGCGATGGTGAGGGCAGCCGGGGCAGGTTCGGCAAGGGGCCTTCCGCTGCTCGCACACTTTGCGCTTCACTCGGCTACCGAGTCCGGCGGGGCGACTCAGCGGGAACTGGTCGACCGTCTCGGTGTGACTTCAGGGCACATCACCGGTCTTGTCGACCGGCTCGAGTCAGATGGTCTCGTTGAACGGCGGCGAGATGCAAGAGACCGGCGAGTC
This sequence comes from Thermoplasmata archaeon, assembly GCA_030040625.1. Taxonomy (GTDB): domain Archaea; phylum Thermoplasmatota; class Thermoplasmata; order Lutacidiplasmatales; family UBA184; genus Lutacidiplasma. Next base: position 11,099 of record JASHTI010000006.1, read on the forward strand.
GTCCACGTAGTGGCCACCGCCAAGGGACGGAAGGCGCACCTTCAGCTGCACATGGAGCAGGGGTTGTACGCGGCCGCGGTGTTCGACGGTTGGTCAGATGAGGAGATCCGGAGCTTTCGAGACGCGGTGTCGCGGCTCGGCCGCGCTCGGCCGAGATTACCAGGGCCAGAGTGAGATTTGGGAGCCCTGCGCGTCAGCAGAGAGGTCCCCGAGCAAGATCGGGTCGACGTGGTCTCCTCCAGTGCCGGAGCACGCAGGTGGAAGTGCGAGGCTCCTCGTGGACTGAGGCACGAGCGCAACCTTCGAGGAAGTACGTGCAAGTCAACGAGCACTTGGCCAGGCTGGCTGCTTACCCCATCGAGATCACCGTTCCCGAGATTCACGGGCACGGAGTCGACCGTAAGTCGGGGGACTTGGCCGATTCCGACCAACCCTCACTGCGGACGTGGCCGGTTCCCTGAAGTTCTGTCGTTGTGAGATTCTAATCTGCCCTCTGCGACGGAGTTCGGGGTAAAAGCCCAAGGTCCCGCGTCGAGGGTTCTGCTTCTATTCGGCGGGTTCAAGGGGGCCTCCGAGGGGGTGCTTCATTTCGGCGGGCTGCTCTCCGGCTGACACTCTTTCGCGAGTTCAACGCCGAAAGGGCCCCTGGACGGAACTGGCCGAACCCGGAGGGAGGTCGGGTCGGACCCACCCCCATTGTCTAACACGAAGTCAAAGGATGCAGCGTGCCGACCCGCCGGCTTCAGTTTCAGCGTGAACGGATACGTTCCGGGCGGCAGGGGATTCTTTTTGTGGTCCTGC
>JASHTI010000030.1 GCA_030040625.1 Thermoplasmata archaeon
TTGAAGATCGCGCGGGCCAGCGCCCGGGGCCGGCGGGTCACCTGGATGGCCCCGTCGTCGGCGCGGAACTCCTCACGACGGGTCAGGCGCCCGGCGACCGCGGCGAGGATCGGGTCCCAGCGCATCAGCCGGGCGAACGTTCGGAGGAACGTGAGGTACCGGCCGTCGAACGCCTGCACGTGGGCGAGCTCGTGGGCGACGACCGCCTCGATCTCCTCCGGGGCCAGCGCGGCGATCAACGTCTCGGAGACGAGGATCACCTCCGCGCGCCGCCACGGCAGGCGACGCGACGGGAAGAGGAGCGTGAAGGTGAACGCGTCCGGCCGCGCGGAGCGGAAGGCGAGCAGGCGAACCGGCACGGGCGGGCGCGGCAGCGCGGCGGGCCACGGGATCGGGCGCGGGGAAAGGAGGCGCAGCAGGCCCCGGCCGACCATCTGGCACAGGACGAACGCCAGCACGAACAGCGCGAGCGCTCCCACCGCGCCGATCGCCCAGACTCCCGTGGCGCGACTGGAGAGCAGCAGCGTCGGGGCACGGAGGAGGTCGAAGCCGGCGGCGAGGCCGCCCTCGGCGAGGCACCAGACGACCAGGGTCGTGGCCAGCAGCGACCAGGCCGCGACGACGCTGACGGCGACCCGGTAGAGCGTGAGCGTCCGGCGGTCGCTGACGGGGGACTCCGGCGGGCCTTCCGGCCTCGCCCCGACCGTTCCCGCGCGCTCCGGCCCTGCGTCCGACATCGGAGGCGTCGACTAGCCGAGCCCGAGGCGGCGACGCAGCGCCTTCTCCTCGGAGGGGTTCAGCTTCGCGATCTCCTCGTTCAGGTGGACCACGCCCGCCGGACCGAACATCGCGACGACGCCGCGGAGGATGTTCTTGAGGTATTTCTCCTCCACCTCCGCGGGCCGGTAGACGTAGCGCTCGCCCCCCTGGCACGCCTCGCGGCGACGCCGGACGAACCCCTTCGAGTAGAGGCGCGAGAGGATGGTGGCGACGGTGGTGTAGGCGACCCGGGTCCCCCGCCGCTCCAGCGCTCGCCGGACCCCGCGGGCCGGGGCCTCGTCGAGCTCGCGGAGGGCGAGCAGCACCTCTGTCTCGAGAGCGCCGAGCACGGGCCGGACCGGTGGGACGAAGGCGGCCGGCTCGCCTTAAGCGCACGGTCGGACACGAACGAACCAGTACGAATCGACGGGGTCCCGGGGGCGGTCCGCGGGAGCCGGGCGCCGAGAGCGCCCGCGACAGCGTTAACTTGCGACCCCCGGTTCTCGGGGGCCATGGTCGGGGGCCGATCGGATCCGGCGAGCATCCTCGACCTCGTCGGCGAGACGCCCGCGATCCCGCTGCACCGGGTCGGATCCGGCCTCCCCTACCGCCTGCTCGCGAAGCTCGAGTTCCTGAACCCGGGCGGCTCGGTGAAGGACCGTATCGGAGCGTCGATGATCGCCGAGGCCGAGCGCGACGGCCGCCTCCGGCCGGGCGGGACGATCGTCGAGGCCTCCAGCGGCAACACCGGCGTGGGCCTCGCGCTCATCGCGGCGGTCCGCGGCTACCGCTTGACGGTCGTGATTCCGGACAAGATGAGCTCGGAGAAGATCCGGCTCCTTCGTGCGTACGGGGCCCGGGTCGTCGTCACTCCGGCGGGCGTCCCGCCGGACCACCCGATGAGCCACTACTCGGTCGCCGCCCGCATCGCACGCGAGACGCCGGGGGCCTACCACCCGGACCAGTACGCGAACGCCGGCAACCCGGGGGCCCACTACCGCAGCACCGGGCCGGAGATCGCCCGGCAGCTCGGCGACGGGCCCGCGGCGGTCGTCGGCACCGTCGGCACGGGGGGGACGATGAGCGGCGTCGGGCGCTATCTGAAGGAGCACCGGCCGGACGTGCGGGTCGTCGCCGTCGACCCGGTCGGCTCGGTCCTCGCGGCGGCGTTCCGGGCCGGGCCGGCGGCGACGGCGGTCCCGTACCTGGTCGAGGGGATCGGCGAGGACGTGGTGCCCCGGACGATCGACTTCAAGGTCATGGACGAGTTCGTCGAGGTGAACGACCGCGAGTCGTTCGCGATGGCGCGCCGGCTCGCCCGCGAGGAGGGGTTGTTCGTCGGCGGCTCGTCGGGATCGGCGGTCGCCGGCGCGCTCCGGTGGCTCGAGAAGCGGCCCCTTCCGGAGGGGGCCAAGGTCCTGGTGATCCTCCCGGACTCAGGGGACCGTTATCTTTCGAAGTTCTACTCCGACGACTGGATGCGCGAGAAGGGGTTCCTCGAGGCCGGCGCGACCGCCGGCGACCTCGTCGGGCGCAAGTCGACGACCCCGGCGCTCGTCGCCGTGGAGCCGACGACCGTCCTCCGCGACGCGCTAGGTCGGCTGCGCGCCCACGGCATCTCGCAGGCGCCCGTGCTCCGGGGCGACGAGAACATCGGCAGCGTCCAGGAGGACGAGATCCTCCGGCGCGGCCTGGAGGACGCCACCGTCCTGGACCGCTCGGCGGGGGCCGTCCTCGGGCCGCCGCTGCCCGAGGTGAGCGCGGCGACCCCGCTCGGGGAGGTGCTGCGGCGGCTCCGCGAGGAGCGGGCCGTTCTCGTGCGCTCCCCGAAGGACCGCACCGTCCTCGGGGTGCTGACCCGCCACGACCTGGTCGGCTTCCTCACGGAGGAAGGGGGTCCCCATGCGGCTTAGGACCCGGATCATCCACGACGCCCAGCCGCCGGACCCGCTCACCGGTGCCGTGAACACCCCGATCTACCTCTCCAGCACCTTCCGCCAGGCGGCGCCCAACCGCAATCAGGGCTACGTCTACGGCCGGACCAGCAACCCGACCCGGACC
>JASHTI010000031.1 GCA_030040625.1 Thermoplasmata archaeon
GACATCGAGTTTTTTAATACTCGAGCCCCCTCGAACGGTACGGAGCTTTCCATGCCGGTGCGCGAGATCGGGAGCGGCGAGTTCGACAAGTTCACCAGCGGAACCAACGCGGTCGTCGTCGACGTCTGGGCCCCGTGGTGCGGGCCCTGCCGGGTCGTCTCGCCGATCGTGGACCGTCTCAGCGAGAAGTACAAGGAGAAGGTCAGCTTCGGGAAGATGAACTCCGACGACAACGGGGAGAAGGCCGGCGCCCTGGGCATCATGAGCATCCCGACCCTGCTGTTCTACAAGCAGGGCAAGCTCGTCGACCGGATCGTCGGGGCGTACCCCGAAGAGGTCATCGACGAGCACGTCCGCCGCCTGCTCTGACTCCGCCGCCCGGGGCACGGGCGCCGCCGGGCGCAACCCCGTCGGCTTCCGTACCGGGGGTGGGCGTCGTGACGGACCCGGCCCCCGACGTGCAGCTCGCGCGGTACTCCTTCCAGCGCAAGCTCGGTGAGATCTCCGCGGTCCGAGGGCGCGCGACCGAGCTGATCAGCCTCTACGTCCCGCCGGGCAAGCTGATCAGCGACGTGATCGGCTACCTGCGGAACGAGTACGCGCAGAGCTCGAACATCAAGAGCCGGACGACCCGGAAGAACGTGATGTGGGCGATCGAATCGCTGATGGGTCGCGTGCGCGCCTACCGGGAGGCGCCGGCGAACGGGGTCGCGTTCTTCGTCGGCAGCAAGGCGGTCGGGGCCGACAAGTCGGAGGCGGTGACGTTCATCGTCGAGCCGCCGGAGCCGCTGAACACCTACCTGTACCGATGCGACTCGACGTTCTTCCTCGACCCGCTCCTCTCGATGGTCCATGAGCCGGACCTCTGGGGGCTCATCGTCGTCGACCGCGCGGAGGTGACGCTTGGCTTCCTGCGGGGCAAGCGCGTCGAGGCGCTCCGGAACCGCCAGTCGCAGGTCCCCAGCAAGCACGGCCGCGGCGGCCAGTCGGCCCACCGTTTCGAGCGGATGATCGAGCACGCCGCCCACGAGTTCTTCGTCAAGGTCGCCGAGATGTCCGGCGAGCTGTTCCTGCCGAAGCTCGACCAGCTCAAGGGGATCCTGCTCGGCGGGCCCGGAGCGACGAAGGAGTTCTTCTACAAGGAGGGGTTCCTGCACTACGAGCTGCAGCAGAAGGTCGTGCAGCCGCTCTTCGACACCGGCTACACCGACGAGCACGGGCTGAAGGAGCTCGTCGAGAAGGCGACCCAGACGCTCCACGGGCTGGAGCTCACCGAGGAGAAGCGGCTGATCCAGCGGCTGCTCGCCGAGATCCGCAAGGCCGAGACCGGCCTGGCCGCCTACGGCGAGCGCGACGTCGCCCACGCGCTGGAGCTCGGGGCCGTGGACACCCTGCTGGTGTCGGACGGCCTGCGGAGGCACCTCGTCCGTTACCGCTGCGGCGCCTGCCAGCGCGAGTTCAACCGCACGCTCAGCGACGAAGAGCTGGAGCAGGGAACCACGGCCCCCTGCCCGGCGTGCGGAGGCGGCCCGCTCGCCGAGCTCTCCCGCGAGGACTACGTGGAGAGCCTGTTCCGCCGCGCCGCCGACTCCGGAGCGCGCGCCCGGCTCGTCTCCACGGAGAGCGAGGAAGGGGAGATGCTCTCGCGGGCGTTCGGCGGCGTCGCCGCGCTGCTCCGCTACCCGGTCGCCGCGACCCCGGCGGTCCCGCCACCGCGCCGGGCCGCTTAAGACGCCGGCCGCGCTCGGAAGGCGAGGAGGAAGACGGTGTCCGCAACCCCTCCGGCGGCCGTCGGCGTCGCCGCCGCGCCCACCGAGGCGAGCGCGCCGTCGGACGAGTCGATCCGCGTCCTGCTCTCGATCAGCAAGAGCTTCGCGCTCCTGATCGCGATCCTCGCCGGACTGCTCGCCCTCCTGTTCCTGGCGTTCACGATCCTGGACGTCGTGCTGGGCCGCGGCGCCGGTGCGATCGTCGTCGCGGTCTACTGCCTGCTGTCGGCCGCAGTGAACTATCTGCTCTGGCGGGAGCTTCCCCGGTTCCAGCGCCTCGCCGCCGACCGCATGTACCGGGCCCTGCGCGATCAGCTCCTCGTCTGGGCGATCCTCGGGGTGATCTTCTTCCTGCTCGTCGGCGCGCTGCTCCTCGTGGTCTGGGTGAAGGCGGAGCTCCACCTCGCGCCGCCGCCGAGCTGAGCCGATCCGCGGAGGGCCGGCCCCGCAGGGGGCTCACCAGAGGTGGCGAAGCGGGTCGTCCTCGGCCGGCGGCGGGACCGGCGCCGTCCTCCGCCCCGAGGCGGCGGCCGCACTGCCGGCCGGGGCTCCGGGCGGGTAGAGCGCGGCGTTGGGATAGGCCGCGGGAGGCATACGGCGTCGCTCGGCGACGACGACCGCGACCAGGACGGCGACCACGGCGGCTCCGCCCGCCACCACGAAGAGACCGAGGAGACCGTGCCGCGGCCCGGCGGTCGGGCAGCCGGCCCCCTGGGCAAGGCAGCTCTGGTCGGTCGTCGCATCGGCCACCGACTCGGGACGGCCCTGCACGCTCGTGGAGTTGGCCGCCGAGGGTGCCGGCGTCACGCTGGGCGTGAAGCCGGGCGTGGCCCCCGCGCTCGGCAGCAGGAGCGCCGCGGTCTCGGGGTTCGCGGCCCCCGCGCTCCACAGGAGCTCGGAGGCGGCGAAACCGAGGTGCGTGGAGCCGACGACGCTCGGCGTCACGTCGACACTGGCCTGCGAGACGGCCGCCGAGCCCGCCGGCGTTGTGGAGTTGGAGCTGAGCCAGGACGGCGCCGTGCCGCTGAACAGGTCCGAGCCCGAGGGGATCAGGAGGAAACCTTCACGGAGACGGTACGGCCCACTGACGGTGAGGTTGACCGCGTCGTAGGTCGTCCCCCCGAGGGTGATCGTCGTCCCGGCAAACTCGCCGGTAAGACCGACGGAGCCGGAGGTGCTGTTGAACGAGATCTGACCGCTGCGGTTGTGGACCCCCGGGGCCAGAGCGAGGGCACCCCGGCCGTCCTGAACGATCTTCCAAGCGGCGGAGCCGGCCTCCGTGAACCCGCTCGCGGAGCTCCAGGACTCGCCGGGGCTGAGGGTGAGCGGGAGGAGTCCCAGCGAGGGCCCGAAGACGCTCGCGGAGTCACCGGCGACCGAGACGCTGAGGCTCCGGCTGCCGACGTTCACCCCGGCGGCGTAGAGCGTGGTCGAGGCGACGATCCCGACGCTGACCGTGATGTTGGAGCTGTAGAGACCGACGGCCGGAACGGCGTCCCCGCCGACCATCACCGAGGCCGTCGAATTGAGGACCAGCGCCGCGTGCTCCGACTCCCAGGCGTGGTAGTAGACCTGTGCGTAGGCCAGCGGGTGCGCACAGCTCGGTCGGCAGAACTCCGCGCTCAGGATCAGCCCCATCGTCCGGTTCGCCGTGACGCCGTAGCTGCCGTCCGACCCGCTCGCCTGGGAGAGCACGACGGCGAAGCCGAACGTCGCCGAGGCGCTCCAGCCGTAGGTGAGGCCCTGACCGTGGGGGGCGATGCTCCGCAGCCCGCCGTACGCCCAGAGGACGCTGCCGGCGTCGTCGGCGACCGCGGCGGTCGGGTGCGCTCCCGCCACGCCGGGGACGCCAACCGTCAAGAAGGAGACCGCCACTGTCACCGCGGTGGCGATGACCTTCGGGGTCGTGTGCGACCTCATCTCCCGACGATCTTCTCCGGACGCGATGAGATTCCGCCCTCTTCATAAAGCGAGGTTTCGGGGGTCGCCGCCCCCGCTGGACCCCATGCTATGGCGTCGCAGCCGGGCGGAGGCTCGCCGGTGCGCGGGCTGACCGAGGCGGAGGCCCGGGTCATCGCGGTCCTCCTCGCCGCGCGATCGGACCGCGAGCGCGAGCGGCTGCAGCTGATCCGCGTCCCGCGCTCGACGTACCACGCGATCCGCCGCCGGGCGTACGACGAAGGCTGGATCCGGGACCGCTACGTGCCCCACCCGGCGGCGATCGGTCGGCCGTGCGTCACGTTCGTCGTGGCGCGGCCGTACGCCGACCGCTCCGAGGATCTCCTGCGGCGGCTCGCGCAGGAACCCGGGACCGTGGTCGTGCGCCGCGGCCGCCAGATCGTGCTCAGCGTGACCATGCACCGCCGGCCGAACGAGATGGAGAAGCTCGTCGGCCGCCTGGAGTCCGACAAGCTCGCCCCGCATCCGTGGTCCGTCACGGTACGGACCGAGGGTCCGACGATCCCCGTCTACTTCGACTACGAGGGGCTCTGGTGCCATGTCGCCGGCTTCGATGGCACGCTCGCCTACCCCCACGGGCTCGGCGGGGGTCTCCTCAACGAACGGGACGAGCCGATCGACCCCAGCCTCACCGGTCATCAGTGGTGGGCGGCGACGGAGCTGATCCGGCGGCCGTTCGCCGCCGGCGAGCCGGGCCAGGGCGGCCACCTCGTCGGTCCGCTCGGCCTCCCGTTCTCCCAGCGGCGACTGCTCCAGCGCGGCTGGATCATGCACCGCACGATCCTCGACCCGAGCCGTCTCCCGTCGTACCAGGGCCGGGCGGCGGACCAGGTCGTCCTCGTGACCGGGACGCCCCGCTCCGGCGCACGTCCGGAGGAGCTGTTCGCCACGCTGAGCCGGGAGTCCCGGGTCTACCCGTTCCTGTTCGTCACGGGCCCGGACCGCTGGCTGTTCGGGGCGCTCGGGGGCACGGCGGCGACGCCCAGCGAGGCCGACGGCGCGCGCCGCCCGGTGCTCCCGACGATGCGCGAGTACCTGGAGGGGATCGAGATCCTGCAGGAACCGGCCGCGACGTTCCAGGCGGTCGTCGACCACCGCTACGACCGGCTCGTTCTCGACGCCCCGAAGGGGACCGCCGATCGGCCCTGAGCCGGCCGGCGTACGGCCGGGCGGCTTCCCTCCCGGCGACCGGGGAAGCGCTGATATGGCGGGAGATCGAATCGACGCCGGGGCGCGTTGCTTAGCCTGGACAGAGCACCGGGTTCCTAACCCGGGGGTCGAGGGTTCAAATCCCTCCGCGCCCG
>JASHTI010000032.1 GCA_030040625.1 Thermoplasmata archaeon
CGCGCGGCACGTCGAGGGCGGGCGCCGCCCGGGCGGGTGCGCGGTCCGCTGCGTGCGGGGCGGGGCGCCCCCGGGCTCTCCGGTAGCAGGCGGCCCCCGACGAGCGCCGAGCTCGGGGGCGGCCACTTTCCGTGCAGCACGCGCCGCATGATCCAGAACGTGGAGGGCGGTTCGATGTCCAGCTGCCAGAGCATCGCCTCCACCTCGCCCAGGTGGAGCAGATGCTCGGTCAGGCACTGGGCGAGCGCCGAGTCCCGCGAGAGCTTGAGCGGGTACCGCTTGGAGGCGATCCAGACGGCCGGCCGGGCGAGCTGGGCCGGGGTGTTCCAGCGCCGGAACCGGCGGTCGCCCATGGCGCGGACCTCCTTCAGCCGCTTCCGCACGGCGGCGATGCTCTGGAACTGGTCCTGGGGGATGTGCATGACCTCGGGCATCCAGGGGGTGAGGTGGCCCTCGCAGAACTCGGTCACGTGCTGCTCCTCGACGTACGCGAGATGAAGGAAGACGTCGCGGAACGAGTGCATGCTCACCCCCCGATCCTTCGTGAACTCCTTCCAGCCGAGCTTGGCCGCGCACTCGAAGAACTCCTCCCGGAGCTCGTGCACGAAATCCATCAGGTCGATCGTGGAGACCATAGATCGCCGCCCCCAGCGCCCGGCCCAGCCCCCGAGACGGATAGCGACCGCCGCCGGGGCCGGTCGGGCGCCCGCTCCGCCATGGCGGCTCCTAGCCCTTTCGCATCCATGGCGTATGCGTGACCCCGACGAGCAGCCCTTCGGGTGACAGGAATCGGGTGACGGTCTGCCCCCACGGCTCCTTGCGGCTCTTGACGAGCAGCCGATAGCCCCGCTCCTCGAGGAGCGTGCTCACTCGATCGACGTCGTCGACGTCGAACTCGAGCCACGCCTGAGGGGTGGGCAGCTCCTTCGGCCAGTCCTTACGGCCGAAGCAGGACTCCGCCGCCTGCGTCAGCGGCCAGAGGCCGAACGCCCGAGCCCCGTCCAGCTTCTCGGTGTGCAGGTACTCCTCGGCCGGGTCGCCGAAGTCGAGGCCGAGGGTCTCGAGGTAGAGACGTCGGCTCGCGGTCGGTTCCGCCACGATCGGGCCGAAGCCGGCGATGAACAGCACCGTCGTGGCCCCCTTCTCGGGACGCGCGGGTCTGCGGGCCATGCGGGGCCGAGCCCCCTCGCGCGTTATGGGGTCGGCGGGGAGGTGCTGGAACGGTCGGCGGCCGGGCCCCGGGTCCGCCGTCCCGCACCCCGGTGCTCGAGGGAGGTGCGACCCCCCGGTCCCCCGGCGACACCCGCGGCCTTAATCCTCGGCCCGCCGTCTCAACGCCGTGCGCTCGACGCGGCGGCTCGCGGCGATCATGTTCACCGACCTCGTCGGCTTCACGCGGCTGGGCCAGCGCGACGAGGAGGCGGCGCTGCGCATCCGCCGCGAGCATCAGGAGCTCGTGCGCCCGATCTTCTCGGCCTTCGGGGGCCACGAGGTGAAGTCGCTCGGAGACGGCTTCCTCGTGGAGTTCCGGAGCGCGGTGGAGTCCGTCCGCTGCGCCGTGGAGATCCAGCGGACGATCGCTCACCGGAACTCCACCGCCGGACCGGAGGACCGGTGGGAGCTGCGGATCGGGATCCACTCCGGGGACATCGTCGAGGAGGACGGCGACGTGCTCGGCGATGCGGTGAACGTTGCCTCCCGGATCGAGCCGCTCGCCGAACCGGGAGGGGTCAGCCTCTCGGGAACCGTCTACCAGCAGGTCCGGAACAAGCTCCCCCTCGTCTTCGAGAAGGTCGGCGAGCGGACGCTCAAGAACGTCCAGGAACCGGTCACGATCTATCGGGTCGCCACGGGCGCTCCGCCCGCGACCGGGAGGCCCCCGGAGCCCGCCGCGGCCCCGGGACCCCTGCGGCTCGCCGTGCTCCCTCTCGCGAACCTCAGCGCGGAGCCCGAGGATGCGTTCTTCGCGGACGGGCTGACCGACGAGCTGATCTCGCGGACGGCCCAGGTGCCGGAGGTCCGAGTGATCGCCCGGACCTCGGTCCAGCGCTACAAGGGCTCCGCGAAGTCGATCCGCGAGGTCGGCGAGGAGCTCGGCGTGGGGGTGGCGCTCGAGGGGAGCGTCCGCAAGTCGGGCAACCGCGTCCGCATCGCCGTCCAGCTGGTCGACGCCCGCTCCGAGGCGAACATCTGGTCGATGCGCTACGACCGCCCGTTCGACGACATCTTCGCCATCCAGGACGACATCGCCGGCCAGATCGCGCGCTCGGTGACGTCGCACCTCACCGGTGCGGCGCGCGCGGCCGCTCCCGTCCCGGCCCCCGCGCCGGCCGAAACGGCCGACATGGAGGCGTACTCGCTGTTCCTGCACGGCCGGCAGCTCTTCGGTGCGAAAGGGTCGACCGAGGCGATCCGGGCGGCGCTGGCGCTCTTCGAGCGCGCCGTCGCCCGGGACCCCCGGTTCGCGCGGGCCCGCGTCGGCGTCGCCGAGACGCTGCTCTGGCTCGCGACGGAGGGGTCGATCAACTTCCGCGAGGCGGAGGATCGCGCCGAGCGGGAGGTGCTTCAGGCGATCGAGCTCGATGACGGGATCGCGGAGGCGCACTCGCTCCTGGCGGGATTCTACCTCGGCTCGGACCGCTTCGTCGAGTGCGAGCGGGAGGCCCATCGCGCCATGCAGCTCAATCCTAGCCTCGCGGACCCGTACCGCTGGTTGGCCCAGCTGGCCGCGGGCGACGGCAATCTCCCCGAGGCGATCCGCCTCCTGGAAGCCGCTCGGGGGCTGGATCCAGAGGACATCAACGTCCTCTCGTTCCTGGGTCGGGCCCTGGCGTACGCCGGTCGGGAGGCCGACGCGCTCGCGTTCTGGGAGGCGACGAAGTTCCGGATCCAGTTCCGTACCAACGCGCACCTCGCGGAGCACTACCTCGGGAAGGGGGACCTCGCGAAGGCCGAGGTGTCGATCCGCGAGCTGGAGCGGATCCGTCCCGACAGTCCATGGACGCTGGATTTTCGGGGATGGCTCGCCGTCCGGAGGGGAGAGCCGGCGACCGCCCGCCGGCTGATCGAGCAGCTCCAGGAGCGGCAGCGGCACGGCGACAACGTCGTCTTCCACATCGGCTTCCTGCAGTACGCGCTGGGCGACCGCGACGCGTTCGTGGCGTCGATGGAGGAGGCGCTGCGTCGCGGCGTGCTCCCTCTCCTTGAGCTTCTTTACTCCCCGCTCTATGCCGAAGGAAGGAAGGATCCCCGGGTCCAGGACCTGTTGCGTCGGCAGCGGGAGCGTGGACGCCCGGGTCGGTCCGGGCGTCCCGATTGAACCCCGGCCGGTCGACCGCGGGAGGGTCCCGAGCCCGTCGGCCGAGATTCCCATGGGAGTCGGCAGGCGGTCCGCCCGCGACGGCCCGGGGGAAGGCCTGAAGTGCCGCGCGTGCGGTGCGGCGGGGCAATGCCCGGAACCTTCACCTGCGCCTGCGGCGCGACGTTCCCGACCCAGGCCCTGTTGTCCAAGCACGCCGCGACCTGCGGGGTCTCCCGAGATCCCGGTGGGGACCCGAGTACCGTCGGCTAACGCCGGGCCGCCCGCGACTCCGTCACCCGCGCGCTAAGGGGCTGAACGCGGAGCCTCCGCGCCGCTCCGGAGTGTCGCTAGATCGCCACTACGGAGAGACCCAGCAACGCGCCCGCCTCGGCCAGGGCGCGGTCCCGGGTCATCAGAGTGTGACCCGCCGAGAGGGCATGCCCGGCGATCATCACGTCGGGAGCCCCCGGGGTCCTTCCCATCCGCTGCAGCTCGGCGCGAAGCTCCCCGGACCTGCGCGCCGCATCCCGATCGAACGACTCGATCGGGATCTGCCGGAGCAACACCTCGACCCGCGCACGTTCCGCACGGGACCGCGTGAACTCCACGCCCGACAGCACATCGAAAACAGCTACGGCGCTTAGCACCGGCACCAATCCGCGGGACTCCAGCGGGTCGACCTCCGCCAGCGTCCGGCGATCACCTGCCAGCACGTCGACCAGGACGCTCGAGTCAAGGGTTACGCCGATGGCCCGCCCTCCGCAACGTGGCGAACCGGAGTCGTTCGGCCGGAAGCTCGAGGCTCCGCATGCGCCGAAGGTGCTCCTGGACCGACGCCGCGTCCGGCCGGCTCAGCACCCCGGCCAGTCGGGAGAAGGACGGTCGGCTCTCGGTCAGGAGACGGTTGATCGTGTCGGTGAAGCTCTCGCCCTCGCGCTTGGCCAGTCGGACGCGCTCGTAGGCGGACCGCTCTAGGGAGACCGTTCGAGACGCCACAGTCTACACATCTGTAGACATCTACATGTCGACTCCGCCCGCGGGTCGTGCCGGGGCCGGCGTCAGCCTCGGGCCGGCCGACCCTGACGATAGGCGGAGCTTCGAGCCCGGCGAGCGGCCCCGGGTCAAAAGGGCCTCCGCCGAGCACGGCCCCCGCGGCTGCCCGATGCCTTCGCGTTCGTGGCGCGCAGTCGTGGTCCTCGCCGCGGACGGTTTACCGCCGATACGCGAGCAGGCACACGCTCGCGAGGACGTCCTGCATCGGCACGGGAACCAGCGGGCGGGCCTCCTCAAAGAGCGACTCCAACACCCTCTGCGGTAAGGTGATCCCGTTCGCCGACGGCGAGGTGATCTGACCCAAGCTCCCCCCGTGAGCGAAGTAGGGACGGCGATCAGTCGGTGACGCCGACGGGCTGCAATCGCAGCTGCATCTCGCGAGTCTCCCGGTCCGACTTAGTGCGCCTATCGCCAGCCTAGTCGAATCACAGGGCCTATCGCTTCGCGGCTCGCTCCAGTTCCGGCGACACGATCTGAGAAAACGTACGCTTGAAGCGGCCCCACGACCTCAGTGCCGTCTCTGTCGTCGAGCTTAGAAATCTGGCCGATTGCGACTCCGAAAGAATCTTGCGCCCCTCGAGGCGGCGCGTCTCCTCCTCCAAGCGTCGCCTGAGGGGTGGGTTGATTACCCTCGCCAGTAGCGCTCTAATCTCGGCAACATCGACTGGCTCGGAGGACATCGCGAACAGGTCGGCGAGGTCTT
>JASHTI010000033.1 GCA_030040625.1 Thermoplasmata archaeon
AACAGGTGTTGCGCACCGTGCCGGCTAGCGTGCCCCGCTCATCACCGACCGGACTCCGTCCCCGAGCGTTGCGGCCCACCAGGCATAGTCGTGCCCGCCCTCGAACTCGAAGTACGTCACGGGGTAACCCTTCGTCCGTAGCACACGTCGGAACGCTCGCACCGAAGTTAGGAGCGACATCCTCGTCCCCGGGAATCTGGTCCCCTCGAAGGTGCCGGCGTTGAGGTAGAACCGAGCGGGTCCTCTCGGCGCCCGTCGATACTCGTCGAGCAGCGTCGCCGGTCCGTCCATCCGTCCGGAGCCGGACCAGAGGAAGGCGCCGGACTGCGCCACCACACCGCCGAAGACGTGGGGGTAGGCGACCGCCGCATACGCCGCCGTCAGCCCTCCAAGGCTCGATCCGACGATCGCCGTCCGTCGCGGCTCGGTCCCGACATGCCAACGTCTCTGCACAGAGGGGACCAGCTCCTCGGCGAGGAATCGGACGTACGCCGGGTTGTGCGCCAGCTCTGCCTCCCGGGCTCCGAGAGCGGAATTGACGGCCACCACGATCGTGGGCCGCATCTGCTGTGCGCGAACCAGGTTCTGGACTATCCTCGGAGTCGGAACGGCGCTGGTGTAGGTCACCCCGTCCAGAACGACGAGTAGGTTGGCTCGCTCGGTCCCCCGAGGCAGGCCCCGTGGCACGTAGGTCCAGACCAGTCGGGTCCCGCCGGCGTACCGGCTCCCGATCCGTTCCCGGTGCACCCGCCAATAGTTGGGAGGTGCGGCGCGCGTCCAGCGGCTGGGCCGCGCCCCCGGAAGGGAGAGGACCGAGACCCCCACGCGGGCATCCCCGGGGTCATCGGGGTCCTTGGCCACGGTGAGGTGCCCCTTCTGATACGGGTCCGCCGAGAGGGTCCGGAAGTACTCCGGCCACGAGCGCGCTCCCCCCTTCGAGCCGGGGGGCGGACGCGGAGAGAACGCGTAGAGCGCTCTCGCAGCGGCGGGGAGCGTGAAGGTCCGGTACCAGATCCCGGCTCCGCCCAGCGGGATCAGCGCGGTTTCGCCGCGCGCGAGGTCCGCGATCGGGGTGTAGAGCGAGGGATCGGTGGCCGTCCTAGGGGGCCTCCAGATGAACGTCACGCGGAGCTTCCCTCGAGGGCCGGGCTCGACCAGCGGCAGACCGTTTCGGGTTACCCGTCTCCAAGCGCAGGCCCGGTCGACCCGATTCGAGGAGGCCAGCCTCTCCGTCAGGACCTGGAGAACGCGAGGAGGCGGGCTCCTCCTGGGCAGGGCCGGGCGCCGGCCGTGCACAGATTTCGCTACGGCGGAGGGGTGGGACCGGTCCCTTCGGCCCACGCCGGAGGAGAGGCCACGGATTCCGGAGCGGCTAGGGTCGTGGTCCCGGTCCGCGATCGACCCTGCCACCAGCAGAACAGGGCTACGAAGAGCAGGATGGTGGAGGCGACCGCGAGGAACCATCCGAGCGACGGCCCCCAAGTGTAGAGGGTCCCCGACACATTGACCGACCCCCAGAAGGTGGTGCAGGGGGACCGGCCCCCCGGATTCAACATGCAGACATTGACCACGGAGCTCTTCTCGTGGGCAAAGGCGGCCGGCTGGGCGACCGGTCCCGCGATGGTCGCCGCGAGCGCCAGCACCAGGCCGATGATCAGCAGGGTGCGGAGTCCCTTGATCCAGTAGGGCCGTCGGATGCGCCCGAGGGCAGCGAATACCCCGAGGAGGCCGGCCACGAGGGATACCGCGAGCGCGACCAGGACCAGCGCCAGGAGGCATGCGTACAGGAGGCCGATCCAGACCATCCCCGCCGACTCGTAGGCAAGCGAGGCCCGGGTGAACGACGAGATCGAGACCAGCCGAAGCGTGTCCGTCAGGTAGAAGCTGAATCCCACGTCCGTGGGGTCCACGATGACCCACCACGGAACGAGCGTGGTGAGCGCTAGGGTCACGAACGCCGACAGCGCCGCGACTCCCCCGCCGAGCCGCCACGAGTTTACCGACTCCGACGCCGGCCCGACCGCGGACGCCGCAGCCCCCGTCGAGGATGACGTCGGCTCCATTTCCCCTCCCTCGCCGTCGCACTCGCGCTGGGTATTTGGATATTGTCAGGGCGCGAAGGAACGACGCTCCGGGCCCGGCGCATGGGCCCCGGGCGACGGCGGCAATGCCGAGGCCCTGTTTCACCACCCCGCCCGCGGAGCTAAGTCCCTCGGGAGTCCACGCCGCGCGATGAGCGAGATCGAGACGATCCGCACGTTCTACCGGTTCAACGCCGAGGTACGGAAGCGGTACCTGGAGTGCCTGCTGTCGCTCCCTCCCTCCGAACGCCTGAAGGACCGCGGCGCCTCGTATCCGTCGCTCCAGGAGGTCTACGCCCACGTCCTCGACGCGTTGACGTACTGGTTCGAGCTGGTGCCGCAGGACCGGGCGGGGGAGGCGCTTCAGCGCGAGCTCCCGGCCCGCCAGCTCACGGAGGCGCAGCTCCGGGAGCACACCGTGGCGGTGCAGGGCAAGGTCGACGAATTCCTCGCGTCCCTGGGCCCCGCCGACCTCGCCCGCGCGCTGGTCTGCCACTTCCCGGATGCGTCCGGGCGGA
The DNA here is from genome assembly GCA_030040625.1 of Thermoplasmata archaeon. Lineage (GTDB taxonomy): Archaea > Thermoplasmatota > Thermoplasmata > Lutacidiplasmatales > UBA184 > Lutacidiplasma. Next base: position 2,600 of record JASHTI010000033.1, read on the forward strand.
CGGGCGCTCCGTCGACCGTCGTGATCGGGGACCTTCTCTGGCACATGGTCGAAGAGGAGTTCCAGCACCGGGGCGAACTGAACGCGCTACTGTGGCAGATGGACGTGGATCCTCCCATCGGCTCGTACTCGCTGTGGCTCGCCTCCAAGAGCGAGGGTCTCTACCTACCCTGAGAGGCCGGGCGGTCCTAGGGGCCCCGTTGGCCGCCCGGGCCCCGAGCGCCCGGGGCCCGGCGCCCGGAGGGGGTTATCTCGGGCCCGATGCCTTGGGCCGCCCGGGCCGTGCGCCCGGCGCCCAACTTCCATGCCGGACAAGACCAACCGACGCTGGCTGATCGCCAAGCCCGCCGGCTCGGAGCTCTCCGACGCGAACTTCCGATGGGTGGAGGGTCCCGTCCCGAGCCCCGGCGAGGGCGAGCTCCTGGTCCGCAACCGGTGGTACTCCTTCGACCCCACGCAGCGCTTTCTACTCGGCCGGGGCGAGTCGACGGATGCAGAATCCGGCGCGATCCCTCCGGGCGACGTGATGCGTGGCCTCGCGATCTCCGAGGTCGTCGAGTCCCGCCACCCGGGGTTCCAGGCCGGGGACGTCATTCACAGCCAGGCAGGCTGGGAGGATTACACGGTCACCGATGGGACCGGGTTCGCCCCCGCCTACCGCGTCCCGGAGGGGGTCACTCCGAGCTGGGCCCTCGGGGCGCTGGGGCTGACCGGGTTGGCGGCCTACTTCGGGGTCACCGAGGTCGCACGCCCGACGCCGGGTGAGACGTTCGTCATCTCGGGCGCCGCAGGGGGTGTGGGCTCGATCGCGGTCCAGCTCGCGAAGCTCCAGGGGCTTCGGGTGATCGGCATCGCGGGGGGCCCGGCGAAGTGCGACTGGCTTCGAACGGAGGCGGGGGTCGACGGAACGATCGACCACCGGCGCGAGGACGTCGGCGCTCGCCTGCGGGAGCTCTGTCCGGACGGCATCGACATCTTCTTCGACAACGACGGCGGGCCGACGCTCGACCTCGCCCTCGAGCGGCTCCGTTCGAAGGGTCGCGTGGTGCTCTGCGGCGGCACCTCGCATTACGCTCTGACCCCGCCGCCCCCGGGCCCGGCGAACCTGCTCGCCCTAGTGATGGTGAACGGCCGGATGGAGGGATTGCTCGCGCGCGACTACCTGCCCCGGCTGCCGGAGGCGGTCCGGGCGATGCTGCCCTTGCTCCGCTCCGGCCGCCTCAAGTCGAAGGAGGATGTCGTGGTCGGCCTGCGGAACGCTCCCGCGGCCCTCGCCCGGCTCTATGCCGGTGCCAACGTCGGCAAGCAGCTGCTGCGGATGGACGGCGAGGCCGACGCCCCGGCCGGCGGATCCGGCCCTCCCCCGGCTCGCCGCGGTTCGGACTAGGTCGGAGGGGCGGGGCTGCCCCAGCTTCGCACCGAGGAGGACAGGAACAGCGGCACGTTGACGACCAGCGTACCGATCCCCGCCAGCAGGTACGTCCAACCGATGCCGAACTCGAAGACCAGGACGCCGCCGATCGCGAGCCCCGCCGGGATCATCGCAAAGCTTCCGGCTTCGTCGGTGGCGAAGTAGCGCCCCAGGTACTCGTCCGGGATCGTCCGCTGGACCCCCGAGAGCCACGTGGTGTTGCCCGTCGACAGCAGGACCCCGGCGCCGAAGGAGAGCACGACGGCGAGCGCGAGCGATGTCGTCCACGCCAGCCCGACCAGGAACAAGCCGACGATCCCCCACGTCGGGATCAGCCACCGGCCCGGCTGGCGGTCCATGTGCAGCCGTCCGGGGATGATCGCCCCGAGCGCGAAGCCGGCGGTGCTCGAGGCGACGAGGACCGAGAAGCCGGCCGCGCCCTGGTGCAGCCGCACCGCGGCGTAGATCACCGTGAACCCGCCCCACATCGTCAGGAAGAAGTTCGCCGCCATCGCCGTCAAGGTGATGATCAGGAGCGCCCGCTGGGTCCGGACGAAGCGCAGCCCGTCCCGGACCTCGCCCAGGATCGACCCCCGCTTCGCATCGGCCCCGGCCGGACGGTGCGCCCCGAGCGGGATCACCATCAGGAAGATCATCGTGCCCGAGATCGCGAAGGTCAGGGCGTTCAGCGCAAGACCGGCCGCGGCGCCGATCGTCAGCAGTACCAGCCCGCCGACCGGGCTCCCCACGAATTGAGCGATGGTGCTGCCGCCCTGCAGGAGGCCGTTGCCGTCGGCCAGGTCGCGCGCCTCCAGGAGCCGGGGCACCGCGGCGTTCGTCGCCGGTCGGAAGATCGTGCTGAACGTGGCGACGGCGAAGACGATCACGAGGAGGAGCTCGAGGTGGACACCGTAGAGCAGGACCAGGGCGGCGAGCGCCCCGAAGCAGATCGCCCGGGCGACATCGCAGGTCAGCATCAGGCGACGCCGATCCAGGCGGTCGATGAGGGCGCCGGCCACCAGCCCGAACCCGAGCGTCGGGAGGAACTGTACGATGCCGAGGAGTGAGATATCGAGCGCCGAGTGTGTGGTCGTGTACACGAGCCACGTCAGGATGATGCCGCTGATCGCGGTCCCGGCCGCGGAGGTCACGGAACCGACCCACAGGCGCCGGAAGTTCGGGTTGCGCAGGACCCGGAGCGGAGAGCCGGACTCCGCCATCGTGGGGGTACTGAACCCTGGATCGGACGCGGGCATCTCTCGGTCCCCCGGCGCGTGGAGCCCGACTACATCAGCCCGGTCCCCGAGCGCGCCGCCGGTCGCCGGCTGCCGTCGGCGTCGTCGGGGGTTTCGGCTCGAGCGTTCGGATCCGCTCGGTGACCGTCATGCCGTGGAAGTCGGCGGTGGTGCCGGACGGCCGGAACCCGTTCTTCTCGTAGAAACGGACCGCCCGAAGGAGCGGATCGGTCGTTCGAAGGGTGACCCTCCGGTAGCCAGCCTCCCGGAGCTCCTGAAGCGCGGCATCCAGCAACGATTGGGCCACGCCGGCACCCTGCATTGCCGGAAGGACGGCCATCCCGCGGAGGTGGCCGGTATCCGGAGAGCGGCGGGCCCAGGAGAGCGTGCCGACCACGCGATCGCCCGTGTCCACGGCCACGAGCACTCGCATCGAGGCGAGGCGGTCGAGCCCAAGTCCCTCGTCGAGGACGGTGTGTCGGTAGGCTTCCGGAGTGTAGCGGTCCTGGTACGGCCCGAACGCCTCAGCGAGGCACCGCAGCAGCGCGGGCAGGTCTCCCCTCTCGGCGGCTCGGATGCGCAGCGGCTTCGAGGGATCGCTCGGCATCGCCGGGAGGGTGTCACCGGAATCGGGGCCGGGGGCAAAACGCTTGGTCGGGGTAGGCCGGCCGTCGGGTCTCGCCGGCATCCTCGGCGCCTTCGCGGGCTCGACAAAAGGACGCTTCCCAGCGGGGCGGTCTCGGCTCGCATGCGTTTCGTTCTGGTGCGCCTGAAGGTCCAGGATTACCCGCAGTCGCTCTGCGTCATGCCAGAGCACGTGGCGACCCGCCGATCGCTCGGCGCCTGCGGCACCCGGATCTTCCGCGATACGGAGCGCCCCGGCCAGGTCGTGTGCCGGACGGAGTGGGAGGACTTCGCGCGGGCCCGGGAGTTCATG
>JASHTI010000034.1 GCA_030040625.1 Thermoplasmata archaeon
GACGGCGACTGCGTCTTCGGCGTGGCCACGGCGGAGCGTTCCACCGCCCCGCGCGAACCGTGGCCCGGCGCGCTCGCGGACCGGGTAGGCCGGCTCGCGGCGGACGCCGCGGTGGAGGCGGTACTGGCGGCGGTCCGGACGCCGGTTCCCCGCGGGGCCTAGCCCGACCCCGGCCGGCGGAGGGCGACGCCCCGCAGGCCCCGGATGAGGTCGGCCTTGGTCACGATCCCGTCCGGCACCCCATGGGTCGCGACGAGCACCGCTGGATAGCGCGCCAGCAGCGCCGGCAGCAGCTCGGCGGGGAACGCCTCGTCGACGATCGGATAGGCGGGCTCCAGGATGTCCCGCACGCGGATCCGCCGCGAGGCCGTGTTCTGCAGCGCCCGGAGGACCGCGCCCTCGGAGACCGCCCCGACGACCCGGCCTTCCTCGACGACCGGCAGCTGGGAGAACCCGCCCGAGTCGAGCCGGCGGCTCGCGTCCGCCAGCGAGGCGGACGCCTCGACGGTGATCAACGGTCGACGGAGCACCTCCTTCGTCTGGAGGTGCGGGCTCGCGACCGCCTCACGCTCGGCGAGGTAGGCGACGATCTGCTGCACGAGGTCGTAGGACGGACGGATCCGGCCCCGCTCGATCCGTGACAGCGTCGCCGTGCTCCGCCCGATCGCGCGGGCGAGCTCCCCGAGCGGGATGCCGAGCGCGAGGCGCCGGCGTCGGAGCTCCACGAGCGTCTCCATCGGCCCGGACCGAGGTCCCGGGGATTATGTCAGCGCGTCGCCCCGCCCCGACCGGGCCGCCCGAACCTCACCGGAGCCCGTCGGCCCGGGCGGCCGCCGGGCGAAAGGTAAAGGAGACCCGGGCGCTCATCCGGGCCGGTCCGCATGACCGCCCCACCGCGCCGGATCTCGTGGATCGCCGCGCCCCCCGAGATCTGCTCGCTCTGCAAGGAGCCGCTGGGCGCTCCGGAGGAGACGAGCTCGTGGAACGGTCGCCCGGCCCACCGCGACTGCGTGCGGGTCCACCTGCTCCAGCGCGACCCGGCCTTCCGCGAGGGCGGGGGCGACGAGCCGGCCGAGGAGCCGGACGAGGCGATGGACGGAGCGCTCCCGCGGGACGACGACGAGATCGACCTCGAGTAGCTCGGCGGCCGGCGGGGGGTCGCCCCCCGGGGGTAGGCATTAAAACCCTCCGCTTCGTGCTCGAGGTCGCCCCGCCCGTTCGGGGAGGTTCGAGATCGTGCCCGAGGTCGTGATCACCTGCGACTGGACGATGATGAGCAACCACCACGGGAAGGAGTTCCTGGGGTTCGGCACGACGACGCCGGCCTACATCTTCCCGGAGGCGGTCTACCGGCGCCTGTTCTACCCTCCGATGCCGGTCGACGAGCACGGCTACCCGCGTCAGGCGCCGTACGGGATGCGGAAGATCGAGGCGTCCCTCATCGACGGCGGGTTCGACGCCCGCATCGTCCACCCCGGCCACCTCGACAAGTACATGCCGGGCGAGGCGAAGGTCCTCCTGGTCTCGGGCCACGACTACTTCGGCCTGAACCCGCCGAGCTCGACGTTCGGCGGCGTGATGCACAAGGAGACGCTCAATTGCGTGAACTTCAAGCGGATGCTCAGCCAGCCGGCGGTCGTCGAGGCGCGCCGGCGCGGCATGAAGATCATCGCCGGCGGACCGTGCGCCTGGCAGCTCGCGCCCGCGACCCGGGCGAAGCTCACGTGGATCCAGGATTTCGTCGACTCGATCGGCGGGATCGACACCGTCGTCGAGGGCGAGAGCGACCTCTTCGTGCGCGAGATCGTCGGGAAGGCGCTCCGCGACGAGTTCCTGCCCCCGCACGTCGTCCTCACCCCCAAGGAGGCGCCGAAGGTCGAGCAGATCAGCTCGATCCACTACCCGAGCGTCAACGGCCTCATCGAGATCGGGCGCGGCTGCTGCCGCGGCTGCTCGTTCTGCTCGGTGACGACCCGGCCGACGCGCTGGTACCCGCTCTCCAAGATCGAGGAGGAGCTCAAGGTCAACGCCGCCATCGGCGTGCGCAAGGGGCTCCTGCACTCGGACGACGTCTACTTCTACGGCAGCCCGAACGTCATGCCGCACGAGGACAAGCTGCTGCCGCTGCTCGCGCTCGCCAAGCGCTACTACGAGCAGGTCGGCTGGAGCCACGTCGCGATCGCGAGCCTGATGACCAAGCCGAAGCTGCTGGCCAAGTGCGCCGAGATCCTCATCGACGAGAAGCAGGCCTGGTGGGGGGTCGAGGTCGGCGTCGAGACCGGCTCGCCCCGCATGATCACCGCGGCGATGCCGGGCAAGGTCGCCCCGTTCAAGGCGTCGCAGTGGCCGGAGCTCGTCGTGCAGGCGGCCGGCCTGATGAACGACAACCACGTCTATCCGGCGTGCACGTTCATCGTCGGACTCCCGCAGGAGACCGAGGAGGACGTCGCCCGGACGATCGACCTCATCGACGATCTCTGGGACTTCAAGGGCCTGCTCGTGCCGATGTTCTTCGTCCCGCTCGGGCACCTGAAGTCGAAGGACTGGTTCCGGCGGGACCGGCTCTCGCCGCTGCAGGAGGAGCTGCTCAAGCGCGCGCTGACGCACGGGCTGCGGCAGTCCAAGCGGATGCTCGCCGACTTCTTCGACTGGGAGGGGAACCACACCCAGCTCTACCGCACGGCGTTCCGCGGGTTCATCGGATTCCTCGAGGGGATGGCGAAGACCCACGGGCTGCTGAGCCCCGCGCAGCGGCAGGGCCGCGCGATCGTCGACCCGAACCTCAACCCCGACCACCTGCCGGTGCCGACGATCCCGGTGCGCGAGTAGGCGCCCCGGCGCTACGCCTCATCGTCGAGCGGCGGCGGAGCGGCGGCCGTCGGGCCGCGCGGGGCGTAGGTCGGTAGTCGCTCGCTCGAGTTCGCGCCGGTCCCCCGGGGACCCCGGACCTCCAGGGTCGTCTCGCGACCGTTCCCGTCGTACGCCCGCCAGGAGCCGACGCCGAACGGCGCGCCGAGAATGAGGTGGCGGCGGCCCCAGTTGCGGAAGAGGGCCAGGTCGGCGTCCGAAGGGTGGAGCGCCCCGGACGGGTGCGAGTGGACCGTGCCGACGACCGTCAGGTCGGCCGGCAGCATGTAGAGACGGAAGTTCGCGTGCCGGCGTCCGGCGGTCGTCCCCGGCACGAGCAGCAGCTCGGAGATCACCCCCGGGGGGTCGGCGCGCAGGACTCCCCCGAACTCGTTCGGGTAGGCCGACGCGCCGCTCGCGAGCGCGCTGTCGAGGGCTCGCCGCGTGATCGCCGTCGGCGTCGCCCCGAGCGGGGCGCCTCCGGCGGCGCGCTTACGGTGGGGGCGGAAGAACGGCATCGCTCCCCGGCTCCGCCTCCCCGCTCCACGGCAGGATCCGCTTGCCGCGCAGCCGGTCGAAGAACGAGGCGCCGAAGCGGACGAGCGACGCCCGTCGCGGCGAGCGGTAGATCGTGACCGTCCCGTGCGGGCCGAGCGGCGTCTCGCCCTCGCCGTCGGCGAGGACCACGACCGGGGCCCCGTCCAGCGAGCGAATGCGCAGCGTGCGGAGCGCGCTGAAGACGACCGCCCGGGCCTCGGCGCGGAACGGGGCGATCGCCGTCAGGACCACGCCGTCGACCTCCGGCTCGACGATCGGTCCCGCGGAGCTGAGGGCGTAGGCCGTCGAGCCGGTCGGGGTCGCCACGATCAGACCGTCGGCGCGGATCGTGCCGGCCGGCTGCCCGTCGAACGTCAGCTCGAACCGGCCCATCCGGCCGACCCGGGTGGCGTGCACGACGTACTCGTTGGCGGCGTCCGGCAGGAGCCGCCCGTCGATCTCCGCGGCGAGCTTCGTTCGCTCCTCGAGGAAGTAGCGGCCGGCGAGGAGCCGTTCCACGGCGGACTCGAGCTCCCCGGGGCGCCGCCCGTTCACCTCGGCGAGAACGCCGAGCGTGCCGGCGTTGACGGGCGCGATCGGCAGCGCGGTGTTTCGCAGGGCGTGCAGGAACGTCCCGTCGCCGCCGATGACGAGGAGGAGGTCCGCGGCCAGGCTCGCCCAGGACTCGTGCGGCCGCCCGGGATCCACCGCGGAAAGCTCCTCGGAGAGGACGACGGTCGCCCGGTCGCCGACGAGCGCGAGTACGCGTCGGGCGAGCTCCACGGCGACCGGCTTCTTCGGGTTGGCGTGGAGCCCGAGCCTCACGACGACCCCCCGTCCTGGAGCTGCTTACCGAAGCGGGCGTCGCCCCACGCGAGCACCGAGGTCCGCTCCCGCAGGTCGAGGGGCAGCCGGCCGAGCGGCGCCGCGCGACCGTCGCTCAGCCCGCCGCCCGCCTCCAGCAGGATCCGGTAGCCGGCGGCGATGTCCGTCGCGCGCAGGTTGCGCTCCGCCTCGGAGTTCTCGAAGAGGTAGGCGTCGGCCGCCCCCTCCGCCACGAGGCACAGCTCGAGGGAGGCGCAGCCGAGCGCTCGGACCCGTCGGACCTCCCCGACCAGCCGGGCGGCGCGCGGGCTCGCCCAGCGGCCGAGGTTCACCAGCACGAGCTCGCCCCGCCCCGGCCAGGCCCGGGTGTGGATCGGCCGCCCATCGCGGAACGCGCCCGCGCCGCGGGCCGCCGAGTACGTCGTGCCGCGCACGAGGTCGCGGACCAGGCCGAGCTCGATCCCATCGAGGTCGTCGCGCCCGAGGGCGAGCGAGACCGTCGAGAACGGCAGGTTCCGCATCGCGTTCGCCGTCCCGTCGATCGGATCGACGACGAGGGTCCGGTCCCCGCCCCGGTCGACCCGGCCGACCTCCTCCGAAACGACGTTCCAGTCGACCCCCTCGACCTCGAGCGCGTGCAGGATCGCCGCCTCGGCGATGCGGTCGAGCTCCTCGGTCGGCGTCCCGCTCGCCCCCATCGCGACGACGTCGGCGCGGTGCGGCGATCGGCCGTTCTCGCGCGCGGCGCGCTCGACGGCCAGCCCCAGACGGTAGAGGACCTCCAGGTCGCGGCCGACGGGGACCGTCACGAGGGCGAGGAGCCGGACCGAGGCCAAAAGGGGACGGGTCGCCAGCTCCGCCGGCGGCCACCGTTATGTGGCGGAGGCGCACGGCGGCGCGATGGAGCTTCGCTTCCTGGGGGGCGCCTCCGAGGTCGGCTCCCTGGGTCTCGTCGTCCGGGACCAGGGCCGGACGCTTCTCTTCGACTACGGCCTCACCCCGACCGACCCCCCGACGTACCCCCGACCGGCCCCGACGAACGTCGACGTCGCCTTCCTCTCGCACGCGCACCTCGACCACTCGGGGATGACGCCGCTCCTCAGCCGTCTTCCGAAGAGCCGCCTGGTCGCGACGCCGGTGACGGTCGCCGTCGCCGACCTGCTGACGAAGGACGCCCTCAAGGTCGCCCGCCTGGAGGGCTACCTCCCGCCGTATTCCCCCGGCGATATCCACGCGCTCCACGCCCGGGTGACGGCCGTCGACCGGCACGGCACGTTCCGTCACCGCGGCATCGAGGTCGAGCTGACGCCGGCCGGGCACATCCCCGGGGCGGCGATGATGCTGTACCGCGGCGAGAAGGACGTGCTCTTCACGGGCGACCTGCAGACGATCCCGACCCACCTCGTCGGGGGGGCCGAGCCGCTGGAGTGCGACGTGCTCGTGATGGAGTCGACCTACGCGGGCCGCGAGCACCCGGACCGCCGCGAGACCGAGCGCCGCTTCCGCGACAAGGTCGCGGAGACGGTCGAGCGGGGCGGCAAGGCGATCGTGCCCGCCTTCGCGGTCGGGCGCGCCCAGGAGGTCCTGATGACCCTCGCCCACTCCGGCTTCACGACGTACCTGGACGGGATGGCCCGCGCGGTCGACGAGATCTACCTGGCGGCCCCGGAGTATCTCGCGGACGCGCGGCGATTCCGCCAGGCGCTCGAGGGGGTCCACGTGATCGAGCACTCCAGCGAGCGCCGCCACGCGCTGCAGGACGCGGACGTCATCGTCACGACCGGGGGCATGCTGGACGGCGGACCGGTCCTCTACTACGTCGGGGAGTTGTACCGGGACGCGCGCTGCTCGATCCTGCTCACCGGCTTCCAGGTCGAGGGCTCCAACGGCCGGCAGCTGATGGACGAAGGAACGCTGACCATCGATGAGACGACCGTCCGTCCCGCCGCCGAAGTGCAGAAGTACGACTTCAGCGCGCACGCGGGCCACTCGGACCTCGTTCGGCTCGCCCAGCGGACGCGGGCGAAGACGGTCGTGCTGATGCACGGCGACCATCGCGAGGCGCTGCGGGACGCGCTCGCCCCTTCCTGCGAGGTCGTGCTCCCGGCGAACGGCAAGCCGTTCTCGCTGTAGCGGCGCGGGCGCGGGGCCTAGCCGTCCGGCGCGTCGACCTGGATCTCGCCGTCGACGACGCGTACCGGGTAGCGCGGGAGCGGCTCCACGCCCCCTTCGGGCGGGACCACGCCGAATGGATCGGCCCGGACGGCGCCGCTGACGATGTCGAACGTCGCCCCGTGGAGCGGGCAGGTCAGCTTTCCGAGCTCCAGCGTGCCGTCCGCCAGATCGCCCCCGATGTGCGGACAGGCTCCGGCGACCGCGTGGATCGTTCCCGCGAGGCGCACGAGGACGACCGGCAGCGCGCCGGCGACGGCGCCGCGCAGGCTCGCCTCCGCCAGGTCGCTCTCTTTCACACCCGTGGGGCGCCAGGCCATCAAACGCGGGATGGGGCCCGCCTACATAGCCCGTCGGCCGGAGCGGCGGCGAGCACGCTCCTCCGCGGGCGTCGGAGGGGCCTCGATCGCCTCCTGAACCGGCGGGAGCTCCCCGCGGGGACGGAACCGTCGTCGAAGCTCGGCCCACAACAGGTCGAGCCCCTCCCCGGTCTTCGCGGAGACCTGGAGATGCGGGGTCGGCCGTCGGGCAAGATCGGACTTCGTCTCGACCGCCACGATCGGAAGGGACGGGAACTCGGTCCGCCAGCGCTCGAGCAGCCCCTCCTGCTCGGCGATCGGGTAGCCGGAGCTCTCGCTCGGGTCGAGCACGAAGAGGACGACGCTCGCCGCCCGTGTCACGGCCGCCTCCGCCTCCGTCTCGGCCGGGTTCGCGCGGTCCCGGCGGCCGAGCACCCCGGGGGTGTCGAGCACCTGAAGGCGGTCGAAGCCGAGGTCCGCATGGCCGAGGGCCAGCGCGACCGTCGTGAACGGGTAGTCGGCGATCTTCGGTCGCGCACTGGAGAGCTGGGCGACGAGGGACGATTTCCCGACGTTCGGGAAACCGGCGACCACGAGGCGCGGGGTGCTCGGGTCGACGCTGGGACGCGCCTTGAGGTAGGCCCGGATCTCGCGCAGCCGCCGGAGGTCCGGCTCGATCTCGCGCACGAAGCTGGCCATGCGCCCGTAGAATCGACGGACCTCCGAGCCGATCGGGTCCGGGCCGTCGGCGCGACCGATCTCCCGCTCCGCCTCCTGGGCGGCCCGTCGGATCCGCTCCTCCGCGCGGTGCAGCCGCAGGCGACTGCGCTCGAGTCGCCCGGGCCCGAACGCGCGGGCGACGAGCTCCCCTTCGAAATCGCCGAGCGCCGGGGGTCGCAGCCCGCGGACCTCCAGGCGCAGGTGCCGCCCGATCGTCGCCGCCGCCCGGATCACCTTCAGGGTCGCCCGCCGGCGATCGCGCTCGGGCTTGGTCGCTCCGTGGGGATTGACCAGCGACGCCCGGTGGAAAGCGAGCTCGAGGAGCTCCTGCGTGATCGATCCGTCCGCCCGGACGGCGGTGGGGGGCCGAGGTCGGGCCGGGGTCCGTCGCGGGCGCGCCACGAGACAGCGAAGAGGAGAGGAGGGGAAGAAGGCGCGCCGGCCCCCGACCGGCCCGAGTGGACCGTGCGAAGCCGCGGCGCGCACGGAGGAACCCTATATGCCCGGCTCCGGTCGGCGGGTTCGGGCGACGGCGTTGGTCCGCTGGATCTCGGACGAGGCGGGGGAAGAGGCCGGCCTGCTCCGGGCGCTGGGCCTCACCTCCGCGGACGAACTGTTCCGCGACGTGCCGAAGAAGGCACGTCTCGGCCGCCTCGGCGTCGGGGCGAGCCGGGAGGAGCCGGAGGTCGTCGCCGAGGTCGACCGCCTGCTGGACCGGAACCGCCCGCTGGGTCGGTTCGCCTCGTTCCTCGGTGGGCGGATCTCCGCTCGCTACGCACCGGCGGCCGTCGACGCGATCGTCTCCCGGAGCGAGTTCTACACCTCCTACACGCCCTACCAGGCGGAGGCGAGCCAGGGGATGCTCCGGGCGCTCTTCGAGTTCCAGAGCCTGTGGGTCGAGCTCTCCGGTGTCGACGTCGCGAACGCCTCGCTCTACGACGGCGCGACGGCCGCCGGGGAGGCGCTGCTGTTCTGCCGGCGGCTGCACGAGGGCCGGCGGTTCCTCGTCCCGGCGAGCCTTCCCTGGGAGGAGAAGAGCGTCCTCGCGAACTACGCGAGCGGTCCGGGGCTCGTGGTCGAGGAGATCCCGTACGACGCCCGAACCGGGCGCCTCGACCTCGAGTTCGTCCGGGCCGCGGTCGCGGCGAAGGACGTCTTCGGGCTGCTCGCCGACGTTCCGAACGGCTTCGGTGTCCTGGACGAGGGGATCTTCGAGCTGAAGGGGATCCTCGGCGAGGTGCCGTTCGTCGTCGCGGCCGACCCGCTGGCCCTGACGGTGCTGGAGCCGCCCGGAAGTTACGGCGCCGACGTCGTCGTTGGCGAGGGTCAGGGCTTCGGCATCGCCCCCTCCTTCGGCGGCCCGCTGCTCGGCCTGTTCGCGTGCCGAAAGGAGCACGTGCGCCAGGCGCCCGGTCGGATCGTCGGCGCGAGCGTCGACGCCTACGGCCGCCCCGCCTTCACGCTCACCCTTCAGACGCGGGAGCAGCACATCCGCCGGAGCCGTGCCACCTCGAACATCTGCACCAACGAGTCGTTGATGGCCCTCGCCTTCGTCGTCTACGCGAGCGTGGTCGGCCCTCGCGGGCTCGCCCGGCTCCAGACGTCGCTCGCCGAGAAGGCGCGGACGCTCGCCACGGCGCTCGGTCCGCTCGGGGGCCTCCAGGCTCCGCGGTTCGAATCGCCGTACCTCGGGGAGTTCACCCTCGAGCTCGCCCGCGGCGACTGCGCGGGGTTCCTGGAGCGTCTGCGGCGGCGCCGGGTCCTCGGCGGGCACCCTCTCGCGGACCCCCGCCCCGGTGCGGCGCGGTCGCCCGAGAGACTGCTCGTCGCTCCTTCCCCCTGGGTCGGTGAGAAGGAGATCGCCCGCTACGCGGCCGCGGCGAAGGCCTGGAGCGCGACGGGAGGCGGAGCATGAGCTACCGGCAGGCCCGGTGGGAGGAGCCGGCAATCTGGGAGCTCGCGCCGCCGCGGCCGGTCGAGGCGGTCCCGGCGATACCGGGGGTCCCGGAGCGGTTCCGCCGGCGGGAGCCGGTCCGCTGGCCGGAGCTGAGCGAGCCGACCGTCGTGCGGCACTACACTCGGCTGTCGCAGATGAACTTCGGGATCGACACGGGCACGTACCCGCTCGGCTCATGCACGATGAAGTACAACCCGAAGGTCTCCGAGGTGCTGGCGCGTCGCGCGGGCGCGGCCCAGATCCACCCGTACCAGCCGGAGTCGACCGTCCAAGGCTCGCTGGAGCTGACCTGGCGGCTCGAGCGGCTGCTCGGCAAGATCACCGGCTTTCCGGAGGTCTCGCTCCAGCCGGCGGCCGGGGCGCACGGAGAGTACACCTCGCTGCTGATGGTCAAGGCGCACTTCCGCGACCGCGGGGAGGCGGAACGCCGCACCGAGGTCCTCCTGCCGGATACCGCGCACGGGACGAACCCGGCGTCGGCGAGCATGGCCGGCTTCGTCACGCGGGAGATCCCCTCCAAGGACGGCTGCGTCGACCTGGCGGCGCTCCGGGCGGCCCTGTCGGACCGCACGGCCTGCTTCATGCTCACGAACCCGAACACGGCCGGCCTCTTCGAGAGCGAGATCCTCGAGATCGCCGAGGCGGTGCACGCCGCGGGCGCCCTGCTCTACTATGACGGGGCGAACCTGAACGCGATCCTCGGCGTCACCCACCCCGGCCGGATGGGGTTCGACCTCGCGCATCTCAACCTCCACAAGACCTTCGCCACCCCGCACGGCGGCGGAGGACCGGGGGCCGGGGTCCTCGGCGCCACCGAAGCGCTCGCCCCGTACCTACCGGTCCCGCGGGTCGTGAAGCAGGGCCGGCGGTTCCGTCTCGACTACGACCGGCCGAAGTCGATCGGGAAGGTGAAGACCGCCTACGGGAACTTTGGGCTCGACCTGCGCGCCTACGCGTTCATCGTCGCGCACGGCGAGGAGGGGCTGCGCCACATCGCGCGGCGCTCGGTGCTGAACGCGAACTACGTCGCGGCCCGGCTCGGTCGGCGCCTTCCCCGCCCGTTCCGGCCGCTCGTCAAGCACGAGTTCGTCCTCTCGGGCGTGCCGCTCAAGGAACGCGGGGTCCGGACGCTCGATCTCGCTAAGCGCCTGCTGGACGAAGGGATCCACGCCCCGACGATCTACTTCCCGATGCTCGTCGAGGAAGCGTTGATGATCGAGCTGCCCGAGACCGAGAGCCCGCGCGCGCTGGACGAGTTCGCCGCCGCGGTGGAGCGGGCCCTCGACGACACTCCGGAACACCTGCGGGCGGCGCCGACGGCGTGCGCGGTGGGCCGGATCGACGAGGTCCGCGCCGCGCGCGAGCCGATCCTCTCCTGGAAGGATCAGCGCGCCGCGGCCGGCGCTGTCCCGCCGCCCGGGCCCGAGGCCGACCCCGGAACCCCGCCGGCGGCGTAAACCTTGAAACCTCGGCGCCGTTGACGGCGCCGATGAAGGAACGGGTGCGTCGGGTCTTCGCTGGGCTGGGCGATTCGGTCGAAGCGCTGCTGATCGCGAACTCGGTCGACCCGCATCTCGACCAGTCGTTCTTCTACTTCTTCGACGTGCCCGGGGGGCTGTTCGAGGGGTCGGTCGCCCTCGCCCACCGCGACGGCCAGATCGACCTGTTCACCTCCGCCCTCGAGCGCCAGAGCGCCGACGAGGCGGCGAAGTCCGACGCGGCGGTGCGGGTCCACGCCGTGGACCGCGAGTCCGCGGATGCCGTCCTCGCGAAGGAGCTCCACGGCGCCAAGACGGTCGCCCTCAACTTCGCGGAGCTGACGCACGGATGGTTCACCCGCCTGCACACCGCGCTTCCCGGAACGCAGTGGGTCGACGCCTCGGCGGCGATCCGCAAGGTACGCTCGGTCAAGGAGCCCGCCGAGATCGAACGGCTGCGCAAGGCCGCCGAGATCGGCTCCAAGGTCGGTCGGGAGATCCCCGGAATGCTGAAGCGCGGGATCACCGAGAACGACCTGGCGGCGGAGATCGAGTACCGGATGCATCGCCTCGGCGCGAGCGGGCGCTCCTTCGCGACGATCGTCGGCTTCGGCGCGCACGGGGCCGAGCCGCACTATGCCCCCGACGCGACGCGGCTCGAGCCGGGGTCGTCGATCGTCTGCGACTACGGGGCCTACTACCGCCGGTACGCGAGCGACATCACGCGCTCGTTCCGGTTCGGGCCCGCGGACGCCGAGCTCAAAGCCGCGCACGAGACCGTCGAGCGCGCGCAGGACGCGGCGTTCGCGAAGATCCGGCCCGGCGTGCCGGCCCGGGAGATCCACAACGCCGCGGCCGCGGTGATCGACGCCTCCCCGTTCAAGGGCCGTCTCATCCACAACGTCGGGCACTCGATCGGGCTCGCCGTGCACGACGGCTGGTACTACGGGCCGAAGGTCGACGATCCCCTCGAGGAGGGGATGGTCTTCACCGTCGAACCGGGGATCTACCTTCCCGGACGTGGGGGGGTCCGCATCGAGGACGACGTCGTCGTCACGAAGAGCGGCTACGAGATGCTCTCCACCGCCCCGCGGGGCTACCTCGAGGTCGCCTCGTGAGGTTCGGGGTCCTCACCGGCGGGGGGGACTGCCCGGGTCTCAACCCGGCGATCCGGGCCGTGGTGCGCCGGGCCGCCGCCAACGGCCACGCCACGATCGGTTTCCTGGACGGCTGGAAGGGCCTGCGCGACGATCAGAGCCGGCCGCTTTCGGTCGACGACGTCCAGGGCCTCGAGGCGCGCGGCGGAACGGTCCTCGGGACCTCTCGGACGAACCCGTTCGCGAAGGAGCCGGACGCCGAGAAGGTCCTCGCGACGCTGGCTCGCCACGGCCTGAACGCCCTCATCGCGATCGGCGGGGACGACACGCTCAGCGCCGCCCGCGAGCTGCATCGACGCGGGCGGCCGGTCGTCGGCGTTCCGAAGACGATGGACAACGACGTCGGGGGCACCGACTGGACGTTCGGCTTCCACTCGGCCGCGGCCGTGGCCGTCGACGCGCTGGAGCGCCTGCGCGACACGGCGGCCAGCCACCACCGGGCGATCGTCCTCGAGGTGATGGGCCGCAATGCCGGCTGGGTCGCGATGGCGACGGGGCTCGCCGGAGGGGCGGACGCGACGCTGTTGCCCGAGGAGCCGTACGACGAAGCGGCGCTGATGGCGAAGGTCCGACGGGCGCTGGCGGCGCGCCGCTACGCCCTGGTCGTCACGAGCGAGGGCGTCGACCTCGGGCTCGTGAAGGGGACCGCCGGGGCGCAGGATCAGTTCGGTCACGAGCTGCTCGGGGAGCGGGGCGTCGGCGCGGAGCTGGCGCGACGCATCGGGGCGGCGACCGGCGCCGAGACCCGGAGCGCCCAGATCGGCCACATCCAGCGGGGAGGGCCCCCCGAGCTCTTCGACCGCATCCTGGCGAGCCGGCTCGGCGCCGGCGCCGTCGATCTCGCGGTCGCCGGGCGCTTCGGCCAGGTCGCCGTTCTGCGGGGCCCGAGCGTGGTCGGCGTGCCGTTCGACGAGGCGCTCGCCGGGACGCGGGTGGTCGACGCTCCCTGGCTCAGTCTCCTTCACACGTTCGACGCCTAGGAAGGGCCGTGCCGGTCCGCGCGCTCTGGTGGGACCACGGGGCCCTCGCGATCCTCGATCAGCGCGAACTGCCGGGGCGCACCGTCGTGCGCCGGCTCCGCTCGGTCGCCGAGGTCGCGGAGGCGATCCGCACGCTGGCCGTGCGGGGCGCTCCCGCGATCGGCGTCGCAGGCGCCTACGGCATGGCGATCGCCGCGCGCCGCGGGATGAGCCCGGATCGCGCCGCCAAGCTCCTCGGCGCGACGCGGCCGACCGCGGTCGACCTGTTCGTCGGGATCGGCGAGGTCCGACGCGCGCTCGCCTCGGGCGAGGACGCGTTGGCGGCGGCCGACGCCTACCGCGCGCGGGTCGTTGAGGAGTGCCGCCGCATCGGGGTCGCCGGCGCCCCGCTGCTGCGAAGGGCGCACGGCGTCCTCACGCACTGCAACGCCGGTGCCCTCGCAACGGTGGAGTGGGGGACGGCCCTCGCTCCGATCCGGGTCGCGCACGACCGAGGGGCCGACCTGTTCGTCTACGTGGACGAGACCCGGCCCTTGCTGCAGGGGGCCCGCCTCACGGCCTGGGAGCTCGCCCGCGAGCACATCCCGCACGCGGTGATCGCCGACAACGCCGCGGGCCACTTCCTCCGT
Organism: Thermoplasmata archaeon; assembly: GCA_030040625.1. GTDB lineage: Archaea > Thermoplasmatota > Thermoplasmata > Lutacidiplasmatales > UBA184 > Lutacidiplasma. The sequence continues at coordinate 13,602 of JASHTI010000034.1, forward strand.
CGAGGCGACGTCGATGCCGTGATCGTGGGCGCCGACCGGATCGCGCGGAACGGCGACTTCGCGAACAAGATCGGCACCTACGAGAAGGCGGTCGTCGCGCACGAGAACGGCGTGCCGTTCTACGTCGCGGCACCGTGGACGACGTTCGACGTCGCGCGTCCGGACGGCCGCGCGATCCCGGTCGAGGAGCGGGACGCCGAGGAGGTGCTCGCGCTCGCCGGGCGACGCCTCGCGCCGAGGTCGAGCCGGGCGCGGAACCCGGCGTTCGACGTCACGCCGGCACGCTACGTCAGCGGTTTCGTCACCCCGGACGGCGTGGTCCGCCCGCGCGCGCTCGCCGGGCGCCTCACCGCCCGGTCGCGGGCCGGGCCCCGCCTCCCTACGACGGGAGGAGGGGCTGGCCGAGAAAGAGTTCCGCGTCGCGCACGACCGCCCCGACGTTCGAACTGACGTCGACCCCGAGGTGGTGGAGCGCGACGACCAGGCCGAGAACGGCCACCACGGTCGCGAACCAGCCCATCGCTGCGCTCATCGCTGCTCCCACCGCCGAACGCGAGCCGAGGTCGCCCGCGCGCCTACAAAAACGTCGGGGTCCACGCGCAACGCGGGCGTCCGCCGCGGAGGCGGAAGGCCGCTCGGACGCGCGCGCGGGCGCGCGTCGCGGGCCGACAAGGCTCATAGCGGGGAGCGGATAGACCGCGGGGCGTGCCCTGGTAGTCTAGTGGTCCAGGATCTAGGTCTGTCGAGCCTGGGACTCGGGTTCGAACGTCCGGAGGCGACCCTCCGGGCCGGAACTCCCGACCAGGGCGCTCCGCCCCCCTGAGGACCCCGCGCGGGTTATCCTCTCTGCGGGGCTCGGCCCGCCGTGCCACCGGCGGAGCCGCGCAACGGCAAGACGAGGCCGGTCCCGCTCTCGTCGCTCGTCGGGGACGCGCTGCGCGGCCTCACCGAGAAGCGGCTGCTCGAGCTCGTCCGGACCGAGCCGGTGCCCCGTCATCTCGCGATCATCATGGACGGCAACCGCCGGTTCGCCCGCTCGCACGGACTGGGGGTCCAGGACGGCCACGCCCGGGGCCGCGACACGCTCGAGGAGCTGCTCAACTGGTGCCTCGAGCTCGAGATCCGCATCCTGACGGTCTACGCGCTCTCGACCGAGAACCTCGTCCGCCCGGCCGAGGAGCTGGACGGGCTGATGGCGCTCTTCGACCGGGCGCTGCGCGACATCGCGACGGACGAACGCGTGCACCGCCACCGGATCCGGGTGCGGGTGATCGGCAACCGCGCGCTCCTTCCGGCCCCGGTGCGGGAGGCGGTCGACATCGCCGAGTCCGCAACGAGCGGCTACGACGCCTACCGCTACAACGTCGCGCTCGGCTACGGGGGCCGCGACGAGATCGTCCAGGCGATCCGGGAGCTCGCCCGCGAGGTGCGCGCCGGGACGCTCCAGCCCGAGGAGATCGACTCGGCCAAGGTCGCCCAGCACCTCTACACCGCGGACCTTCCGGACCCCGACCTCATCCTGCGGACCAGCGGCGAGGAGCGGATCTCCAACTTCCTCCTGTGGCAGTCGGCCTACAGCGAGCTGTACTTCTCGGACGTCCTCTGGCCCGGCCTGACCCGCCTCGAGTTCCTCCGCGCGATCCGGACGTTCCAGCTCCGGCGCCGCCGCTTCGGCGAATAGCCCTCCCCGCGGGCGAGGGTGCTAGCCCCGCGGGGCGGGCTCGACCAGGCGGCGGTCGACCTCGGAGATCGACGCGCGTCCGGCGAGCAGCATCGAGTTGGCGAGCTCGGTGCCGAACATGCCTAGGTAGCGTCGGACGCCGGCGCGCCCGCCGCAGGCCAGCGCCCAGAGGACCGGGCGCCCGATCCCGACGGCCCGCGCGCCGAGCGCGAGGGCGACCAGGGCATCGCTGCCGCGTCGGACGCCCCCGTCCAGGTAGACCTCCGCCCGGCTCCCGACCGCGTGGACGATCGCGGGCAGGGCGCTCAGGCTCGGCGGGGCGAGATCGAGCTGTCGCCCTCCGTGGTTGGAGACCACGAGGCCCCGCGCGCCCGCGCGCACGGCATGGCGCGCTCCCTCGGCGGTGAGGACCCCCTTGACCACGAGCGGCAGCCGGGTGGCGCGCCGGATCGTCGCGATCGTGGCCCACGTCGAAGAGGCGACATCCTCCGGCCGGTACGGGCCGCCGTCCCACTCGGGCCCGCGCGGGGGCGTGCGGACCCGCGGACCGTTCCCGATCGGCGGCGAGCGCCGGAGGGCGAAGCCGCTCTCGAGCTGCCGGTCCCGGCTCCCCAGGACCGGCGCGTCGATCGTCACCACGATCGCCGAGTAGCCGGCCCGCTCCGCGCGACGGACGAGCCCCAGCGACAGAGCGGTCTCGCGCTGGAGGTAGAGCTGGAACCAGCGGGGCCCGGCGCCGGCGGCCCGCGCGATCGACTCCAGAGAGTCGGAGGAGAGCGTGCTGTAGACGCCGAGGAGACCGAGCGCGGCCGCCGCGGCGGCGGTCGCGCGCTCGCCGGCCGGATGCACGGAGCGCTGGTAGGCGGTGGGGGCTACGAAGAACGGCGCGCTCACGGGCTCGCCGAGGAGCGTCGTGCGCAGGTCCACGGACCGCACCTCCGAGCGCGGGTCGGAGCGGATCCACCAGCGCTGGAACGCCTCGACGTTCGCGCGGGCCGTGCGCTCGGCCCCGGCGCCGCCGGCGACGTAGCCCCAGATGTCGGGCGCGAGCGTTCGCTCCGCCGCCGCCTCCAGCTCGCCCAGCGTCCGGAACGAGCTTCGCCGTGAAGACCGGGCCGTCATCGCGCCTGCGCTCCGGCCCTCGGAGGCCGGGGATTTGAGCCCATCGTTCACCGGTCGGCGCGCAGGGTCCATATACGGCGCAGGCCTCTCTAGGATCGGCTGTGGGGTCAGCCCGCGGCGCGTCCGCGCGACGTGCCGGCAACCGCAGGTCCGCTGCCGATGACCCCTGGGAGGAACAGATGCCCAGGGAAGGTGAAGTGACCGTTACGAAGAGCCGCGCCGAGCCGCTCCGGAGCCCCGCTCCCCGCACGTACGGTGCGCTGGCGCTGACCGAGGAGCTTCGGACGCGCCTGCTGCCGTGGATCGATGTCGCCGAGATCGGCCCCGTCGGGCTCGAGAGCTGGCTCCAGTCGATCCTGCCCCTGCTGCCGCCGACGACCGCGGGTGACCACGTGATCGACCGCGACGCCTCGCACGGCGGCCTCGAGGAGCGGGTGAACACGCTCGCCCACGCCCTCGCCGACTGCGCCAGCGACCGCGCCCGAAAGAACTTCCAGGCCTCCGAGTACTTCCGCGAGAACCGGGCCCTCGCCCGGCGCCTCAAGGCGCTGGAGGCGATGCTGCAGACCCGCATGGCGACCGGCAAGATGGAGCGGGTCGATCTCCGCGACGCGGAGTCGGAGGCGGCGGTCCGCCGCTACCTGCCTCCGTGAGCGCGGGCGGCGAGTCCGCGCCCGCCCCGGGCGGGGCCGGCGCGCCCCCGGGCGGTCTCGGTCGCCTGGTCGTCGGCTTTGACGCTTCGCCCCCGGCGATCCGTGCGGCGCGGCTGGCCGTGGAGCTCGCGCGCGGCGGCCGGGCCCGCCTCTGGCTCGTCTTCGCGCAGCAGATCGACCCGCGGCTCGCGGAGCCGCGGACGGAGGAGATGGTGAGCACGCCGGTTCGCGCGGCGCGGAAGGCGATGGAGAGCCTGATCCGGGAGGCGCGGAACGCCGGGGTCGAGGCGGAGGCGATCGTCCGCGAGGGGGACCCCGCCGGTGCGATCCTCGCCGCGGCCCGAGAGTTCAACGCCGGGATGATCCTGGTCGGGACCCGGGGCCTCGGCGCGGCGGCGCGGGTCCTGCTGGGCTCCGTCTCCTCGCGGCTCGTCGCCGAGGCCTCGGTGCCGGTGACGGTCGTGCCGTAGCGGCCAGCTCGGCCGTAGCGGACGGCACGACGGTGCGCCCGAGAACACGGAGGCTCCGCGCGTCGGCCGCGAGCGGCGTCACCGAACCGGTCGGTACCTCGCCACGCCACATCGCCGGCCCGTGCCGGCCTCGTGCCCGCGCGACGACGAGCCGGATCGGCACGTCGTGCGTCACCACCACGATCGTCCGACCGGGGTGGGCCGCCCCGAGGCGGCGGAGCAGCCCCTCCACACGCTCGGCGACCGCCCGCACCGCCTCGCCGTCCGGAAGCGTGGTGTGTTCGGGATCCCTACGGAAGCGGCGGTAACGCTCCGGGTCCGACGCGGCCGCCTCCCGCGGCGTCCAGCCGGTCCAGGTCCCGTAGTCGAGGTCGATCAGCGCGGGCTCGGGGCGGATCTGGATCCCGCATCGACGCGCCAGCGGCTCCGCGGTCTGACGCGCGCGCCGCAGCGGGCTCGTGTACAGGGCCTCGGGCCGGAGCCCGGCGAGGAGATCCGCGGCGCGTCGCGCCTCGGCGCGCCCCTGGGCGTCCAGCGGGGGGTCCTCGCGTCCCCGGAACCGACCCTCCCGGTTGAGCGCCGTCCTCCCGTGACGAAGCAGGACGACACGGCACTCCCGGGCGCCCGCGCGCCGGACGATCATCGCCCCCCGGAGCGCACGGACCGCTATCGCAGCATCGGAGGACGCGGCTCGCGAACGTGCGAATCGGCCATATACCGGCCCACGCTCGCTCCTCCGGCTGAGGGGTCAGCCAAGTCCCGTCACTGGACGGGTCTGAACAGCAGCTCGCTGCCGATGACCCCTGCGGGGGAAGAGCAGCGATGCTGGGCTACGTGATCGCCCGACCGAGGCGGAGAGATACCGACGCGCCGGAGCCGTGGTCCATGCCCCCGGAGCTCCGTCGCCGACTGCGTCCCTGGCTCGACATCGATTCGGTCGGGCCCGAGGGGTTCTGGATCTGGCTCCGCGCGGTCCTCCCTCTGCTTCCGCGTCGGGACGCCGGGGGCCTGCGACTCTCCCGGCGGTCGCTGCCGGGGACCCCGCATCCGCTCGAGGCCGAGGTCGCGGAGTCGGCCCGGGAGCGGACGCGGCTGGCGGTGCTGTGCGAGCGGTACGCGCGCGACAACGACCGGCTGACCCGCCGGCTGCAGGCCGCGGAGTCCGCCCTGCGGACGCTGGAGCTCGCGGAAGCCACGGGCGCCGGGACCCCGGAACCGGGCACCGGGGCCGCGGCGCGGCGCCTCTCCGTACCCGCGGTCGCACCGGCCGAGCGGCGGGCGTAGGCGGCCGTCCGACAGGCGAGCGTCCGGCCGCTCCGGCGCAACGGCTATCTGGCCCCGGACCGCTGCTTCAGCGGCGATGGGGCCCGCCGGAAGTTCCGCGCGGCGGATGATGGCTCCTAC
>JASHTI010000035.1 GCA_030040625.1 Thermoplasmata archaeon
CCCCCCGGCGGAACTGTCGGACAGCGCCGCCGCCCCGGCCCCGACGGCCGGCGCTGGCGCGCTGAAGCCGTGCCCGAACTGCGGCAAGGAGATCCCGCCGGAGTACCTCGTCTGCCCGTTCTGCGGCTCGGTGACCCAGTAGCGGCCGGCGACCGTTAGCCCCGGCGGGCGACACGCCCGCCGGCGGCAGCCTTAAGCCCCGTCATCGGTCCGCGGCCTCGAGACGGCATGCCGGGGAACCTCGAGGTCGGCCGGCAGAAGCTCGACTGGGTCCGGGCGCGGATGCCCGTCCTCGAAGGGATCCGGGCCCGCTTCGCCCGCGAGCGCTCCCTGGAGGGGCTCACGGTCGTCGGCGTCCTCCACGTCGAGGCGAAGACGTGCGCCCTGGCGCTCGCGCTCCAGGCGGCCGGCGCCCGCGTGCGCCTGGCGGCCAGCAACCCACTCACGACCGACGACGACGCCGTCGCGGCGGTCCGTGAGGCGGGCGTCGAGACGCACGCCGTCCGGGGCGAGAGCCTCGAGCAGTTCCGGGCGGGCCTGGCGGCGATGCTCGAGCCCGCCCCGGACGTCATCGTCGACGACGGGGCCGACCTCGTCGCGCTGGTCCACGAGCGCGGACAGGGCCGGGGCAAGCTCCGCGGATCGACCGAGGAGACCACGGCCGGGGTGACGCGGCTGCGGGCGCTGGAGCGCTCCGGCGAGCTGCTCTTCCCGGCGATTAACGTCAACGACGCGACGATGAAGCACCAGTTCGACAACCGCTTCGGGACCGGCCAGTCGGCGATCGAGGGGATCGTCAACGCGACGAACGTCCTCATCGCCGGGAAGGTCGCGGTGGTCGCCGGTTACGGCTGGGCCGGCCGCGGGGTCGCCGCACGCCTGCACGGCCTCGGCGCCGAGGTGATCGTGACCGAGGTCGACCCGGCGCGGGCGATCGAGGCGCGCATGGACGGCTTCCAGGTCCGTCCGATGCGCGAGGCCGCCGCGCGTGCGGACCTGATCGTCACCGTCACCGGCCGTCCGGGCGTCGTGCGCGCCGAGCACATCGCTCTCCTGCGCGACGGCTGCCTGCTCGCCAACGCCGGCCACTTCGACGTGGAGATCTCCAAGCCGGATCTAGCGCGCCTCGCCCCGCAGCGACGGACCGTGCGCCCGAACGTCGAGGAGTACCGGTTCCCGGACGGACGGCGCGTCTACCTGCTCGCCGAGGGCCGCCTCGTGAACCTGGCGGCCGCCCAGGGCCATCCGGTCGAGATCATGGACCTCTCCTTCGCGCTGCAGGCGCTCTCCGTCGAGCACCTCGCGCGGCACGGGCCCAGCCTCGCGATCCGGGTCCACCCGGTGCCGCCGGAGCTCGACGCCGCCGTCGCCCGGGCGGCGCTCGCCCCGTTCGGGGTGGCGATCGACGACCCGACGCCGGAGCAGCTCAAGTACGCCGAGCTGTGGCAGGGAGGGACGACATGACCGGCGCGGAAGTCCCCTCCGGGCTGCGGTACGCGAAGACGCACGAGTGGGTCCGGCTCGAGGGCACGCGCGCGACCATCGGCATCACCGCCCACGCCCAGGGCGAGCTGACCGACATCGTCTTCGTCGACCTCCCGGAGGTCGGTCGGACGGTCGCCGCCGGCTCGACGCTCCTCACGCTGGAGTCCGTGAAGACGGTCGCCGACGTCTACGCGCCGGGCGCCGGCCGGGTCGCCGAGGTGAACGCCGACCTGAAGGCGCACCCGGAGCTGGTGAACCAGGAGCCGTACGGCAAGGGTTGGCTCGTCCGGCTCGAGCTCACCGGCCCGCTCTCCGCCGAGCTGATGGACGCCGACGCCTACCGCCGGCTCACCGGCGGCTAGCGCCGGGCTAGGTGCCCCGGAACTCGGGGCGACGGCGTTCCAGGAACGCGCGCATCCCCTCGGTCCGGTCGGAGGTCGAGAAGGTCCGACCCGCCGAGTCGCCCTCGCGCTTGAGCGCCTCGTCGTACCCCTCCTCGAGGCCCCGGTCGATGACCTGCTTCGCCCACTGGACGCCCAGCGGGGCCCGGCTCGCGAGCGTGCGGGCGAGCTCCTCGACGTCGTCACGTCCCGTCTCGGCCGGTACGAGACGTGCGACGAACCCCAGGCGGTGGGCCTCGGCGGCGGAGACCGGCACGCCGCTGTAGACGAGCAGCTTCGCCGACGCCCGCCCGATCAGCCGGGCGAGCCGGGTGGCGCCGCCCATCCCGGGGTGGATCCCGACGGTGACCTCGGGGAGGCCCAGTTGAGCCCCCTCGGTCGCGACGATGAAGTCCGCCGCGAGCGCCACCTCGAGGCCCCCGCCGAGCGCATACCCTTCGACGAACGCGATCACCGGGCGCGGGAACTGCTCGATGGCGCGGGCGACGCGCTGGCCGATGAACCCGAAGGCGATCCCTTCCTCGGGGCTCTTCGCGGCCATCTCCGCGATGTCCGCCCCGGCGGCGAAGACGGGCCCGCTGCCGGCGAGGACCACGACCCGGAGCCCCTCCTCGGTCGCGAGTTCGCGGAACGTCGACTCGAGCTGGCCCAGGAGCTCGGAGTTCAGGGCGTTCAGCACCTCGGGACGGTCCAGGAGGACCCAGGCGACCGGACCGTGCCGCTCGACCTGGACCCGGCGCATCGGCCAGGTCCGCTCCCCCCGGGCGCCCCGGTCCCGAAGCTCCTGCGAGATCGGGAACCGGTCCCCCCACGGCTTGGCATACCGCTCCACCAGCCGGGCCGCCTCGGGGATCCCGACCGCGTCGAGCTGAGCGAACGGCGGATGCTTCCGCCGGAGGCCGACGACCGCGCCGCGATCGACGGCCTCGGCGGTCGCCACGCCCTCCTCGACGAGCCGGGTGGCGATCCCGATCGTGAGCCCGAGCAGCCGCTCCCGGACGGCCGCCTTGGCCGCCGGGTCGACGACGGTCTCCCTCCAGGCCCACGGCTGGCCGAGCCGGAACTGCCGCTCCAGCAGCGCCGCCGGGGCGTACGCCGGTCCGAAGGCGGCCGCGAGCGTGGACTCGGCGTGGAAGGCGATGGGGATCCCGGTGACGTTCATCAGCTCGAACGGACCGAGCGTCGCTCCGAACGTCTCGCGGCCGACCTCCTCGATCGTCGCGAGGCTGGCCAGACCCTCCTCGGCGATCCGGCACGCCTCGTTCAGGTAGGGGACGAAGTACCGGTTCACGCAGAATCCGGCCCGGTCGGCGGTCTCGATCGGCAACTTTCCGAGCCGGCCCGAGAATCGGACCAGCGCCCGGCGGGTCTCCGCGGTCGTCTCGGTGCCGCCGACGACCTCGACGAGCTTGTTGATCGCCGCGGGGAAGAAGAAGTGGAGACCGGCGAACCGGCCCGGCTCGGGAAAGCCGGCCGAGAGGGCCGTCACGGAGAGCGACGAGGTGTTGGTCGCGACGATCGTCTCCGGCCCCACCCGTCCGGCGACCTCGGCGAAGAGCGCGCGCTTGACCCGCTCCTCCTCGAAGACCGCCTCGATCACGAGGCTCGCTCCGTCGACCGCCTCGGGCAGATCGGTGGTGAAGCCAATGCGGCCCAGGATCTCGTCCCGGCGCGCGCTCGTCATCTTCTTGCGCTCCAGGGCCCCGGCGAGCGACTTCTCGAGGATCGCCCGACCCCGGCCGATCGCGGCGGCGTCCACATCTCGGACGCGGACCCGGTAGCCGCCGGCGGCGCAGGCCTGCGCGATGCCCGCCCCCATCGTTCCGCCGCCGAGGATCGCGACCGGTCCCGGCGGGCTCAACTTGCTCGGCATCGTGCCTCCGGTGCGGCACTCGCGCCGCGCGGGGTCGGGAGCCCCGGCCGACTTAACGCCGACGGCGGCCCCGTGGCGAGCCCCCGGCCGTGCCCATCGCCGCTCAGCGAGCCGGGAGCTCGCCCGTTGACCTCCTAACCTCGCCCGGCCTTCGCCGGGCGTGCGGGAAGGGAGCGGCGAGGGGCCGGTCGAGCGTGCGCTCGAGTCCGAGCGACAGCTCGTCCTGAGCCTGGGCGGTTACGCGTTCGAGATCGCGGGAGCCCGCCTGGTCACGCACGAAAGAATTCCGGCGGCCCGGTTCAACTTCGTCGAGGTGCGGGGTGTCGATCCGGAACGGCAGACCGCCTTCTTCGAGCGCGCGCTGGACCACTACTTCCAGCGGGCGCTTCGACCGGTCTTTCGGGTCCCGCGTCCCGTGCCGGACCACCTGGACCGGGGCCTCCGGCGCCTTGGCTTCGTGCCCGCCGCGTCCGAGCTGACCCTGCTGCTCGAGGACACCCGCCCGCCGCCGCCGGCGGGAGGGCCCTTTGATGTCCGGCCGGCGCGGGGACCCGAGCTCGACACGGTGGTCGGCTTCTGGACGGAGGAGCGCGAGCGGCCGGAGCTTCGATCGGCGCTCGACGTCGCCTGGCACCACCCGAACCCCACGGAGCGCGTCGTACCGCTCCTCGCCTTCCGGGCCGAAGTGCCGGTCTCCGCGGCGATCGCCTACCGGTTCCGGGACGCCGGCGGGCTCCACCTCGTGACGACCCGTCCCTCGGCGCGGGGACAGGGGGCCGCCTCCGCGCTGGTGGCCTATGCACGGCGAGAGCGGCCGGCCGGGCCGGGGGCGGCGCTCAGCCTCTTCGCCGAGCCGCCGTCCGCCTTCGGACACCTCGCCGACCTTGGCTTCGTACCGGCACGAACGTTCGCGATCTACGAGCTACCGGCGAGCGCGGAACTCGCGCTGCCGCGGCCCGGACCGCCGGGGCCTCCCCGCTGGCGTCCGCCGCGGGCGGGCGCCTGAGCCCCGAGGCGTGCTCTCCGGACCCGAGCGCGCTGGCTCAGGAGCCGGCGAAGTGGATGGTCACGGTGTAGCCCGCGGAGCCGTCGTACGGGATGCTCGCCGCGTAGAAGAACACCGCCAGGCCCCACGTCTGCGACGGGGCGAACAGCACACCGGCCTGGCTTTCGCCGTAGTGGTCGGCGTAGCAACAGTAGATCCCTTGGCCGGCGGACTCTCCCTCGAGGCTGAACAAGGACGGGTCGCTCCCGGACGTCGTGATAGTGGCGTTGCGGATCTGCGACTCGTTCGGACCAGAGTTGGTGACGTTGAAGTAGACCCAGAGCCCGATGATCGGCGGGGTCACGTTCGCATTTGTCCGCGGCAGCGCCGGACAGTGGCCGCACAGCTCCCCGCCCGCGAGGAGCGGGAATGGGTTCCGGCCGGAGCCCGTCCAGCTGAGCGACGCGACGACCGAGATGACCTCCTCGTTGTACGGGTTGAGGTTCGGTCCGGAGCCGCCGCCGCCCCCCCGGTGGAACAGGCCGGCGAGGCCGAAGCCGCTCGTGGCCCAGCCGACCTCGGCGACGACCGCCGCCACGCAGATGACCGCGACCCAGCGCAGGAGCCGGGGCGGACGGCGATGCGGGACGACCCCGCCCACGGGTCGCCGGGCCGACGAGCTCATCCGAGGAGGTACACCGGGACGGACAGGAAGACGACCGGCTGGGTCAGCGCCGTGTCGAGCAGCTCCACCGTGCACGAACCGGGGACCGTGAAGCACCAGAGCGGGGCGCCGTGGTAGTCGTCCGTGTCCGGCTTGCCCCAGTCGCACGAGGAGCTCCAGGGGCAGGTGCACGTCGTGCCGCCGCCCCGGCACTCCTCGAAGAGGTCGCTGGGCGCCTCGAAGATCGAGTCGGGCGTGTGCACGTAGAGCACCAGGGTCATCCCCGGCTGCAACGTCGTCAGCGCCTCGTTCAGCGGGTCGAAGAACCCGAGCCGGTTGTAGTAGACGCTGTTCGCCCCGCTCCCCTCCGGATTGTAGGTACCGCAGGTGCCGAGCGTCGGCGCGCTCGACGAGAGGTTCTGCGAGCCGCCGCCGCCCGGCACCCACTCCATGTCATCCAGCATGCCCTTGACGAGGTAGGTCGTACTGGTCGTGGTGACACCCTTGGTCGTGGTCGTGTTCGTGCAGATGAACTCGAACTCAATGCCGGAGAGCGGGATCGGCTGCGAGACCCCGGTGATGATGAGGCCGGTGGCGTTCATCGGGTTGTAGATGCCGGTCCCTTCGTCCTCGCACTGGGTGTTCCAGTCGTTCATGTACTCGGTCCAGAGCGCCCGATCGCTGGTGTTGTTCTCCCCGCCCCAGAGGTAGTACTTCCAGTCGTTCGGGAGGTAGGGCAGGTTCGGGTAGCAGTCGGTCGGGTCGCCCCACGCGGGGTACTTCACGTTGTTCACGGCGGAGTAGGTGATCGACGGCGGGCTGCTCGGGTACGGCAGCCGGATCGCGTAGATGATCCCCATCAGCACGACGGTCAGCGTGACCATCAGGATCACGCTGATGATCTGGGCGACGCCCCGGGACCCCGACCCACGGTGGCGCCACCGGTAGGCTCGCCGCACGAGGAGAAATGAGGCGCATAGATACGTATATAGCTTGGCCCGCGGAGCGCGGTCCGGGGCCCGGCTCCTCGGCGCCGAGAGCCGCTCAGCCGGCCCGAAGGCCGTCGAGCTTCATCCTCTGCTCGATCGCCGCGATCGTTCGCGCTGTGGTGACGACCGTGTCCGCGTTCAGCGAGATCGAGTCGATCCCCTCGCGAACGAGGAACTCGGCGAACTCGGGATAGACGCTCGGGCCCTGCCCGCAGATCCCGACCGTCGTCCCCTCCGCGTGGGCCCCCTCGATCAGGAGGCGGATCGCGCGCAGGACGGCCGGGTCGCGCTCGTCGAAGTAGCCCATCCGGCCGAGCGTCTCGGAGTCCCGATCGGCGCCGAGCACGAGCTGGGTGAGGTCGTTCGACCCGATCGAGAAGCCGTCGCAGTGGTGCGCGAAGTCGCGGGCGAGGAGGACGGTCGACGGGACCTCCGCCATCAGGTAGAGCTTGAAGTCGCGCGACCGCTTCAGCCCCGCCGCCCGGAGCATCTCGGCGATCTCCTCGAGCTCCCAGGTGTTGCGGACGAACGGCAACATCACCATCGCGTTCTTCAGGCCCATCTCCGAACGGACGCGCTGGATCGCGGCGAGCTCGCACTGGAACGCGGGGCGGTAGACGCTGGAGATGTAGCGCGAACACCCCCGCCAGCCGATCATCGGGTTCTCCTCGACCGGCTCGAACGGCTCGCCGCCCGGCATGCCGCGGTACTCGTTCGTCTTGAAATCGCTGGTCCGGATGATCACGGGCCGCGGGTGGAACGCCTGGCAGACCTTCGCGATCCCCTCGGACAGACGGCGGACCAGCTCGTCCTGGCGGCCTTTCTGGATGAGGGCGAGCGGGTGCTCGCGGACGTGGGCCGTGAAGATGAACTCGATCTGCAGCAGCCCGACGCCACCGACCGGCAGCCGGGCGTACTCCTCGGCCTTCTCCGGCACGCCGACGTTCACGAGGATCTTGGTCGCCGTCACGGGGACGGTCTCGTGGACGGCGACGCCCCCGGCGGCCGGCGCGGGAGCCGGCGCCTTCGCAACGGTGCTCGTAAGGCGACCGCGGTAGACCGCCCCGGTCTTCCCGTCGACCGTCACCTCGGTGCCGTCCGGGATCAGGGTGGTCGCCTCGCGCGTCCCGACGATGCACGGCACGCCGAGCTCCCGGGAGACGATCGCCGCGTGGCAGGTCATCCCCCCCTCGTCGGTGACGATGGCGGCCGCCCGGCTCATCGCCGGAACCATGTCCGGTGTCGTCATCGTCGTCAGCAGCACCTCCCCGGCCTTCAACCGGTCCATCTGTTCGGCGCCCCGGAGGAGACGGGCCACCCCCGCCGCCACCCCGGGGCTCGCCCCGAAGCCGCGGACGATCGGGGCCGCCTCGCCGAACGACGGGGCGGCCGGCCGTGCGGGCCCGGCCGTCGAGGTCGGGATTGTCGTCACCGGTCGCGCCTGGACGATGTAGATCGCCTGGGCGTCCGCGCACCACTCCACGTCCATCGGTCGCCGGTAGCGGGACTCGATGAGGCGGGCGAGCGAGACGAGCCGGGCGAGGCGCGGATCCGGTAGCTTCTGGGCCGAGCGCTCGGCGGCCGGCACTTCCTCGCGCCGGTTCCCGCCCCCCTCGGCCCGGACGTAGCGGATCTTCTGCTCGGAGATCTGCTTCTGGACGGTCTGCAGCGTCGCGCCGTCGACGACGTAGTGGTCCGGCGTGACCTCCCCGCCGACGATCGCCTCGCCGAGGCCCCAGCCGGCCTCGACGATCATGTGGTTCTCTCCGGTGTTCGGATCGCGCGTGAAGAGGATGCCGCTGACGGTCGAGTCGACCATCTTCTGGATCAGCACCGCCAGGCGCAGGCCGGTGTGGGTGATCCCCTTCCGCTGACGGTAGACGAGCACCCGCGGGGTGAACAGCGAGCCCCAGCAGCGCCGGACCGACCCGAGCACCTGGTCGACCCCGTGCACATTCAGGTAGGTGTCCTGGAGACCGGCGAACGACGCGTCGTCGAGGTCCTCGGCCGTGGCGCTCGAGCGGACCGCGGAGAACCGGACGGTGTGACGGCGCGCATACGCCTCGTACGCGTCCGCGATCGTCGCGCGGAGCTCCGCCGGGAACTCCTTCTCCTCGAAGGCGGCGCGGATCCGGCGCGCGGCCTCGTCGGCGCTCGAGGGCGTGCTCTCGTCGATCGTCGCCATCGCCGCGTCGATCACCGGTCCCAGCCCGTTCGCCGCCACGAAGGCGTCGTACGCGTCGGTCGTCACCACGAAGCCGGGGGGCACCGGCAGACCCTCGCGGATGAGCTCGCCGAGCTTGCCGGCCTTGCCGCCGACCAGCCCGAGATCCTTCTCCGAGGTTTCGCCGAGGTCGACGACAAGCCGGGGCGCCATGCGCTCAGACCCCTGCCCGCACCGCGGTCACCGCGATCAGGTCGCTCGACGGCGAGTACGGATGGACGACCCGCAGCTCCCGGACCGCGAACGGACCGACCGCCGAGAGCGCGCGCTCGACCACGTTCCCTCGCTCGCGGACCTCGTCCCGGCGCACGACCTCGTAGTAGTGCAGCGAGCCACCGGGCGCGACCAGCGGTGCCACCTGGGGTCCGTACTTAATCCCTTCGCGGGGAAGGTTCATGATCACGCGTTCCACCGGCGGGGCGGAGGCGGCGAACTCCTCGACGCTCGCCTCCACCGGTTGAACGCGGGGGCCGAACGGGTAGCGGGCCAGCGTCCCGCGGAGCAGACGGATCGCCGCCGGATTCGCGTCGATTGCGGTGACCGCGGCGACCCGACCGGCGTGGGCCAGCATCACCGAGAACGGCCCGACCCCGCAGCAGAGGTCGTAGGCCCGCTCGCCCGGGCGACTCAGGCGCGCGAGACGCGCGTGCTCGCCGGCGAGCCGTGGCGAGAAGTAGGCGCGCTCCACGTCGACGTCGAACGCGAGCCCGTTCTCGCGGTGGCGGGTCGTCCAGGGACCGCCGCCCGCGATCCGTTCCACCCGGCGTCGCCGCTCCACGCCCTCGACACCGCGATCGAGTCCCACGAGGCGAGCCCCCGGGACGAAGCGGAGCAGCGCCTCCCCGATCTCTCCCCGCGCTCCCTCGAGCTCCGGTGGAAGCCGGATGAGGACGATGTCCCCGACGATGTCAAAGGACCGGGGAAGGAGACGCTTCCGATCCGCCGGCCAGTCGAGCAGGTCCCGGAACTCCGTACGGCTCGGCCGCTCCTGGACCGGGAAGTCGTGCTCCTCCAGGCGGCCCAAGCTCGAGGGCGGCTCCGCGCCGTCCACGAGAGGGAGCACGAGGTCGGTCGCGCGCCGCACGATCGCAAGGTCCTCACGGAGCGTCCGGGCCTCCCGAAGAGCACGCCGGGCCTCCTCGCCACGGCTGCGCTCGACGACGAGCCCCCGTGCTCTCATGCCGTCGGACCGAGCCCGGCGGCCCGAAGGAGCCGCGGGAGGACCTCCGAGGACCGAAGGCGCACCGGGAACCCCCCGGCCGGCGCCGGTCCGCCGAAGCGCAGCGGACCCGGGCGGCCGGGCCCCGCCGCCCCGCCCCCGACGAGCAGCCACGGCACCGGATCGTCCGAATGTCCGCGCAGGACGCAGGGCGTGGCGTGGTCCGCGGTCACGGCGATCGCCGTGCGCTCGAGGTCCAATCCCTCGAGCAGCGGCCCGAAGAACGCGCGATCGATCTCCTCGACCACCGCGCGCTTCCGGTCGGCGTCCCCGTCGTGCCCCGGCTCGTCCGGGCCCTTCAAATGGACGTAGACGAGCGGCACCGAGCCGAGGAGATCCCGCGTCACCATCGCCCGTTCGCGGTAGCCCGCCGGCCGATCGGAGCCCATGGGCCCGACGAATCGGTCCTGGAGCCCGAGGAGTCGCGCGATCCCACGCTCGACCGGCATCTCGGTGACCGCGGCCGCGGAGATCCCGTGGCGCTCGGCGAATCCGACGGGTCCGGGCTCGGGGAGTCCCCCGGCGTTGCGCACGAGCAACCCGCTGGCGGGCAGCGCGCCCCTCGCGCGGCGGGCCACGTTGATCGGGTCGGCGTCCAGGAGCGCCGGCACCCGCACGAGGAACGCGTTCAAGGCCTCCGCGGCTCGACGGGCGGCCGGGCTGGCATCGAGCGGCCGGACCGTCTCCACCTTGGGCTCCGGTGCCGCCTTCGCCTTGCCGAGCCCACCGACGCGCTCGTAGAACGGATCGGCGTTGGAGACGTTCGGTGACAGCGGACCGTCGGCCCGAGGTCGGAGCCACAGCACCCCTCGATGGCCGACCGTGGCGCGAACCTCCGCGCGGATCCCGAGGGGTCCCAGTAGGTCGGCCTCGGAGAGCGATCGCGCGAGGCCCGTCGACTCGGCCGTGGAGAGGGAGCGGCCGACCCGCGCGTCCAGGACCCGGCCCGTCGCGTCGATCGTCGCGAAGTTGAGCCGCAGCGCGATGTCGCCCGGCCGGAGCGGGATCTCGACGCCCAGGGCCTCGAGGATCCCACGACCCGGCGAGTCGTGCTCCGGGTCGTAGCCGAGGAGCGCGAGGACCCCGGCGTCCGACTCCGGGGCGACTCCCGGGCCGAGGATCGAGACCTCCCCGACCTCCCCGCGGCCCGAGAGGCGGTCCAGGTTCGGGGTCGCCGCGACGTCGACCGGGCTCCGGCCGTTCAACGCCGGCGTCGGTCGGTCACCGAGACCGTCGAGGACGATGAGAGCCGCCGACGAGGCCGTCGGACGAGCCGAGCGCGTCGTCCCCGCCATGTGCTCTTAAGAGGAGCAGGGGCCGTAGCCTCGCGTCCTATGGCGGCCGAGCCGTCCCGCGGCTTTAGGGGTTTCTTTCGCTCGACCGCGGGCCGCGTGGTCCTGCTGCTGATCGGCATCGGGGCGGTCTTCGGGACGTTCGCCTACGTCGCGACGCTGATCGCGATCCCGGTGATGCTGATCGTCGGCCTCGCCCTGCCGATCTGGCTCGGGTTGAAGCGACCGCGCTACCTCGCGCTCAGCGCCCTGGTCGTCCTTCTCGTCGTCGCCCCCTTAGCGACCGTCGTGTTCACGCAGGAGCTGCTCGTCCCCTCGCCCGCGGCGAGTTCCAGCCCGGTGGCGCCGTTCGGCGCGGGCGGCTCCGTGCTGCAGAGGGCGAACGTCGCCCCGTTCATCGGCACCGCGGACACGACCTTCACCTGGAACGTAACGCTCGAGCCGAAGTACCTGCCGGCGCGGCTCAACGGGACGGCCTGGACCGGGGTCACGCTGTACCTGTACATCTCGACGTGCCCGGGCGCGGTCAACCCGAACTCGACGCTCTGTTCCGCCGGCTATCCCCTGATCCCTGTGGCGCACGCCTTCAGTGCCCCGCCCGCGAACGGTAGCGTGGTCACCTTCACCTACCGAATCGGTACCAACGGGATCTGGGACTGGCAGATGGTGCTGCAGATCCCGAATGCCACGAACAAGACGAATCCGGCCCGCATCCTCCTGGTCGGCGACCCGACCTACAACGGGATCGAGGGACCTATCGTCGGCGGGTTCGCGACGGTCTACGGCGCCCTGATCCTCGCGATCTACCTCGACGAGCTCGTCTACATCGGCATCCCGTTCTACTTCATCCTCCTCCTGTACGTCTGGTACAAGAACCGCCAGCGGCGCCACAGGGAGGCGGTAAAGCGAGGGGCGCAGGCCCTCCAGGCGAGGCAGGCCGCCTCCGGCGACGCCGGAGTCGCGGGCGGAGGGGCGTTGCCGACCGGTGGGAGCCCCCCGCCCGGGTCGGTTGCTCCGCCGGCGAGCTCGGCGGTCGCC
>JASHTI010000007.1 GCA_030040625.1 Thermoplasmata archaeon
CCCGCCAGGGGTCCGGATCCTCGCAGGGGGCGTCGCTCGAGCCCGCGAGCCGGAGCCCGAGGTCCGCGAGGCTCCGGAAGAGGTAGGCCCACCGGGCCCGCGCCGCGCCCAGTCGGCGCGGGAGCCACGAGTCGCTCGTGACGAACGACGGCTGGACGACCAGCGTGGCCGTCGTGCCCTGGAGAGCCGTCAGGACGCTCGGAGGGGTCAGGCTGGCGTGCTCGATGCGGGGCACGAGCCCCTCCGGGACGCCGCGCAGCACGGACCCGGCTCTCCGGACCGCACGATCGCCGATCGCGTGGAGCGCCGGGGCGAGGCCGGCGGCCGCCGCCGCCGCGATCCCCTCCTGGAGCGTTCGGTCGTCCTCGCGATCGGCCCCGCGGGAGGCCTCGGCATCGAGATACGGGGCGTCCAGCGCCGCCGTGCGCGGACCGAACGCTCCGTCCAGAAACGCCTTCCCCCCGGCCACCGCGAGGTGACCGCTCGGGTCGGCCGGCCACTGCGCAGCCGCCTCCGGCGCCGTGTCCAGCGGCGGGTAGGCCCGGACCCTCATCGTCAGTTCTCCCCGGCGGGCCAGCTCCGCGAGGGTCGCCAGCTCGTTCGGCCCGGTGTTCATCGTGCCTACGGCGACGAGCCCGAACCGGTGGAGGGCGCCGATCGTCTCGCGAAGCGCTTGGACGGAGAGGGGTAGCGCCCGGTCGATCAGCGCGTGCACCGGGCGAAGCTCCTCCTCGGCGAACGTCGGCTCCGGCCCCTCGTCGCCGTCCCGAACCCGCGGATCGAGCCCCAGCGCGTCTAGGGCGACGCGGTTCAGTCGGGCCGCGTGGGCGCTCGCGTGAAAGAGGACGAGCGGGATCGCCGGGACGGCCTCCTCCAGCTCCACGGCCGACGGCCAGCGACCTTCCCGAACCCGCTCCGGCTGGAATCCGTAGGCGGCCAGAAGCGGTCGGTCGCGCTCCGAAACGGCCTGCCGGAGCCGCTCGAGCAGCGCCGGGATCGAGCCCACGTTCTGCGTGTCGATTCCGGCTCGGAGCCGGGCCATCTCCCCGAGGTGCAGGTGCGCGTCCGCGAGCCCCGGCAGGACGAGTCCGCCGGCGAGGTCCACCCGCTCGCTACCGGTCGGTGCCGACCGTCGGACCGCGGCCTCCTCCCCGATCGCCGCGACCCGTCCATCCTCGGTGAGGAGCGCCTCGGACCGGCCCGACGCAGCGAGGATGCGGCCGCCGACGAAGAGCGTCGCCTCGGTCACGCTCGAGACCCCCCGCGGAGGATGTAGCCCGACCCCTTACGCCCTCTGCCGGCGGGGACCGGCCCGCACCGGACGGGCCGGATCGTCCCCGTGGGCTCCGGCTCGACCGTGATCGTGGCGGGCCTCCGCTTGGAGCGTGGGATCCTGATGGACGGGGTCTCATCGATGAACGTAAGCAACAATCCGGGCTGGCAAGGTAGGTTATGTCGGGCCAGCGCGGCCGGCTCTTTCGCTGTTACCGGTGTGTCTATTCGTGGAGATCCCGACGGTCGATCAGACCGTCGATGTGCCCGCGGTGCAAGTCGAGGATCTTCGCCCGGCCGAAGGTGCGACCGATCCGGCTCGGCCGCGGGCTCGGGGTCCCGGAGCTCATCGACCCCCACCGCCAGGCGCTGCGCCGCGCCGCCGAGCGGCACGGCGTGCGGCAGCTGTGGGTGTTCGGCTCGGTACGGCGGCGCGAGGCGACCGCCCGGAGCGACGTCGATCTCCTGGTCGCCTGGCGTCGGCCGGTCTCGCTGCTGGAGCTGGCGGGACTCCGCATCGAACTGCGACGCATCCTAGGACGCGAGGTGGACCTCGTGAACCGCCACGGGCTGCACTGGGCCGTCGACCCCCAGGTCGAGCACGAGAAGGTCCCGCTGTGAGCGAGGGGGGAGCGAGGGACCGCTTTCTCGTGGACCCGATGCTGACCTACGGCGAGGTGATCGCGGCGAACGTCCGGAAGGGCCGGGACGAGTTCGAGCAGGACGCCAGCGTTCGCTACGCGGTCGAGCACGCCACCGAGCTGCTCGCAGCGGCGGCCGAGAAGCTCGGGCGGCCGTTCCAAGCCGCGAACTCCGCGATCCCCTGGGATCGGCTCCGCGAACTTCGCCGGGGGATCGCCCACCCGTACGACCCCGGAGCGGACCCGATGCACGTGGAGCAGAGCTGGCGCTTCGCCCGCGACGAGGCCCCTCGGATCGTCCGTCGGCTCCGAGGGGCGAAGTTCGTGGACCGCGACTCCCGTCAGACGTCCAGGTAGCGGTAGAACTCGTACGGGTGGGGCCGCAGGTCGAGCTCCAGCTGCTCCTCCCGCTTCATCTCGATGTAGGTGTCGAGCAGGCTGTCGGCGAACGCCGGCTTGAGGAACGCCCGGTCCGAGGCGAGGCAGTCGAGCGCCTCCCCGAGCGAGCCGGGAAGCTCGCGGACGCCGAGCTCCTTGCGGCGGGCCGGCGTGAGCTTGTAGATGTTCGCATCGACCGGGGCCGGCGGCTCGATCTTGCGGCGAATTCCGTCGAGGCCCGCGAGGGCGAGGGCCGCCTCGGTGAGGTAGATGTTCGCCGCGGAATCCGGGGTACGGTACTCGAGGCGCTTGGCGGCCGGCCGCCCCTTGTGGTAGAACGGGATGCGGACGTTCGCCGACCGGTTCGCCTTGCTCCAGGCGATGAACACCGGGGCCTCGTAGCCCGGCACCAGCCGCCGGTACGAGTTCGTGATCGGGTTCGTGATCGCGCAGAGCGCCCGGGCGTGCTCGAGGAGCCCTCCGATGTAGTACCGGCAGGCCTGGCTGACCTCGGCGTACGGCTCGTCGGCGTCGTAGAACGCGTTCTTCCCGCCGGCCCAGAGCGACTGGTTCGTGTGCATGCCGATGCCGTTGTCGCCGTAGATCGGCTTCGGCATCAGGCACGCGAGCTTGCCGTGGCGGTGGGCGACGTTCTTGATCACGTAGCGGAGGTCCTGGATGTGGTCCCCCATCGGGACGAGCTCGTCGAAGCGGAGGTTGATCTCCGACTGGCTCGCCGTCGCCACCTCGTGGTGGTGCGCGTCCATCGTGAGGTGGAAATCGTCGGCCAGGATGTTGCACATCTCCGCGCGCAGGCCGAGCAGGGAGTCGACCGGCGGGGTCCGGTGGTAGCCCTCCTTGAAGCGGATCGTGGCGTGCGAGTTCCCCGGCTGCCAGGGGGACTCCGACTGCCGGATCAGGTAGCCGGCGCCGGCCCAAGCATTGCGGACCCCGTCGAACGACGGGACGAGCTCGACCTGGTCGAAGACGAAGAACTCCACCTCCGGACCCCAGTACGAGCGGTCGAAGCCCGCCTCGGCGAGCACGCGTTCGGTCTTGCGCGCGACCCCGCGCGGGTCGTGCTCGTACGGCTCCTTGGAGGCGCCGAGCCGGACGTCGCAGATGAACCGGACCGTCGGCCCGACCTCGGGATTCCACGGGATCGTCGCCAGCGTTGCCGGGTCGGGCACGAGGAGCATGTCCGACTCGAAGATCTCGCGGAAGCCGCGGACCGACGAGCCGTCGAGCTTCGGCACGCCCGTACGGAACATCTCCGCCTCGAGCGCGGCGCGGGGGATGTCGACCTGGTTGTAGCCGCCGAACACATCGGTGTAGAACAGCTGGACCCACCGGATCTTCTGCTCCGCGAGGTGCTCGACGACCGCCTCCCCGTCCATCCCGTGCAGACCCTTCGACTCCGCCACGCGCGATCCCCGGAGCGCCGAGCGATTCCGGCTACAAGAACCCTCACGGACCGGGAATGGACGATCGTCCATTTTAGGTCCGAGACAGTTTATGTTCTAAGGCAACGATAGGCGGACATGGGGCGAGCGTCCACCCTCGACGAGCTCGACCGTGCGATCCTGGAGGAGCTGAACGTCGACGCACGCGCGAGCCACCGCGCGATCGCCCATCGCCTCAAGGTCTCCCCGACGACCGTCAGCGCTCGCGTCGCCCAAATGGAGGAGGACGGCGTGATCCGCGGCTACGTGCCGGTCCTGGACGACGAGCACCTCGGCTGGGACCTCTGCGCGATCGTCGGCGTCCGCATCTCCAAGGGCAAGCTCCGCGAGGTCGAGGAGCGGCTCGCCCACGACCCGCACGCCTACGCGATCTACGACGTCACCGGCGACTACGACGCGCTGTTGATCGGCCGGTTCCGGGACCGGCGCGACCTTGACCGGTTCGTCAAGCACGCGCTGCAGGATCCGCACGTGGAGCGATCGAACACCCAGGTGGTGCTCAACCGGGTCAAAGAGGAGCGTCGGGTGCCGGTCGTCCTGCGACCCGGCCCCCGGGCCCCGACCGAGTAGGCCCGAAGGGCCGTCCCAAAAGCTCTTGGCGGGGCCCGTCGCTCGCGGGGGTCGAGGCGGCGGCGATGGACTGGGGGATGCGCAACCGGCTCGCGCGGATGTTCCGGCCGCCGAGCGGCAACTCGGTGATGCTGGCGGTCGACCACGGCTACTTCATGGGGCCGACGCGCCGCCTGGAGGACGTCGGCGCGACGATCCGCCCGCTGCTGCCGCACGCCGACGCGCTCGCGCTGACCCGCGGCGTCCTGCGCTCCTCCGTGCCCCCCGAGGCGACGACCCCGATCGTCCTGCGCGTCTCCGGCGGCGCGACGGTCCTGCAGGAGGATCTCTCGAACGAGGCGATCACGACCGCCATCGCCGACGCGTCCCGGCTGAACGTCAGCGCGATCGCGCTCTCGGTCTTCGTCGGGGCGCCGCACGAGCACCAGAGCCTCGTGAACCTCGCCAAGCTCGTCGACGACGGCGAGTCGTCGGGGATACCGGTCCTCGCGATCACCGCCGTCGGCAAGGAGCTCGAGAAGCGGGACGCCCGCTACCTCGCGCTGGCCTGCCGGGTCTCTGCGGAGATCGGGGCCCACGTCGTCAAGACCTACTACTGCGACGATTTCGCCAGGGTCGTCGAAGGCTGCCCGGTGCCGCTGGTCGTCGCGGGGGGGCCGAAGCTCGACAGCGAGCGGGCCGCGCTCGAGCTGGCCCACGGGGCGATCGCCGAGGGGGCCCGGGGGATCGACATGGGCCGCAACATCTGGCAGTCCGAGCGTCCGGTGGCGATGCTCAAGGCGCTCCGCGCGATCGTCCATGAGAAGGCCACGGTGCGCGAGGCGGTGACGGTCCTCGAGGAGGAGGGCGCCGACGCGCGGGGGCCCGCGCACGCCGCCTCCGCCGCCTGACGACCCGCCGGTTCGAGGGAAGGCCTAAGAAGCCGGCCCGGTTCCGCGCGCCCGCGCGGGGATTGCCAAGCTTGGCCAAAGGCGCCAGATTCAGGGTCTGGTCCCGTAGGGGTTCGTGGGTTCAAATCCCTCTCCCCGCACCGCCCCCGGTGCCACCTACCGTCCGCCGCCGATGCACGGACGCTCCCCCGGCAACGGACGAGCGTCGACCTAGGAGGGCGGCTTGCCGAGCTTCGCCAGTTGCGCGCGCGCGGCCGCCGCGATATCGGCGCCGGTGTTCGCATGCCCTCCGATCCCCCAGCCGCCGTCCGGCGACTCGGTGATCAGGACCCACGTGCGATCCGCGAGCGTCGGGTCGCCGGCGGCGCGGGCGACCAGCTGGGTCAGCTCCTGCACGACGCCGAGCTGCTTCTCCCGGTCGAGGACCCCGACGGGGGTGAGGACTTGAACCCGGACGTGATCGCTCTCACCGTCAACGTTCGCGATGGCGGCGGCCGGCATCTCGTGGACGAACGCCGCGGTGTTCTGGCGGAACAGCGGCAGCGGGGGGACCTTCTCCCACCGCATCACCGCGGCGGCGAGGTCCCGGGCCAGGGCGTGCGGGTCCGCGAAACGGCGCGCCGGGCAGTACACGTCGATCATCGGCATGGTCGTCCCGGCGCGATATTATGACGGTCGTCATAATGACAGCGCCCCGTCTGGGGCGCCGAGGATCCTAGGGCCATGACCCGGCGTTCCGCACCGGCCTCCGGCGCTCGCGCCGGTAGGCGCCGCGCCGCGATGGTCTCCTGCGCCGCGCTCCTCCTCGGGAGCCGCGGTCCCGCCGCCACGTCGTTCGCGAAGGTGCTGGCGTCGAGCCGGGCCCCGCGCGGCTCGATCTACCACTACTTCCCCGGCGGCAAACACGAACTGATCGAGGCGGCCGTCCGCTGGACCTCGGAGGAGGTGTTCCGGCACCAGCGCGCGTGCGCCGCGCGCTCCCCCCGCGGGATCATCGGGCACTTCGTGGCGTACTTTCGGCGGGCGCTGGTCGCCTCCGCGTGCCGCACCGGCTGTCCGGTGGCGGCCGTGGTCATCGGGAGCCGCGCGGAGTCACCGGCCCTGGCCCGCTCCGTCCGGACGACCTTCCGCGCCTGGGTCGGTCTCCTGACCCGGCAGCTCGCCGCCTCCGGGCTGCCGGCGCGCCAAGCACGTCGGCTCGCCCTCGCGGCGGTGGCGGGCGTGGAGGGGGCGTTGATCCTCGCTCGCGTGGAATCCTCCACGGAGGCGCTGGACGCGATCGGTGACCGATTGGCGCCCCAACGAGTGGACCGGACCCTCCCCCGCTAGGGCGAGCGGCACGCCGGCGCGAGGCGGTCCGGCGCCGACCCCCGTCCGGTTCGCGCACGCCGACCCCGGGCTCCCGGTCGAGAAAAACCGCCGGCGGGCCGTCGCACGCGCGAGGCCCGGGGGACCCGAGGGGGAGCGTCGGTGGGCAACCGTACTACCGACCTATCGGCCGAGAGACCGGACGCTCCCCGGGTCTCAGCACGCTCCCCGATGCACCACCTCCTCGCACGCCGACGCGGGGGTCACCTCGAGGGTGCCCAGCTGGCCGAACGGGGCGAAGTACGTTCGCACGGCTGCCGCGTCGGAAGCCTCGACGATCAGGTACAGATGGTGCCGGCCGCTCGCGACCGCTTCCGCCCGGATGGCGACTCCGTGCTTCTTCGCGTTCTCCGGGTTGACGATCTGCAGGAGCCCGGCCGCGAGGTGGGGGTCGCGGGCGGGGCAGGTCTCTCCCTCGTGGCGGTGTTCGGTGACGAAGAGCGCCATCGTCCGAGCCAGCGCCCGCGGGCCAGATAAAGGGCGGCACATGGCCCGTAAGTCATACCTCCTTGTCGGCGGGGGTCGCCGCGCCCACAACGACCCGGTTCGACCCCGGAGGCGGGCCGTCTCATCGTGGATCCGTGCCCCTGTCCGAGAAAGGACCGCGGGGTCCCCCCGGCTGTTACATGGTTGGATTTAGGGTCCGCCACGTGGCGGGGCCGGCGGGGGCGCCGCCGGGAGGTACCGAGCCTTCGCCTTCGCCAGGTGGGGGCCCGGCAGCATGCCGGTGACGATCTCGCGGACCGTGCCGCTCTCGTCCAGGAAGAAGGTGACGCGCTTGGAGAACCCGAGGAGCGAGAGGACCCCGTAGGACCGGGCGATCGTCTTGCCCGCATCACTCACGATCGGGAACGTCGCCCCGCAGTGCGCGGCGAACCGTTGCTCGGTCTCGGCCGAGTCGACGCTGACACCGACCACCTGGACCCCCTTCTCGGTGAGCGCCGGGGCGAGGGCGGCGAACTGCTGGGTCTCGATCGTGCATCCGCCGGTGAACGCCTTCGGGAAGAAGTAGAGGATCACCGATCGACCCCGGAGACCCGAGAGACGGAACGGCTCGCCTCGGGAATCGGTCGCCTCGAACTCGGGGGCCCGGTCACCGACCTCGATCATGCGCGCCGTCCACCGGCGACTCCCTCCTCCCGCGGATAAGCCTGCCGGCCCCGAGCCGTGCGGGCGCGCGGAGTTATGCGGGACGAGGCCCGTCCGGCGGCCCCGACACGACGGTCCCCCGCGGCCGCCGAGCGAGGGCCGGAGGAGAGATCGATGGGCCGGAGCCCGCGCGGACGTTCCGAGGGTCGCCCGGGGACCGACCCCCTCGAGGCCGGGCTCGTGGGCCCTACCCGCGCGCGCGCCGAGTGGGACCGCCTGCAGGAGGTGCTGATCCACCGCCCCGGGATCGAGATGTTCTTCGGGCTGATGGAACCGTACGCCTTCCTCTACGAACGGGCGTTCAGCATCGACGACGCCGTCGCCGAGCACGCCGGCCTCGAGCGCGCGCTGACCGACGCAGGGGTCACGGTGCGCCGGCTCAAGCGTCTCGCCGTGGACGCTGAGCGCCGGGACCCCGGTTTCCTCGAGCGGCTCCGCGCCGAGGCGGGCCGGCTCGTCCACTATTCCGGCCCCCGCCCGATGGTCGCCCGCGCTCGCAAGGCGCTCCGGGCGGACCTGCCGGCGTTCGATGCCGAGACCCTGTTCAACATCCTGCTCCTCCGGCCGTCGGTGCGGCTCCGCCGCCGGGCCGGTTTCCGGGGCGTCTTCCCCACGGTCGAGCTCGACGGTCCGCTGGCGAACCTCTGCTTTCTGCGGGACCAGCAGGCCCTGACGGCCGGAGGGCTCGTGCTCGGGCGCATGTCCAAGGCGCAGCGCCGCCAGGAGCCGACCGTCACCGGTTCGATCCTCGCCGCGTCCGGGGCGCGCATCGCCGGGCGCATCGCCGCCCCCGGGACGTTCGAGGGAGGGGACTTCCTGCCGCTCGGCGAGCGGGCGCTCCTCGGCACGGGGGATCGGACGAACGGCGCCGGCGTCCGCCAGTTCCTCGCGATGCCGCACGGATTCGAGGAGGTCGGCGTCGTGCACCAGCCGTCGCACCCGGCGCTGCCGGACGACGCCCCCGACCCGATGATCAACATGCACCTCGACACCTACCTCAACATCGCCGGCGACGGCATCGCGGTCGGCTCGGAGGTCCTGCTGCGGGCCGCGCGGGTCGAGGTCTACCGCCGGCGGGGCGGCGGTCGCCTCGTTCGCGATCCCCAACGGCGTACCCTCGCGGAGTACCTGCGCGAGCGACGGTTCGAGGTGATCCCCCTCTCGACGCTCGAGCAGCTCTGCTACGCCACGAACTTCCTCTGCCTCCGGGACCGGCGGATCGTGGCGGTCGACGTCCAGGAAGAGGTCGGGCGCGTGCTCGCCGGCCTGCGACGCGCCGCCCGACGCCACCCGCACCGCTACCGTCCGCTCCTGCAGCTCGCGCTCCGCGAGCGCCGCCAGCTCCGGCTCGGGCGGGGGCTCTTCCCCAAGGTCCGGGCGGTGCGGGACCACGGCATCGGGGTCACCGCGCTGCCGCTCCGCGCGATCACCGGCGGCTACGGCGGTGCGCACTGCCTGACGTGCGTGCTGCGACGCCGGGCCGCCTAGGGTTCGGCGCAGTCGAGGACCAGCGCCCCCACGACGCGGTCGTGCTTGAGGTCGGCCAGGGCCTCGTTCGCCTGGGCGAGCGGCCGGAGCGCGACGGTGCTCTCCAGGTGCAGGCGGGTCGCGAGGTCCAGGAACTCCCGCGCGTCGGCGCGCGTGTTCGCCTCGACGCTCACGATCCGACGCTCGCCGAAGAGCCAGCGATCGTAGTCGATCGGCGGGATCGGCGACATGTGGATCGCCGCGATCGCGACGGTCCCGCCCTTGCGGAGCTCCCGCAGGGCCTGGACGAGGACCTCGCCGGCCGGGGCGAAGACGACGGCGCCGTCGAGCGACGCCGGGCGGTCCGGCGGGCGTGCGGCGTCGGCGAGCACGACCTCGCTCGCACCGAGCCGTTGCGCGTGCTCGAAGTGCGCCTGGTCCCGGGTGTAGGCGACGGTCTCGAAGCCCTGGCGGGCGGCGAGCTGGAGCGTCAGGTGCGCGGAGCCGCCGAACCCGAAGAAGCCGATCCGGCCCCCGGGGCGGGGAAGGGCCGCCTTCAACGCACGGTAGCCGATGATCCCCGCGCACAGGAACGGCGCCCAACGGGTCGCGTCGCCCGCCGGCAGCCGGAGCGCGTACCCTTCCTCGGCGAGCACGTGCGTGGCGTAGCCGCCGTTCACCGAGTAGCCGGTGAACTCCTTGCGATCGCAGAGGTTCTCGCGCCCGCTCGCGCAGTACTCGCAGCGCCCGCAGGTCCGATGCAGCCAGGGGACGCCGACCCGGTCGCCCACCCGCAGGCTCGGCACCTCCGCGCCGACCTGCGCGACCGTGCCGATCGCTTCGTGCCCGGGAACGACCGCCGGCCGGAGCGGCGGGAGGTCCCCTTCGACGACGTGGAGGTCGGTGCGGCAGACCCCGCACTTGTCGAGCCGGACCAGCACCTGCCCCGGATCGGGCGCGGGGGTCGGCAGCTCCTCGAGGTGGAGGGGCCGGCCCTCGACCGGGCCGGTCGCGTGGAGGACCATCGCGCGCATCGCCGACAGAGGGCCCGGGCCCTCTTACCGAGGGCGGTCGCCGGCCGGAGACCTTCGGCGACCGGGGGAGCTGAAGCGCGGTCCGGGCCTCGCCCGGAGCATGCCCGCCGCCTCCGAGAAAGCGGAACGGTTCCGCGCGCTGCACCGGTCTCCCCACCTGTTCGTCCTGCCGAACGCCTGGGACGTCCCGAGCGCCCGGGTCTTCGAGGAGGCCGGCTTTCCGGCGATCGCGACCTCCAGCGCGGGAATGCTCGTGTCGCTGGGATACCCGGACGGGGAGGGGATCCCGCGCCGTGAGTTCCTCGCGGCCGTACGGCGGATCGCCGAACGGCTCTCGGTGCCGCTGAGCGCGGACATCGTCGCCGGATTCGGCCGTGGGCCGGCGACGGTCGCGCGGACGGTCCGGGCGGTGCTGGACGCGGGGGCGATCGGGATCAACCTGGAGGACGAGGACCCCCGGCGGGACCGGCTCGTCCCCCTCGGCCGGCAGGTCGCCGAGATACGGGCGATCCGGCAGCTCGGGGAGAGCGTCGGGGTCCCGGTCGTGATCAACGCCCGGACGGACGCGCTGACGCGCCCCGAGGGGAGCGCCGAGGAGCGGTTTCGGGAGGCGGTCCGTCGCGCCCGGGCGTTCCGGGACGCCGGGGCCGACTGCGTCTACCCGATGCGCCTGACTACCGCCGAGGAGATCGCGCGGTTCCTCGCCGAGAGCCCCGGGCCGCTGAACGTCATGATCCGTCCGGGGCTCCCGTCGCTCGAGGAGCTCGAGCGTCTGGGGGTCCGGCGCGTCAGCTTCGGACCCTCGGCGTCGTACGCCGCGCTGGGCCTGCTTCGGCGGATCGGCCGCGAGGTCCTCACCGAGCGGTCGTTCCGCTCACTCCTCGACGGGGCGATCACCTTCGACGAGCTGAACCGGCTCGCCGTCGCCCGCGCGCCCGGGGCCCCACCGCCCGGGGACGAGAGCCGCTAGGCGCGTCGACCGCGGGGCGGGTCGGCCCGATCCGCGGCAGCAGGATCGGCGGTAGGGTCGGGGCGAGGGCGCGGGCCCGCAGGCTCGCGTAGCTGTTCCGAAGCAGGCGGAGCTGGGCCTTGCGCAGGTGTTCGCCGTACGTCGAACGCGCGAGGCCCGCCCGCCGGGCCGCCTCCGCCCAGCTCGAGCGCGCCGGGATCTCCCACAGGCCGGCGTCGTGTGCGGCGACGAGGGCACGGCTCTGCCGGTCGGTGAGCCCTTCGAAGAAGTGGACCGACGCCGTCGGGAAGTCGCGGATGGTGTCGAGGGTCGACCGGTCCGCGACCGAGAGGATCTCGACCTCGCCCAGGCGCCGCACGCGCTGGAGGAGGCGCTGGAGGCGGCTCCGACTCGCGGCGACGAGGCGGTAGGTCTCTCGCCCCTCGGCGTAGACGACCGGCGGAAGGACCCAGACGCCGCTCCGGCGCGCGAGGCCGGTGACCGACGGCGGGTCGGACCACTCGAAATCCGGCAGCTCGAGCAGCGCGGTGTTCGGATCGGCGAGGAGGAGGCGGGCGCGGAAGGTCTTACGCATCGCGGCGACGACGGCCGCGGTCTCCTCCGGCTCCGGGCAAGAGACCAGGAACGTATCGCGACGGTTGTCGCACCAGAGGAGCAGGAGCGCCCGCGGGAAACGGACCGACAGGTCGCAGTACGGGCACGGGTGGTGGACCCGAACGCGGGCATCGGCGATCGCCATCGCCGACCGAAGGGCCGGTCGCCCCAAAGCCCCTGACCCGCCCCCGGGCGGTCCCAACCTCATCCCCTGGGACGCCGTACCCGAAGCGATGACCAGAAAGCGCGTCGCGGGGAAGCCGCCGTCCCGAGCGAAGGGGCCCAGCGAGGTCGCCCCGGGGCTTTTCGTCGGGGGCTGGAGCGAGGCCGTCGATTTCGAGGGGAGGAAGTTCTGCGTGCTGGACGAGCCGCCCGAGGCGATGGCCGGGGTGACCCACGTGCCGATCTACGACGAACGGACCGGGCGGGCCCTTCGCCCCAACCTGGACCGGCTCGCCGAGGAGATCGGTCGCGCCCGCGCGACCGGCCGGCCGGTCGTCGTCTTCTGCGGCCACGGGATCCGGCGCTCGCCGCTCGCCGTGGCCTGGTACCTGCACCGATCGGAGGGGATCCCGCTGGCGGAGGCGTTCGCTCGCATTCGCGCCGTGCGCCCGAGGGTGGAGGCGCCCTCCGCGTGGCTCGGTGACCCGGCCAGCCTGGGGCCGGAGTAGGGACCGACGATGGAGGCGGAACGGGACCCGGACGCCGCGTGGGTCGCGACCCTGACCGACCGGCCGCGTGCGGCGGCCGAGGCGGCCCTGGCGGAGGCGGCCGCCGATCGGCGCCTGTTCGGTCACATCGCCCGGCAACATCGGAGCGCCGGTCGCCGCGGCTACATCGAGATCGACGCGCCGCTCGAGCTTCACGCGATCGCACGACTGCTGCGCCCGCGGCACGTCATCGAGGTCGGAGTCTCCTCCGGGGTCTCGTCCGCCTACCTCCTCGCCGCGCTGGCGCGCAACGGCGCCGGCGAGCTCCACTCCGTCGACCTCCCGTCGCATCCCCGTCGACCCGGTGATCCGGACCCCTCCTGGGCGCTCCCGCCCGGCCGGAGCTCCGGCTGGGCGGTGCCTCCCCGCCTCCTCCCGGCCTGGGACCTTCGGCTGGGCGACAAGGCCGACGTCGTCCCCCGGCTCGCCCGGGAACTCCGCCAGGTCGACCTGGTCGTCTACGACGTGCCGCACAACGAGGCCGATCTGGTGCGCGAGTTCACCGCCCTCGATCCCCGGATGCCCGCCGGAGGAGTGGCGATCGTCGATCACGGACCGAACGGCGAGTTGTGCGCGGCGCTCCGAGGCTGGGCGCGCCGCCGGAGTTCGACCGCGACCGGCCGTCGCGGCCTGGGGCTCTACGGCATGCGAGCCGCCTCCCGCCCCGGCGGCCCACGGCCCGGCGCGCCGCGCTCCCGAGCGTAAATAGCCGGTCGGGGTCGCCCGACGGATGCCCGCGGCGCGCAGAGGCCGGGCGAGCAAGCCCCCCGCGTCGGCCGCCGCCGCGCCGAAAGCGGTGCCACGACGGACGTCCCCCTCCACGCTGGGCGAGGAGCCCCACGGGCACGTCGTCTGTCGGGTCTGCGGCCGGATCCAGGTCCTCGAGCTGACCGAGCTCGACCGGCACCTCCTCACGGAGCTCGCGGCGCTCGCACCGGACGGCTGGAGCGTCGAGCGGATCGCCTACTCGATCGCCGGTGCCTGCCAGCGCTGCCGGGAAGGGCCGTCGGCCCATTGAGCGGGCCGCTCGGATGGTCGGGTTCGTCACCGCCCCGGCGATCGCCTGGGGGACCGGCGCGCTCGAGCAGCTGAGCGGGCTCGGGGCCCAGCGCGCCTTCGTCCTGATCGACCCCGCGGTCTCCGCGGAGGAGGGCCCCCGGCGCGCCGTCGAGGAGCTCGAGCGCGCCGGCGCCGCGGTCACGAGCGTCGCGGATCGGCCCCTCTCGACCGCCGTCCCCGACATCGCGGCGCTGGCGGCCCGACTCCGCGCCGTCGAGCCGGATTGGATCCTGGCGATCGGCGGTGGAACGACCCTGGACGCCGCCAAGGCCGCCCGGCTGCTCTACGAGCGGCCCGATCTCACGCTGGACGATCCGCTCCCCGTCCCCCTCCTCAGCGGCCCGCCGCGCAGCCGCCTGGTCGCGGCGCCCACGACGAGCGGAAGCGGAGCGGAAGCGAGCTGGGCGATCGACCTCCGGCGCGCGGACGGCGCTCCGCTCGACCTCGCCGACCGCGCCCTCGTGCCGGACTGGGCGATCGTCGACCCGCTCTTTCCGCGTGGCCTCGCCGCCCCGCGCCTGGTCGCCGGCGCCCTGCAGGCGGCGGCGCTCGCGGCGGAGGCGTACGTCTCGGCGTGGGCGAACCCGTTCTCCGACGCCCTGGCGGTCGACGTCCTGCGGACCGTGACGCGCAGGCTCGCCCACGCCGTGCGCTGGAGCGACGACCCGGAGGCCCGACCGGCGCTCCACTACGCGGCGACCGCCGCCGGCCTCGCCGCGTCGAACGCCCAGCGGGGGCTCGCCCACGCCCTCGCCCGGGCGTTGGCGGGTCCGGCCGGGCTCGACTACGCGACGGTGATCGGGATCGTCCTGCCGGTCGTGCTGGAGTTCGATCGACCGGCGGCCCGGGAGCGCCTCGAGCTCCTCGCGGAGGCGCTTCGCCTGCCCGAGGAGGCGTCG
>JASHTI010000036.1 GCA_030040625.1 Thermoplasmata archaeon
GCTACCCACGGAAGCGAGGGTGCGCTTCCTGAAGGCGCTCTCTGGGGCGCTGCCCGGGAGCCTGCGCCAGCATGCACGCATCTTCCTCACCGTTACCGGCGGGGACGCCGTCGAGACGGCCGTCAACCTCGCGGACTACGCGCAACACCGTCGAGGTACGGTCACCTTCTCCGGCGCCTACCACGGCGTGCACGGAGGCGCAGCGAACCTGACGAGCGGCCGCCGCTACCGGGCGCCGAACGCGTTTCGCGGTGGCGCGGTCATTCGCGTGCCCTATCCGGACCCGTTCCGCCCGGTCCTCGGTGCCGACGAAGGCTCGGGCGGCACGATCGCATACCTCGAGCACCTGGTGAACGACCCGCACTCGGGCGTGGACGAGGTCTCCTCCATCCTCGTCGAGCCGATCCTCGGCGAAGGCGGCTATGTCGTCCCGCCGGACGACTTTCTGCCCTCGCTTCGTGAATTCTGCGACCGGCACGACCTGCTGCTCATCGTCGACGAGGTCCAGACCGGCCTCGGCCGGACCGGCAAGATGTGGGCGGTCGAGCACGCCAATGTCACTCCCGATCTCATCTGCATCGCCAAGTCGATCGGCGGAGGTCTACCGTTGTCGGTCGTCGCCTATCGAGAGGATCTCTTCCGCGAGCTCCCCCGCGGCTTCCACCTGGGCACGTTCCGGGGCAACCCGCTGGCTCTGGCCGCCGGCGCCGAGACGCTCGCCGTCCTCGGCGAGGGAGATCTGCTCGATCGGACCCGCCATCGGGGGGCCCGCGTCGTAGAGCAGCTTCGGGGGATCGCCGGCCGCCACCCAACGCTCGGGGACGTTCGCGGACGGGGCTTCATGATCGGCGCCGAGTTCGTACACAGCCGCAAGGGCCGCGAGCCATGGGGCGAGCGAGCGAAGGCGATGCGTTCGGCACTCCTAGCCCGCGGGGTCCTGATGCACACCGCCGGTGCCTGGGATCAGGTCCTGAGGTTCATGGCCCCACTGATCATCGAGGATGAACTGCTCGATCGCGGCCTCCACGCGTTCGAGGAGGCTCTCGATAGCCTCGAGGTCACGCCGGTCGCCTCCCGCGGCAGCGGACCGACGGGTCCTCGGGCCGCCGCCCCCGAGCTGCGCCGACCAGCCGAGCACGCGGCACCGGTTCCTGGCGTACCGCCGATCCCGGGCCCGACGCTCGAGGGCTGAGCCTCGGGCGGGCCCGCGGCACCGCGGTCGCGCTATGGCTATGTGCGAGGAAGGCCCGTCCGGCGACACCGGGACGCGAGAACCATGGCACTCGACCTCTGGGAGGAGTCGACCGAGGACGTACGGGAACGCTGGCGCGACATCGCGCGGGTGCTGCGGGAGGGCGGGGACGCCGAGGCGCTCCCTCGCGCTCTCCAGACCGCCTTCTGGTTCGGCGCGGAGGCGACCCGCAAGGCCGTCACCGGCGGCCGGTTCGACGCGACCCTTCGCAGCCTGCTTCCTTCGAAGAAGATCGAGCAGTTGCGCACCGGGCCCGGCAAGCGCTAGTCAGCCGTCGGCCGCGGCGTAGTTCACCGAGATCAGCTTGAGCTCCGTCATCTCCTCCATGGCGTAGCGGAGGCCTTCCCGGCCCAGCCCGCTGTCGCGGACCCCCCCGAAGGGAAGCGCGTCCCAGCGGAGGTTCGTTGGATCGTTCAGGTGGACGCCTCCGGCGCGGATCCGTCGGGCGAGCGAGAACCCGCGGGCGATGTCGCGGGTGTAGACGGCGGCCTGGAGGCCGTAGTCGGTGGCGTTCGCGATCCGCACCGCCGAGTCCAGATCCGAGAACCGGACGATCGGGGCCACGGGGCCGAACGGCTCCTCATGGAGCAGCTCCGCCTCTTCGGGCACCGCGTCCAGCACCGTCGGCGCGTAGAACGTTCCGTGTCCGATCGTGCGTCGCTCGCCACCGGCGAGCAGCCGCGCGGAGCGCTGCCGGGCTTCGCCGACAAGATGGTCCAGCCGGTCCAACGCGGCGACGTCGATCACCGGCCCGACCTCCGTGCCCTCCTCGAGCGCGGGTCCGATCCGCAGCGCGCGGGCGCGGTCGGCGAGCCGGCGCGCGAACTCCTCGGCGACCGGCTCCTGGACGAGGAACCGTTTCGATGCGGTGCAGACCTGGCCGGCGTAGCCGAAGACCCCCCGCGCGGCGGCCGCCACCGTCGCCTCCATCGGTGCGTCGGCCAGCACGACGAACGGGTCGAGGCCCCCCATCTCGAGGATCACGCGCTTGGCGCGAGCCGCCGCGCGAGCCGCGATCGCCTTGCCGACGGCGGTCGAGCCGGTGAAGGTGACGAGCCGGGTCCGCGGGTGCTCGACCAGCGTGTCCCCGACACTGCTGCCCGGTCCGACGACCACGTTCAGGACGCCGGCAGGCAAGCCCGCGCCCGCGAGATGCTCAGCGAGGCGAAGGGCGGTGAACGGGGCCGCGCTGGTCGGCTTCGCGACGACCGGGTCCCCGACGGCGAGCGCCGGGGCGATCTTGTGCGAGAGCAGGTTGAGCGGGAAGTTGAAGGGACCGATCGCAACGACCACCCCGATCGGCTCGCGCACGCTGAACAGGAAGCGGTGCTCGTTGCCCGGTGGTCGCTCGTACGCGTCGGCCGGGTAGCTCTCGCCGCCGAGGTGCCGGATCTCGTCGGCGGCCAGCTCGAAGACACCGACCGCCCGGTCGACCTCGAGCCGCGCGTCGACGATCGGCTTCCCGACCTCGCTCGCGATGAGTCGGGCCATCGTCTCGCGGTCGGAGTGGAGGCGTCCGGCGGCGGCCCTCAGGATCCGGGCGCGGACGTGGCCGGGGACCGTCCCCCACGCCTCCTCGCGCTCCGCGGCGGCGTCGACGGCCGCCCGCGCCTGCGCCGCCGAGGCAACCGGCGCCTCGGCGAGCGTCGCCCCGGTCGAGGGGTCGATGACCGGCGCGTACCGGCCGCCGTCCGGCGGCACCGCCGCGCCCCCGATCCAGAGCGACCCCCGGCCGCCAGGCGGGAGTCCTTCGATCACGCCGGGCCTCCTACGAGGGATCGCCGTAGACGGTGTAGTGCCAGCTCTTGCGCGCCTGGCCGGTGAGGTCGACGTAGACGTTCTTGACGACGGTGTAATCGAGGAGAGAGTCGGCCCCGAGGT
>JASHTI010000037.1 GCA_030040625.1 Thermoplasmata archaeon
CAAGAGCAGTTCCGTCTCCTCGTCAACGAGTGCCTCCGCGAGGCGCTCGCCAAAAACCTCACCGCCCGGAGCTCCCTCTCCCGCTTCGCTCGCGACCGGGCCCGAGACCTCCACATCACCGGCGCCGTCGGCCTCGCCGCCTCCGAGATCGCCCTCGGTCTCGCGGCGTCCCATCGCTGTCGGCTCCGTCGGGGGCCGCCGACCCGGGTCCCCTACGTACGCACTCCCTCCGTTCGCCTCCCCAAGAGCTGTTTCCACCTTGACGCCGAGACCGGCAAGCTCCGCCTCTCCCTCCGCGCCGGAGTCTGGGTGTCGGTGATCCTTCGCACCTCCCCCTACCATCGGTCCGTCCTGGCCGACCCCAACCACCGATTGACCCAGGTGCACCTCGGAACGCACCGCGCCGTCGCGATCTACGCCCGACACGCGCCTCCCGAGTATGCCCCCACCTCCCTCGTCGCGCTCGACACCAACGAGGGATCGCTCGACGGAGTCCGCGTGACGCCGG
Source organism: Thermoplasmata archaeon (assembly GCA_030040625.1). GTDB lineage: Archaea > Thermoplasmatota > Thermoplasmata > Lutacidiplasmatales > UBA184 > Lutacidiplasma. Next base: position 509 of record JASHTI010000037.1, read on the forward strand.
AAGGGGCGTCGTTCGTTCGGGTCGCCTTTCCCGAAGTGCGAACGATCCAGTCGACCCACGTCACCCGCCGACGGTATCTCGCCCGGCGGAAGGCGAACGACCGTCGGGTGCAGCGACGACTGCTGCGGCGGGAAGGCACGAGGGAACGACACCGCGTCCGCAGCCGACTCCACGCGCTGACCCGCGCCGTCATCGAGCGGCTCGCCGACGACCACGCCGCCCTCGCGCTCGAGGACCTCACCGGCCTCCCTCCGGTTCGACGGCGTCGGGGGCGGAGATCGACGGGGCGCGGAGCGTTCGGCTCGCCCCGATTCCGAGGTCGGCTCTCCCGCTGGCCGCAAGGGGAACTCCACCGACAGCTCGCCTACAAGGCGCGGGACCGGGGCGTCCCGATCCTCTGGCTCTCTCCGTATCGCACTTCACGAACCTGCCCGAGATGTGGGGAAGGAACGGAACCCCGAAGAAGGGTGGGGACCCGGTTCACGTGCGGACGGTGCGGCTGGTCGCTCGATCGGCAGCTGAACGCGGGCGTGAACCTGGGATTGACGGTCCTGCGACGAACGGCAGGGCTCGGGGGTCTTCGACTTGACCCCGACGCCCTTCCCCGGGATGTGGTGAGTCCCCTCTCCCCGACGGTGTCGAGCCGACGGGCAAGGGAGGAGCGGACGGGAAGGGAGTGCCGAGGCCCCGGACCTCCCGGGAAGAAGGGAGAGTCAGGGGTTTAGACACAAAGCCGCGCCACTTCCATCGGCGGACCCAGCAACTCCCTTGTACGCCGGGGGCGTGGTCGTCGGCATGCCCGTCGCCCCGTTCGAACGGATCGCCGTGGCGACGGACGGGTCGGCGATGGCGCAGCACGCCGTCGGCGTGGCGATTGACCTCGCCCGACGCTACGGCGCCGAGCTCCTCGTCGTCGCGGCCGCGCCGCTGCCGGCGGTCTACGCCACACCGAACCAGCCGATCGCGGTCGCGGTGCTCCCCGAGGAGAGCATCCCCCGCTACCGTGCTCTCGTGGATGCGGCCGTCGAGGAGGCGCGCCGGGCCGGGGTTCCCACCGTCACCGGCATTTGCGAGGAGGGGCCCGCGGCCGAGACGATCCTCGCCCAGGCGAAGGCGCACCGGATCGACCTGCTCGTCGTAGGCTCTCGCGGCCTGTCCGCCGCGGAGCGGCTTCTGCTCGGGAGCGTCTCGACGGCGCTGGTGACCCACGCACCGTGCCCGGTGCTGGTCGTCCGTCCGCCTACGCCGCCGCGCTAGCCAGGCCGGCGACGAGAACGCGCGTCGGCACCGGCAACTTGTGCGACGCCTTGCGGAGCGCTTCCTTCGCGTGCGCGAGGTGCGCCTCCGTGGTGTAGATCGTCAGCAACTCCGAGCCGATCTCGGCGCGAACGGCATGGCCGACCGGCTTGCCGAACGCCCGCCGCATCCCGTCCGAAATACGGTCGGCGCCGGCCCCCATGGCCATCTTGTGCTCGCGCAGGACCTGATGCGGGAATCGGCGGACCTTGAGGTGATACTCGTTGGGCGCCATCTTCTCGAGGACGCGCACCGCGCTCACGCGGGCCGCCTCGAGGGCGATGTCCCGCACCTGGGCGGCCTCCTCGGTCCCGAGGCTCAGGCTCAGAGGGAACGACGTGCGCAGGTTGCCGGTGTCGAACTGCGTGATCCGGCAGTTCGGAATCCCACCCATGTATTCGTGCCGGGTGTAAACCTGACCCTCCACCTTGCGGTACATCCGGGCCGGTTTGCGCGTCATGGGCGCGGGCCAGACCGGCCTCGTTAGAAAAACCTTGCGGGCTGTCGGCGGCCATCCCCGCGGGACGCGAGGGGCGGCGGGGGCGTCGCCGCCGGCGGGGAGCCGATCCGGTTATCGAACGCCGGGCTGCCTCCCTGCCAGGCGCGCGCCTCTCGGATCGACGGAGACGGACCCGAGCACCTGGCTCCGCTCCTCCATCCAACGATGCAGTCTCCGAGGAGCGGCCCGGCCCGTCGGGGCGGCGAAGAAACTGCTGCCGAACATCGCCTGGGCTGCGTGGGCGCCCCGCCGCCGCAGCCCGCGGATCAGGTCGCGGAGCGGCCGTGGACCCAGCTCCACAGCGTCGGTGAAACCCTCTGCGGCGGCCCAGAACGCCTCGGGTGTCGGGTCCCGCGCGACCTGCAAGAGGAGCTCGGCACCGTTCGCAAACCGCGTCGTGAGCCGTGGGTCTCGCAAGACCCGGGGCGAACGGATCGGCGGGCCGACCGAGCCGACCCACACAGGCCCCGGGAAACGCCGGCGGAGCACCCAACCCCAGGGCGGAATGCCGGGCCGGAGCCGGAGCTCCATCCCTCCCCCGAGGATCGCCGCGACACCGCCGAGCCCTCCCCGGCCGAACAGGTCGGCAAGGTGGGCGACCTGGACGGCGTCGCTCCGCGGCAATCCCATCGCCCGGCCCGCCGCGAGGGCGGTGGACAGGGCGCCGGCAGAGCTGGAGCCGAACCCCTGACCGGTCGGCAGGTCCTGCTCGTAGGTGATCGTCAGGCGGCCCGGCCGCCGGGCCAGGAGGCGGCGGGCGACCTCCCGCGAGATCTCCAGCTGGCGGGCCGGAAGGCCTAGGGTGATCAGCCGAGGTACGGCGCCCGGTGTCCACGTCGCTTCGGCGCGAACGCCGACGTCCAGGACCAGTCCGCCCCCGATCGAACCCCGCGCCCGGGGGTCGGGCGCCTCGAGCCGCGGCGAGAAGAATCCCGTGACATGGGCCGGCGCGAACGCGCGCGCCCGATGGAGCGAGGCGCCGGCCACCACTCCCCGGGCGTCGGCACGGTTGACTACTTATAAGCGGCCTCGCCTAGTGACTCCGGCTCGGGGGCACGGGCCGCTCTACCACACCATGAGTGATTCCGAGGCACCCGTGGCCGGCCCGCACGATGCGTTCGACCGGGTGAACTTCCTCGAGCTCCGGAACACGCAGCTCGCCGAGGCGATCAAGCGAGTCGAGAGCGAACGCCACTACATGGAGGCGGAGATCCTCCGGCTCCAGCGCGAGGTCAAGCGTCTCAAGACCGAACTCGACCGTCTGCGCTACCCGCCGCTGATCGTCGGCAGCGTGCGCGACGTCCTGACCGACGGTCGGGTGATCGTCAAGTCGTCGACCGGACCGGACTTCGTCGTCAACGCCGCCGAGAGCGTCGAGCACACCAAGATCACGGTCGGCAGCCGCGTCGCGCTCAACAAGCAGACCCTCGCCGTGATGGGGGTGCTGCCCGCTTCCCTCGATCCACTGGTCACCGCGAGCGAGATCGTCGACCGCCCGGACGTCAGCTACACGCAGATCGGGGGGCTCGCCGATCAGATCCGCGAGATCCGGGAGGCAGTCGAATACCCGCTCCTCCGCTCCGAACTTTACAAGAAGGTCGGCGTCGACCCGCCGAAGGGCGTCCTCCTGATCGGCTCGCCGGGGACGGGGAAGACGCTCATCGCCAAAGCCGTGGCGCACCACACCAACGCCACGTTCGTCCGACTCGTCGGGAGCGAACTCGTCCAGAAGTACATCGGCGAGGGGGCGCGCCTCGTCCGCGAGCTGTTCCAGCTGGCGCGCGAGAAGGCGCCGACGATCATCTTCATCGACGAGGTCGACTCGATCGGCGCGAAGCGGCTCGAGGTCGCCACGAGCGGCGACCGCGAGGTGCAGCGCACGCTCATGCAGCTGCTCGCGGAGATGGACGGCTTCGAGCCGCTCGCGAACGTCAAGATCATCGCGGCGACGAACCGTCCCGACATCCTCGACGACGCGCTCCTGCGCCCCGGCCGCTTCGACCGGATCATCGAGGTCCCGGTCCCGACGTTCGCCGGGCGCGTCGAGATCTTCAAGATCCACTCCCGGGGTATGGCGCTCCGCGAGACGATCGACTTCGAGGCGCTCGCCGGGCGGTGCGAGGGGTCGACCGGCGCGGACATCCGGGCGATCTGCACCGAGGCCGGGATGTGGGCGATCCGGGAAGAGCGGGACAGCGTGACGACGGCGGACTTCGACCGGGCGATCGAGAAGGTCGTCGGGGAAGAGGAGCTCCGCAAGGAATCCGTCACGATGTTCGCCTGAGCCGTCGCCGGCCCCGCTCCCCCACGGGAGCTGACGCGAGCGTCTAGGGCGACGTCGAGAACCGTCCCAGCAGGCGAGGACCGGCGGGCACCGAGAGGTCGATGAGGAATCCCGGACTTCCCGGCCGGTAGGCGACCGGACGGTCGGCCCGCACGCTCACGCCGCCGGCATCGACGCGCTCCAACTCGGCCGGGACGGTTCGACCGGATCATCGAGATCCCGGTCCCGACCTACCAGGGCCGCGCGGAGATCTTCCGCATCCACTCGCGGGGGATGGCGGTCCGGGAGCCGGTCGACTTCGAGGCGCTCGCGAGCCGCTGCGACGGCGCGACCGGCGCGGACATCCGCGCGATCTGCACGGAGGCCGGCATGTGGGCGATCCGCGAGGAACGCGACAGCGTGACGACGGCGGA
>JASHTI010000038.1 GCA_030040625.1 Thermoplasmata archaeon
CCCGTGATCAGGCGCACGATCTTGAACGCGAGGAGGTTCTTGTTGACCGGCGTCACTTCGAGCAGGCGTAGCTCGTCCCTCCGTCGGATGTCCTGGAGCAGAGGGTTGCGGGACTTCTTATGGAGGGTCATGACGATCGACTTCTTCGCGTCGAGCGTGTCCATCACGCACTGGGTGAACGCGTCGCTCTCGACCTCCATCTTCCCGACCTCGTCGATGACGATCACGTCGGCGGTCTCCCGGGCCTCGGCGAGCGCGCGCGCGCCCAGGCCCTCGAGCGCGCCGAGGTTCACCCCGTAGCGGCCGCTCTTGATCCGGGACTTGAGCGTCTCGTGCGCGAAGACCTCCTTCTCCTTCGTCATCCAGTTGGTGATCTGAAAGCCGGCCCGCCGGTGCTTCTCGACGATCGGCTCGGTGACCATGCCGCCGACCTTGACGCCCTCTTCCTCGAGGAGCTGGATGATCCGCAGCAGCGTCTGCGTCTTGCCGGAACCGGGCAGCCCCGTGATGCCGATCTTCACCGGGGCCGACAGCTCGCGCGGCATGGAGAATTCTAACGTAGAGACAGCCGATTAGGCGCCGGTCGGTTATGAGCGCATCCCTCCGCCGGGGCGTCGCACGGCGCGCGAGCGCGGTCCGGCCACGTCGGACGGACGGCTACGTCTATCCGGCCCGGGAGGACTCCGCCCTCCTGGCCGCCGCCGCCCGCGCGGGCCCCGGTCGTCGGGTCCTGGAGATCGGCGTCGGCTCCGGGGTCGCGGCGCTGGTGGCGGCGCGCAGCGGAGCCGCCCCGGTCGTCGTCACCGACCGCAATCCGCACGCGCTGCGCCGGGTCCGGGCCAGGGCCCGAGCCGAAGGGCTTCCGATCGCACCGGTGCGAACCGACCTGGCCCGCGGCCTCGGGCGGTTCGACCGCGTCCTCGCGAACCCGCCGTACCTCCCGACCCGGCCCGGCGAGCGGGATCCCGACCCGCTCGTGAACCTGGCGCTGGACGGCGGCCCGGACGGCTGCCGGGTCCTGGCGCGGATCCTGCGCGATCTGCCGACCCACCTGGCCGAAGGGGGCCGTGCCTACGTCGTCGTCTCGTCGCTCCAGGCCGCGAAGCGGCGGCGGAGGCTCGCCGCCGGCTGGCGCCGCGGCGGGGGCCGGCTCGCGGTCGTCGACACGCGACGCTTCGAGGGCGAGCGGCTCTGGCTGTGGGAGCTCACCGTGCGACGGCGGCCGCCTGCCGGCGGGCGTACTCGACGATCCGCTCGAGGAACGCGCGGCCGTCGGCGTAGCCGTCCGGCGAGCCGCTCCGGCTCCAGTCCGGTGCCTGCGCCCGGAAGAACGACCGCTCCGGGTGCGGCATCAGGCCGAAGACGTTCCCGGCCGGGTTCGTGAGCCCGGCGACGTCCCCCTCGGAGCCGTTCGGGTTCCAGGGGTAGCCGGGAGGACCGCCGTCCGGGGCGACCCAGCGGAACAGGACCTGCCCGCGCGCCTCCAGCTCCCGACGGCGCTCGGCGCCCCCGGCGAGGACGAGCTGGCCCTCGCCGTGGGCGCTCGGGAAGAGGTAGCGGGTCCCGGCCGGGACCCCGTCCAGCGGCGGGAACCGGCCCCCGGTGTAGGCGACGAACGTCGGTCGGCATTCGAACCGCCCGGAGGCGTTCGCGACGAGCGACGCTTCGGCGGGACCGAGCCGCCCGCCCGGCCGCCCGGGGAGGAGCCCCAGCTCGATGGCGACCTGAAAGCCGTTGCAGATGCCGGCGACCAGCCGGCCGCTCTCCACGAACGCCTCGAGGTCCGATCCGAGCGCCGCGCGCAGGCGCGCCCCCAGGATCGCCCCGGCCCGGACGTAGTCTCCGGCGGAGAAGCCTCCCGGGAGAAAGATCGCCCCGTAGTCGTTCAGGCGTCGGCGGCGCCCCGCGGGGGCGCGGGGGGAGAAGCGGTTCAGGTGGGTGACCTCCGCGCGTGCCCCGAGCGCGTTCAGCGCGACGGCGAGCTCCCGATCGCAGTTCGTCCCCTCGATCGCGAGGATCGCGATCGGAAGCCGGGCGGTGGCCACGGGGGCCTCTGGCGTGACGCGGCTTAGCCTCTTCCCGGGGCGCCCAGGGGCGGGTCGAGCCGATAGACGGTGAGCCGGGCCCCGGCCGCTACCGTGCGACGGCCGGGAGGTAGCACGGCGAAGCCGTTCGCCCCCGCCAGGCTCCGGGTCGCGGCGGAGCCGCGGAACGTCGGCCAGGCCCGCTCGCCGTCCAGCCGCAACGGCAGGACGGTCGCGAGTCCCGGGGTCATGGCGGCCGCGCCTCCTTGCAGGCGCGCGGTCGCCTCGGTCCAGCCCGGGCCGGGCAGGCGCGCGAGCCGACGAAGTGCCGGCAGGACCATCCAGTGCATGTTCAGCAGGCACGAGGTCGGGTGCCCGGGCAGGCCGAGCAGGAGGCGGCCGCCGGCGTCGGCCGCCAGCGTCGGCTTGCCCGGACGGACCGCCACGCCGTGGAAGAGCAGTCGGCCGAGGCGGGGGAAGATCCGCGGCAGGTGATCTCGCTCGCCGACCGAGCTGCCTCCGGTCGCGATCACGAGATCCGCCTTCCGCAGCGCGGCGGCCAGGGTCCGCTCGATGCGCCGGGGGTCGTCCGCCACCGGAGCGTAGGTGATGACGTGGCAACCGGCGGCCTCGAGCACGGCGGAGAGGGCCGCGGTGTTGCTCTCGAAAATCTCACCCCCGCGGAGCCGGGCACCGGGGGCCCGGAGCTCGTTGCCGTTGGGGACGATCGCGACGATCGGTCGGGCGTAGACCGGGACCCGCGCGACCCCGGAGGAGGCGAGCGACCCGATCGCGGCCGGACCGAGGAGCTCGCCCGCCGTCGCCAGCGTCCGGCCCTTCGGAAAGTCGTCCCCGGCCGGAGAGATCCGAGCGTCGGGCACCACCGGCCGGCGCAGCCGCAGCCGATCGCCGTGTCGCTCGGACTCCTCGAAGATCTCCAGGGCGTCGGCCCCCGCCGGCATCGCCGCTCCCGTCGCCACGGCGACCGCCTCGCCCGCCCGAAGGCGCCGGGGAAATCGACCCTCCGCGAAGACCTCCCCGACCACTCGAAGGAGGATCGGGTGCCGGCGGCTCGCGGCGCGCAGGTCCACGCTCCGCACCGCGTAACCGTCCCAGTTCGCCCGGTCGAACGGCGGGACCGCGGTGGCCGCCCGGAGCGATTCCGCGGCCACGCGTCCGAACGCCGAGCCGATCGCGACCCGCTCCGTGCGTTCGACCGGGCGGACGGCCCGCAGTAGGCGGCGCCGAGCCTCCAGCGCCGGGGTCAGCCGCCCAAAGAGGTAGGCCTTCATCGGTCCCTCAGCGCCCGCGGCCCTCGATACGGTCCAGCGCGGCCCGGTTCCCCGCGGACAGGCAGTCCGCCACCCCGGAGCCGGCGAACCAGGCGCCGTAGAAACCCCCGCGAAAGGCGTCGCCGGCCCCGACCAGGGTCCGCCGTCGTCGGGGCCGGCGCGATGCGACGCGGACCTGACCGCCACGGTAGAAGGCGGTCGCGCCCCCGGGGCCCTCGGTGCGTACGATGAGCGGGACCCGTTCGAGCAGGCCGGCCATCCCGCCTCCGCTCAGTCGGCGGCCGGCGTGCTCGATCTCCGCGCGATTGCCGAAGAGGATCTCCGCGTGCCCGAGCGCGGCGCGGAACGCCCTGCGTTCCCAGCGGTAGAAGATCTCCTGCGCCGGGTCGAGCGCCACGTGGCGACCGGCCTCCTGCGCCGCGACCGCCCACGCGGCGTACCGGCCGGGCGGCCCGGTACTCAGGTGGAGCCATCGGTAGTCGCGCCACCACGTCGGGGGCGCGGGCCCGACGCGCTCGTCGCCCATCGGCCCCTGCTGGATCAAGGTCCGACCGACGCCGGCGGCGTCCTCGACGATCGTGCACGTCGGAGTCGGCTCTCCGGCGACCCGCTCCAGTCCGCGGAGGTCGATCCTGGCCCGGCGGAGGCGCTGGAGGAACGGCGCCGGGAAGCCGTCGCCGATCCGGGCGACGAGCCCCACCCCCACTCCATGGCGTCGGGCGACGAGCGCCAGGGTCGTGGCCGTTCCGCCCAGCTCCGCCCGCTCGGCGACGACGGGTACGGTCCGGTCCGGCCCCGGAAACCTTCGGATCTGCAGGAACCGGTCGACGTTCACGTGGCCGGCCACCAGCAACTCGCGCCGGCTGCGCCCCTCCGCCATCCGATCCTCCCCGGCCTCAGGGACGGGCTCGGATAGCGGTTGGGTCCCCCGTGGCGACCGGCTTATGCGAGCCCGCCGCTCGGCGGCCGTGAATGCTGGTCGAGGGGGCGGTGCTGGACGCCGACGGCCCGCGTCCCGCCTACGTTCGGTTCGCGGGCAGTAAGGTCCTGGAGGTCGGCCGGCTGGGGACCGACTCCACGCGAGGCCGTCTCCGCCGCGTCCGCGGGATCGTCATCCCCGCCCCGGTGAACGGCCACACGCACCTGGGCGACGCCGTCTCGGTCCGGGAACCTCCGGCGGGCCCGGTCGAACAGCTCGTGGGCGCGCCCCAGAGCTACAAGTTCCGCCTTCTGGCCGGCACCCCGGCCCCGGCGAAGCGCTCGGCGATCCGCCGAGCGGTCCGGCGGATGGGCCGCGAGGGAGTCGCCGCGTTCCTCGACTTCCGAGAAGAGGGGGTCGCCGGCGTCCGGCTGCTCCGCCGCGCGATCGACGGGCTGCCGGTGCGGGGGTTCGTCTTCGGCCGACCGCTCCAGCGCCCGGTCGAGTCGCGCGAGCTCGCCACGCTGCTCGAGGTCGCCGACGGCGTGGGCCTCTCCAGCGGACGCGAGGAGCCGGAGGCCGTGCGACGGGCGATCGTACGCGCCTGCCGGGCCCGTCACAAGCGGTTCGCCCTCCATGCCAGCGAGGCGGTGCGCGAGGCACCGGAGGTCTACCTCGATCCCCGGCCGGATCTGCTCGTGCACCTCGCGCGCGCGACCCCCGACGACCTCGCGGCGGTGCGCGACGACGGCGTCGCGGTGGCCGTGTGCCCCCGATCGAACGCCCTGTTCGGCCGGCAGCCGGATCTCGGAGCGATGGAACGGCTGGGGCTCCGGGTCCTCCTGGGGACGGACAATGCGATGCTCCACGCCCCGTCGATCTGGGCCGAGCTCCAGTTCGCCTACGCGGCGAGCCGGCTGGTCGGCCGACCGGTCTCCGCGGCGTTCCTCGCACGGGCCGCGCTCGTCGAGCCGTGGCGGTGGCTGGGACTCCCGGCGGCGGCCCGCGTCGCGCCGGGGTCGCCGGTCCCTCCGCTCGTGCTCCGCCTGCCGCCGGAGGACCCGGCCTACCAGGTGGCGACGCGGGCGACCGAACAGGTTATCGTGCGTCCGCGGCCGGCGCCCCGGCGGTCCCGCGCATGAAGAGCGAGGAGCTGTACGCGCTGCTGCGGCGCCGCGGCGTCCTGTGGCCGACGGCGGAGATCTACGGCGGCGCGCAGGGGCTCTACGACTACGGGCCGCTCGGCACCGCGCTCAAGCGACGGCTCGAGGACGCCTGGACCGCCTGGTTCGTCGGGCGGTCGCCGGATTACTACCGCATCGAGCCTTCGGTGATCGTGCCGGAGGCGGTCGTCCGGGCGTCCGGTCATCTGGAGAATTTCACGGACCCCGAGATCAGCTGCGACCGCTGCGGGGCGCACTTCCGCGCCGAGACGGTGCTCGAGAAGGTCCGGCCGGAGGGCGTCGACGGGCTGGCGCCGAATCAGATCGAGGAGGTGGTGCGGGCGAACGGGCTCCGCTGCCCGAGCTGCGGCAGCACGACCCTGAGCGTGCCGAAGCCGTTCAACCTGATGTTCGACCTGCCGTTCGGCGTCGGGCGCGACGAACGCGCCTACCTTCTGCCCGAGACGGCGCAGGCGAGCTACCTCGCCTTCGCGCGCATGTGGGAGGTCGGTCGAAAGGCGCTGCCGCTGGGGGTCGCCGTCGTCGGTCGGGTCTTCCGCAATGAGATCGCGCCGCGTCAGGTGCTGTTCCGCATGCGCGCCTTCACGCAGGCCGAGCTGCAGATCTTCTTCGACCCGGCGGAGCCGCCCGGCCACCTCGGACCCCGCGCCGAAGAGCTCGTGCCGGTGCTTCGGGCCGACCGGCGCGAGCAGGGAGCGACCGACACCCAACTGGTTGCGGCGCGGGATCTCGTCGCCGGCGGCCTTCCGGAGTTCTACGTCGATCACCTCGTCCACATGTTGCGGTTCCTGCGCGACGTGCTCGGCTATCCGGCCGAGCGGCTGCGGTTCTTCGAGAAGTCCGAGAAGGAGCGGGCGTTCTACAATCGCATCCAGTTCGACGCCGAGCTCGAGCTCGAGAGCCTCGGCGGCCCGAAGGAGGTCGGCGCCGTGCACTACCGGGGCGACTACGACCTCGGTCGCCACGGCGCCGCCTCCGGCAAGGACCTTTCCGTCAGCCGCCCGAGCGGCCGCGTGGTGCCGCACGTCCTCGAGCTGACGTTCGGGGTCGACCGCAACCTCTGGGCGCTCGCCGACACCCACCTCCGCCAGGACGGCGACCGCACGGTCTGGAAGCTGCCCAGCTACCTGGCGCCCGTGCCGGTCGGCGTCTTCCCGCTGATCGCCAAGGAGCACCGCGCCTACGCCGAGCGGCTCGTCGCCGACCTAGCGGTGGCCGGCGTCGAGGCCGCGTACGACGAGGCGAGCTCGATCGGCAAGCGCTACGCGCGCATGGACGAGGCGGGGACCCCGTTCTGCGTCACCGTCGACGGCGGGACCGTCGGCGACGGCCCCGAGCGCGACACGGTGACCCTGCGGGCCCGCGACTCCAAGGCCCAGGAGCGGCTACCGGCGACGGCGCTGGCGGCGCGGATCGCGCCGACGCTCCGGCCGCCCCGTCCCGGTCCCGGCTAGGGGCGCCCTCGGGGCGGCACGAACCGCTATATCTCGCGAACCCCGTGTCGGGGTACCGATGGCGGGAGCACCGGCGGGCTCGCCGGGAACGCCGGTGGGTTCGACCGTCGCGGCGCTGCGGCGCACGCGTTTCCTAGGTCAGCAGTACGCCGACGTCACCAAGCTGCGCGAGCTGGCGACGCACCAGGAGCGGCTCGCCGCCCGCTACGAACAGCGGATCGCGCGCATCAACACCAAGATCGAGCGCCTCCGCCACCAGGCGACCCTGCTGCGGGAGAAGGCCCAGAAGGTCCTCGCGGCCACGCCCGAGATCGAGCAGGAGATCAAGCAGATGCAGCGGGACATCGACGCCGGAACGGCCCGGGGCGGTTCGGGACCGCTGACGAGCGACATCACCGCGCTGCACTACCGCGTCCGCAAGCTTCAGCAGCGGATCGTCGATCTGCAGCAGAAGGCCAAGGCGCTCGAGCATCGGGCCGCCCAGCGCACCCAGCGGACCGCCGAGCTGAAGGTCAAGGCGGACCGGTTCGTCGAGGCGGCGCACCTCGCGAGCCAGGAGGCGGCGCAGTACCGCCAGCGCGCCGATCGCCTGCAGCAGGTGATCGAGCAAGAGAACGCCCCGGGGGCGGCGGCCGCCGCGCCCGCGGGGCCGTCGGCTCCCGCCGGCGCGACGATCGACCCGCCCGCGTCCCCTCCCCCATGAAACTCATCGTCACGGTCGGGATGCCCGGCTCGGGCAAGGACGAGCTGGTCGAGGTCGCCCGCTCGATCGGGCTGGCGACGCTCAAGATGGGGGACCTCGTCCGCGCCGAGGCGTCCCGGCGCGGCATCGCCCCGAACGGCTCCGCGCTCTCGCGGCTCGCCGCCGAGGAGCGGGAGCGGCACGGCGCGGCGATCTGGGCTCAGCGCGCGATCCCGAAGCTCACCGAGACGAAGATGCTCGTCGACGGCTGCCGCTCGGACGTCGAGATCACCTGCTTCCGCCACCAGTTCAGCGACCTGTTCGTGCTCGGGATCTTCTCCTCGCCCGAGACGCGCTACGAGCGCCTGGGTCGGCGCGGCCGCTCCGACGACGGCGCGAGCCTCCAGGAGTTCTTCGACCGGGACCAGCGGGAGCTGCGGTTCGGCATCGGATCGGCGTTCATCCTCGCCGACGAGATCCTCGTCAACGAGGGGGACCTGTCGAGCTTCCGCGCGGCGGCCCGCAGCTGCCTGAATCGCATCCTGACGCGCGAGCTGTAGCGGACGCCGCTAGGCGGCCGGCCCGCCCTGCAGGAGCCGCTGCACGCTCTCGAACCGCTCGCGGTCGACGAGCACGGCGAGCCGGCGGCGCCCCTGCGCGAGCGCGCCGACGGACCTCGCCAGGTGCCCGTCGCGCGCGGCGGCGAGTCGGCGCGAGCCGCGGCCCCCACCGATGGAGCGATCCCAGTCGAGCGCGAACGCCTCGGCGGAGGACGGTTTCGGCGGGTCGCGGCCGAGCCGGTGCTCCCGGACCGTCCGACGGACGAGCTCCACGTAGCCGATGTGCTCGGCGAAGAGGTCCGCCGCCTCCTCCTCGCCCGGGTCGAGCGCGGTGACCGGTACGCCGGCGGCCCGTCCCCAGCGGATCGCCTCGAGGAACGCCGGGTTCGGGACGCGGACCTCGCCGAAGCGGACCAGCCCCTTCACCTCGCTCAGCTCGGTCGGAGCCAGCGGCACCACCGGGTCGGCCGCCGACTCGACGAAGTACTCCACGAGACCGCCCAACTCCTCGGCGGCGACCCCGGCGCCCACCGCCTCGGGCTGGAAGGCGTCGAGCGTCGCGGCGACCGGCACGGCGTCGGCGAGCAGTCCCCGGACCGGCCCGAGCAACAGCACGGAGGCGCCGACGTTGATCGTGGCGCGGATCACGCGCCCTCGCGCTCGGCGACCGCCTCGAGCAGTTCCTCGGGGCCCCGGTGGCGGAGCAGCTCGGCGACGTGGAGGATCGGCAGGCCGGAGATCGTCGTTCGGTGGACCTCCTCGCGGACGACGAACATCGCGTGGCCCTCGGCCACGCGCGCGATCCCGTGGAGGAGCTCGGCGCGGCGGGCGGCCGTCCGCAGGTTGCCGACGCCGGTGAGCAGGATCTCCTGGGCGCGGGCGAGCGCGTCGAACGGCGCCCGCACGGTCACGGTCACCTCGAGGCCGAGGCCGTCGAGACGGCGGAAGACGCCGTCGCGCAGCGCGTCGCCGGTCGGGCGCAGGCTCCGCGGCGGCGCCTCCTCCTCACCCTCCTTCGGCTCCTCCGGCGGGGCCGGGGGCTCGAAGAGGACGAGCGGGCGCACCAACGGCTCGTCGAAGTGCGCCTCGATGCGCGCCACGACGCCGGACTCGGCGCCCTGCCCCTCCTCGTAGAGCTGGACGGCACGGCGGGAGACCCCGGCGATCGCGGCGAGGGCTCCGAGCGAGAGACCCTGCTCGAGCCGGAGGGCGCGGAGCCGCTCTCCGTCGAGCCGGGCGAAGATCCCCCCGGGGCTGGCGTACAGGAACGGGGGCAGGCCCTTCTCCAGGTACTCCCGGAGCGTCTCCTCGTGGACGATCGGCACCCCGTAGCGGGTGTAGATGACCCCGCCCTCGAGCTCGGAGGCGCCGCTCCGCTGGCCGAGGACCAGGACGGTCGCGGGGAAGAGCCGGCCGAGCTCGGTGAGCCGGCGCGCCTCCTCCGCATCGAGCGCGTCGATGTTCTTCAGCGCCTTGATCAGGAGCAGCGTGGAGTCGCGACGGGCGACCAGGTCGAAGCTGGACGGTCGGGCGCCGGTCGTGGTGGCGACGTAGAAGCCGGCCCGCTCGAGCAGCTCGCGGAGCCGGTCGATCCAGCGCTCCCGGGGACGGCTCATCGACCCACCCGTCGAATTGAGTTACCGCTACTATATAAATGGAGAATGCGAGCTCTCTCGTGAGCGAGCGGGTCGGCGAGTTAATGGCCGCGACGGCCTCCCGCGTCGGGAGCAACGATGGCCGAGTCCAGCGAGCGGAAGCTCGGGGCGGTGTTCGGGCTGCTCGGCGCCGTGCTCATCGCGCTCGACGGGCTGCTCGACATCGCGCGGAGCATCTTCTACGCGGTCGTCGGCCGCCACGGCCACATCCTCGGACCGCTCGCCCAAGCGCTGATCTTCCTCGTCGTCGCGGTCATCATCGGCCTCTTCTCCGTGATGGGCGCCCTCCGCCGGGAGGGCCGTGCCCTCGTCGCCGGGGTGGTGCTGATCGTCATCGCGGTCTTCGGCTGGCTCGAGCTCGGCTTCGGCTACGGCCTGCTCGCCCTCCTCGGCACCCTGCTGACCCTCATCGCCGGCGTCGTGTTCCTCGTCTCGGCCTAGCCGGGTGAGCCCCGGGCCGTTCGCCGGTTCCGCGCGAGGGAGGCGGGGGCGTGCCGAGCCGACTGCGACCGATCCCCGGGACGACGGGGCTCTGCGTCGAGCCACGCGACGGGGAGGAGCGGTTCGTCGTCGTCGCCGACGTACATCTGGGCCTCGGCAGTGGGCCGATCGCCCCGCGGGGGCCCCCGGGGGCCTCCTCCGCCGAGCTGGCGGAGCGGGCGATCCGCGTCTGCGAGACGGCCCGGGCGCATCGGCTGGTGATCGCCGGCGACGTCAAGCACCCGATCGTCGGCGTGCCGCCGTGGCTTCGGCCGGTCGTGTTCGACTTCTTCGGGGCGCTCCTCGAGGCGGGGCTCGCCGTGGAGGTCGTGCTCGGCAACCACGATGTCGGGCTCGTGCCCCAGCTCCCCCGCGAGGTCACCGTCCACCCTTCGACCGGGGTCGCGCTCGGGCCGGTCGGAGTCTTCCACGGCCACCGCTGGCCCGCGGAGCCGGTCCTCGGCGCGACGGCGCTCGTCGCCGGCCATCTGCACCCCGGCCTCCGCTTCGCCCCGACCGCGAGCGCTCCGGACGGCAAGGTGCGGGCCTGGCTGCGCGTCGAGTACGACGCCCGTCGGCCCGCACGGGGGCCGGACGGTCGGCCGGCCGCGACGCGCGAGCTCGTCATCGTGCCCGCGTTCCACCCGCTCGCCGGCACGGAAGCGCTGAATCGGGACCGGCCCGAACGAGGCCGATCGTTCCTGTACGCTCGCTTCCTCGCCCCGGGGTCCGCGCGGGCCTACCTTCTGGACGGGACCGACGTGGGCGCGGTGCCTACGCCCCTCCGCGTCCCGCGGCCCGGATCGCCACGGGGAGGTCGCTCGCCTCCGCGACCGGCGGAGCGCAGCTCGTCCCCGAGCAGACGAGGGCCCGCGCTCCGCCCGGCGGGGCGGCGGGGACGCCGCCGGCGAAGGTGAACGGCGCCGGCGGGGGGCCGGCAAAGACGATGCAGCGCGGATGGTAGACGCGCTGGGCGGCGCTCCCGAGCGCCCGCGCGCGGGGACCCACGCCCTCGATGACCACCTGCACCGGCGGCGTGGCGAGCAGGCCGGCGGCGAGCGCCGCACCGGCCGCGAACAGACCGGCGCCCCCGAGACGGGAGGCGATCGGGCGGAGAAGCGCCTCGGCCTTCGCGCGGCCCGCGTCGTCGTGGGTCGCGTCGGCGAGGCGGAGGAACGCGAGCGCCGCCGCCGCGCCGGCGGAGAGGTGCGGGGTGTCCTCGATCGGGTACGACGGGGGCGCGGTCGTCCCGATCTGCGGGCCATCGTACAGCGACGGGGCGACGGCGCGCGGGAGCCCGTCCTCGCCCCGGTACTCGCGGTCCACGAGCGCGAGGAGCGCCCGCGCGGCCGCGACGTAGCGGGGCTCGCTCCGGGCGATCCCCAGCTCGATGAGGCCACGGGCCATCGCCACCTGGTCGTCGAGCAGGCCGTGGCCGACGGCTCCGTCGGCGCGCAGCAGATGCGCCATCCCGCGCTGTTCGTCGAACCCCTCGGCAAGCCACCGGTCGGCGACCCGCGCCGCCTCCGCGAGCCATCCCGGCTCGTCGAACAGGGCCCCCGCCAGGGCGTACGCCTGGACGAACCGACCGTTGATGCCGGCGTAGAGCGCCCGGTCGACCGCGGGGGGCGCCCGCTGCGCCCGGACCGCCCGGAGCTTCGCCAGCACCCGGGCGTAGGCGACCTCCGGGGGGCCGTCGAGCCGCAGCCCCTCCGCCGCTTCGCGCGGGGCGGCGAGCCGGTAGAGGACGTGGCGGTCCGGGTCGTGCGGCATCGCGGAGTCCGTGCCGACGCCGAGCGCCCGGATCGCGAGCCGGCCGTCCGCGGGCCCCAGCGCCTCCAGCATCTCCGCCCGGCTCCAGGTGAAGTAGCTGCCGTCGTCCCCGGGGGCGTTGTCGGCGTCCTGGCTGGAGCCCCAGCCGCCCGCCGGCTCGCCGAGCACGCCGTGACTCCAATCGATCGTGCCGCGCACGACCTCCTCGAACCGGGGCTCGGCGAATCGGCGGAACCCCTCGACGTACGCGACGAGGAGCTCGGCGTTGTCGACGCCCATCTTCTCGAAGTGCGGGACCCGCCAGCGCTCGTCCACGGAGTACCGGTGGAAGCCGCCGCCGAGCTGATCGTACATCCCCCCGTCGGCCATCGCGAGGAGCGTCTCGCGGGCCTCGCGGCCGCTCCCCTCCGAGCCCGTGCGGAACTCCTCCCACAGCAGCAGCTCGACGGCGATCGGGTGCGGGAACTTCGGAGCGCCGCCGAAGCCCCCGTAGCCCGGATCGAAGCCGGCCCGCAGTTCGCGGAGGACGGCGTCCGGGAAACCGGCCAGCTCGGTGACGGCGCTGGGCGGACGGCGGGTCAGGCGCGTCATCGCCTCCCGGATCGCGCCGGTCGTCTCGCGGACCCGCTCCGGCTCCTCGCGCCAGATGCGGGCGATCTCGCCGAGGAGACGACGAAAGCCGGGGCGGCCGTGGCCGTCCGTCGGCGGGAAGTACGTCCCTCCGTAGAACGCCTCGCCGTCCGGGGTCAGGAAGGCGGTGAGCGGCCAGCCGCCCTCACCGGTGAGCGCGGAGACCTGCCGCTGGAATCGCTGGTCGACCTCCGGGCGCTCGTCGCGGTCGACCTTGACGGCGACGAAGTGCTGACGCAGCAGGCGGGCGACCTCGGCGTCCGCGTAGGTCCCCTCGTCCATGACGTGGCACCAGTGGCACCAGGCCGCCCCGATGTCGAGCAGCACGGGCCGCCCGGTCCGGCGGGCCAGCTCGAACGCCTCGGTCCCCCACGGGTACCACTCGATCGGCTGCTCGGCGGCGGCGCGCAGGTAGGCCGAGCTCTCGCGGGCGAGCCGCGACCGGCTCGGGGTCTCGGGGTCCGCCACGCCGTTGGACGGACCGGCCCGTCCAAGACGGTTTCCACTCCGGTGGCGTCGGCGCCGGACGCGGGGTAAGCCGGTGGACGGAACGTTACCGCCCGCGCGGGCGTTATAAAGGGCCCGTCGGTGGCGCGCGCCGAGGCGCACCGATGGAGATGCAACCCGGCCAGATGGCCTACGACCGGGCGATCACCGTCTTCTCCCCGGACGGGCGCCTGTTCCAGGTCGAGTACGCCCGCGAGGCGGTCCGCCGCGGGGCGACGACCGCCGGCGTCGTCTACTCCAACGGCGTCGTGCTGATCGCCGACCGGCGCATCCCGAACCCGCGGCTCGCGGAGGCGGCGAGCCTCGAGAAGATCCACCAGATCGACGAGAACATCGGCTGCGCCACCGCCGGCCTGGTCGCCGACGCGCGCGTCCTTGTCGACTACGCGCGGCTCGCCGCGCAGATCAACCGCGTCACCTACGCCGAGCCGATGAGCGTGGAGATGCTCGTCCGCCGCATCTGCGACTACAAGCAGCAGTACACCCAGTTCGGGGGCGTGCGACCGTTCGGGACGGCGCTGCTCGTCGGCGGCTACGACGACAGCGGCGTCCACCTCTTCGAGACGGAGCCGAGCGGCTCGCTCACCAGCTTCCGCGCGGCGAGCACGGGTGGCAACAAGGGGCCGGTGATGGACCTCTTCGAGGCGAAGTACCGCGCCAACCTCGACCGCGACGGGGCGATCCTGCTCGCGCTCGAGGGGCTTCGGGCGGGCCTCGAGGAGAACGGCACCCTCGCCCAGGTCGAGGTCTGCACGGTCCAGGTCGGCGAGGGGATGAGCCGCCTCGCCCCGGACGAGATCCAGCGGTACGTCCAGCGCCTCGGACCGGCCGGCGGCAGCGGCTCGGCTCGGCCGGGCCGCAGCTAGCCCGGGACCGTCGCGGAGACCTTCCGATGGTGAAGGTCGACGACGCGGTGATCGCCCGCTGGGAGACGCAGGGCTCCCGCTTCGAGGTCCTCGTCGATCCCGAGGCGGTCCAGGAGCTCAAGGACGGCAAGAACGTCGACCTCACCGACAAGCTCGCGCTCGAGCAGGTCTTCAAGGACGCGAAGAAGGGCGACAAGATCTCCGAGGAGCACCTGGAGAAGACGTTCCACACGCGGAACCTCGCCGAGATCGCCCGCCAGATCGTGCTCAAGGGGGAGGTCCAGGTCACCACCGAGCAGCGGCACAAGCTTCAGGAGGCGAAGCGCCGCCAGATCGTCGCGACGATCGCCCGCAATGCGATGAACCCGCAGACCGGCGCCCCGCACCCGGCGAGCCGGATCGAGGCGGCGATGACGGAGGCGAAGGTCCACATCGAGCCGTTCCGCCCGGTCGATCAGCAGGTCCAGGAGGTCCTCGCCAAGCTCCGGCCGCTGCTGCCGATCCGCCTGGACGTCGTCCGCGTACGGGTGAAGGTCCCCGGGCAGCACTACCCGCGGGTGATCGGCGAGGTCAAGGGGCTCGGCCGGCTCCTCGAGGAGACGTGGACGACCGACGGCTCCTGGAGCGCGGTCGTCGAGATCCCGGCGGGGGTCCAGACGGAGCTCTACGAGATGCTCAACGCCCGGACCAAGGGCGCCGCCGAGACCGCTTTGGTTAAATAGCGAACGCCGGTCCGAGCGCCCGGTGCAGCAAAGAGAATGCCCAGAGGTCATCGGCCGGGCCACCGTTCGGGTGGCCGCGAGGCAGCGTCCTCGCATCCTTCGCGGGATCGCGTACTAGTTCTCCCCGGCGAGGAGCTCCCGGGCCACGGGTTGAAACCCGGGCCGGGGACCTATCGGGTCGGAGGGAAGGTCTATGCCAGCCAGCTCGGGCTCCTGAGCCCGCGGCCGCCGTTCGTCCAGGTCGTTCCGCTCTCCGGCCGCTACGTGCCGAAGGCCGGCGACCAGGTCGTCGGCACGGTCACCGACGTGCAGAGCACCTTCTGGTTGCTCGACATCGGGGCCCCGCGGTGGGCGCCGCTGCACATGACCGGCACCCCCTGGAAGGTCGACGTCGGCGAGACGGAGCGGTTCCTTCGGGTCGGGGACGCCGTCGTGGTGCGCGTGGAGAACCTGGACGCCACGGGTCGCATCGGCGTCACGATGCTCGGCGACGAGCTCGGGAAGCTCGAGGGCGGCACGATCGTCCGGATCTCCCCGGCGCGCGTCCCGCGCCTGGTCGGCCGCGGCGGATCGATGATCGCGACGATCACCCAGCACACCCACGCCGAGGTGGCGATCGGGCAGAACGGCCGGGTCTGGATCGGAGGCGACGGCGAGGCGATCCGACGGGTCCGGGACGTGCTGCGCATGATCGAGGAGAACGGACCGCGCCCGGGCCTCACGGACCGGGTCGAGCGGTTCCTGCTGGCGACGACCCCGACCGGGGAAGGCGCCCCGGCCGCGCCCCCCGGCCCCCGGCCGACGGGCGAGGCGACGGACGACGAGGGGCCGGACGGCGACGACGGACCCGGCGCGATGGACGAAGAGTAACGGTTCACGGAGGATCAACAATGGGGAGCGTAGGAGCGAAGGAAGTACCGGTCCTGTTGGACGCGGAGGGGCGACGGATCGACGGACGCCGGCTCGACGAGCTGCGGCCGCTGACGATCCGGGCCGGCCCGCTGCGCCAGGCCGACGGATCGGCGTTCGTCGAGTGGGGACAGAACAAGGTCATGGCGGCGGTCTACGGACCCCGGGAGGTCCACCCGCGCCACCTGCAGCAGAGCACGAAGGCCGTGATCCAGTGCCGCTACAACATGGCCGCCTTCTCGGTCGACGAGCGCAAGCGGCCGGGACTGGACCGGCGCAGCCAGGAGATCTCCAAGGTGATCGCCGAGGCGTTCGAGTCCGTCGTCTTCGCCGAGGAGTTCCCCCGCACGAGCATCGACGTCTACATCGAGGTCCTGCAGGCGAACGCCGGCACGCGCTGCGCCGGGCTGGTCGCCGGTAGCGTCGCGCTCGCGGACGCGGGCATCCCGATGGTCGATCTCCTGCCGGCCGTCGCGGTCGGCAAGGTCGGCGGCGCGATCGCGCTCGATCTCAAGAAGGAGGAGGACAACTTCGGCGAGGCGGACCTGCCGATGGCGCTGGTGCCGCAGAGCGGCCGCCTCGTGCTCCTCCAGATGGAGGGTCACATGACCGAGCCGGAGCTGGCCCAGGCGCTCGAGCTGGGCGTCGGCGGCTGCCGCACGATCTACGAGAAGATGAAGGCGGCGCTGCGCGACCGCTACTCGGTCGCCCCGGTCGCCGCGGAGGCGTCATGAGCGAAGAGGTCACCGCCGAGATCCTCCAGACCCACATCCTCGACCTGGCCGCGGAGGGCCGGCGCCTGGACGGGCGCGGGCCGGACGAGTACCGGAAGGTCTCCATCGAGCCCGGCTTCGTGGTCACGGCCGACGGCAGCGCGCTGGTGCGCCTCGGGGAAACGATGGCGCTCGCCGGCATCAAGCTCGAGGTCGGCAAGCCGTTCCCGGACACCCCGAACGCGGGGGTCCTGACGACCAACGCCGAGCTGATCCCGCTCTCCAGCCCGACCTTCGAGCCGGGCCCTCCGCAGCCGGGCGCCATCGAGGTCTCCCGCGTCGTCGACCGGGCGATCCGGGCCGCGGAGACCGTCGACCTGACGGCGCTCTGCGTGACGCCGGCGGAGAAGTGCTGGACCTGCTTCGTCGATGTGCACATCCTCGGCCACGACGGCAACCTCATCGACGCCGCCCTGCTGGCGAGCGTCGCGGCCCTCTCCGGCGCGACGATCCCGTTGAAGCGGTTCGGCGTCGGCGAGGCGGACCGCCCGCTGGAGATCCACCACCGCCCGATCGAGTGCACGTTCGTCCGGCTCGGCGACACGATCGTCGTCGACCCGACGTTCGACGAGGAGCACGCCGCCCAGGGCCGCCTCACCGTCGCCACCGACGAGATCGGCCGGGTCGTGGCGATGCAGAAGGGCCTGGTCGGGGCGTTCTCCCCCGACGACATCAAGTCGGTCGTCCGCCGTGCGTTCGTGCACGGCGACCGCCTGCGCGCGATGATCGGGAGGAACGGGCGATGAGCCAGCGCACCCGCAAGGTCGGCTCGACCGGCTGGATGGGGCCCCGCTACGGGATCCGGATCCGGCGTCGGGTCGTCGAGATCGACCGCGTCAAGGCGGCGCGCTCCCCGTGCCCCCGCTGCGCGACGGTCACGCTCAAGCGCGTGGCGAGCGGCATCTACGAGTGCGCCCGCTGCGGCACCCGCTTCGCCTCGAACGCCTACGCCTTCAGCGCGCCCCCGCCGATCAGCCGCACCGACGCGGCGGCCGGCCGGGCCGGCGCAAACCGTTAATCCCGGGCCCGGAGCTACGTAGGCGATGTTCCGCTGTATCCGCTGCGGGGAGGCGCTCCCTTCGGACGCGAACCTCTTCGGGGTCCGTTGCGACAACTGCGGCGGGAAGATCTTCACGAAGGAGCACCCGAACGTCAAGAAGACGCTCAAGGCCCGCTAGGCGGGCCGGAGAGCGCGCTCGACCGTCATCGGGGTAATCGTCGCCGGAGTTTCGTCGATGGAGCAAGCCTGTCCGGAGTGCGGCGCCGAGGTCCCCCTTACCGAGCGGCCGGCGAAGCTGCTCGAAGGCTCCTGCGGCGGCTGCGGCCACCACCTCACGCTCATCCGTCGGGCTCCGGTCCCCGGTGGCCCGGCCCCCGAGCCGACGGCCGTCCCCACCGACGAGCCGGCCGGCGAGGAGGAGGACGACGCCGAGGTCGACGACGAAGACGAGGTGGCGGCCCCGGTCGGCCCGGAGTGCCCCACCTGCGGCGGACCTCTCACCGTCCGGCTCGCCTCGCCGACCTCGATGGAGGCGAGCTGCCCGAGCTGTCACACGTCGACCGCCTACGTCCAGGCCGACCGCGGCGAGCGGCCCCGGCCCCCGGGGCGAGAGTTCCGCGGACGGCCCCCGCGCGGCCCCCGGGACGAGCGCGGACCGCCGAGGGAGTCGCGACCGTGCCGGGAATGCGGCGGGGCGCTCCGCTTCTCGACTGGCGAGGACGGCGGCGTCGTCGGCGAGTGCACCTCCTGCGGCAATCGGTTCACGCTTCCTCCCCGGAGGGAGTTCGGCGGCGGTCGCGGCGGGCCCCGCCCCGGCGGTCGGTTCGA
>JASHTI010000039.1 GCA_030040625.1 Thermoplasmata archaeon
GCCCTGGCGGCCGGCTCGACGGTCCTCGCCGACCGCTACATCTACACGCTGATGGCCCGGGCGATCGCCCGCGGCGCCTCCCGCGCTTGGGCGAGGGAGCTGTACGCCTTCGCCCTCCGCCCGGACCGTGTCATCTTCCTGGAGGCCCGGCCGGAGATCCTCCTGCACCGCGCGATCGCGAAGTACGGCAGCCTCGACTACTGGGAGAGCGGCATGGACCTCTGCCTGTCGCGCGACCTCTTCGAGAGCTTCTTCCTCTACCAGGATCGCCTTTCCCGCGAGTTCGACTGGATGCGGGCGCAGTACGACTTCGCCGTCGTCGACGCGAACCGGGCGCCCGAGCAGGTTCACGAGGACGTCCTCGGGCTGGTCGCGCCGCTGTACGACGGCGACGGCCGGCCGCGGCCGTCCTCCCGGCCCGGGCCTACGCGTCCCGCTTCGAGAGCTGCTTCCGGGTGAACAGCCAGACGAGCCGGCCGGCCCCCGGCTTCACGCCGCCCGGGAAGTCGACGCAGGCGGCGCCGCCGCGGGTGAGATGGACCACGGAGACGCCGTCGCCGACGAGCGCCATCCCGACGAACTCGGCGAGGGTCGGCTCGTGCCCGACGAGGATGACCTCCTCGCCGGCCCGGGCGGAGCGGCGCAGCCGGTGGAAGATCGGGTCCGGCAGGTTCCCCGGCGCGAGCTCCGGCCAGGTCTCGAGACGGGGAGCGGCCGGCAGCGCACCGGCGACGAGCTCGGCCGTCTTGGTCGCCCGGTCCGCGGCGCTGGTCACGAGGCGGCTCGCCGGGGCGGCGATCCGCGCCAGTCCGCGGGCGGCGCGACGGGTCTGGCTCCGGCCCTTGGAGGTCAACGGCCGGCGGTCGTCGTTCGGCCACCGGGCCGGGTCCCGGGGCTCCGCCGGGCCGTGGCGGACGACCACGACACGGACGTTCCGAGAAGCACGGTTCGGGCGGCGCACAGGCCCTCGCGGGAACGGGCCACGGGAGGTCGTCGGGTAAAACCCCTTCGGTGGGCCCGCCGGCCTTCGTAGAACTATGGAGGCGCCGGCCGTGCGCTACGCCACCGCCGGGGCGGCCGCGACCAGCGCGGGGCGGCCCCCCGGACCCGGCGCGGCGCGGTCGAAGAACGCCTGGGCGATATCCTGGCCGTAGGCGATGGTCCGACCGATCGCCTCGAGGGCCCGGCCGACCGCCCCGGCGGCGGCCGGGCTCAGGAGCCGGTCCCCGACGGCCGGCAGGAGGCGCTCGGTGAGCGCGCGGCCTCCGGCCGCGAGCGCCTCGCCGACGTCGAGGAGATCGTTCGCTCCGGCGCCGTCCGACAGCGCGAGGACCTCGGCGAGGTGGGCCATCGCCTGCCGGTGGAACTGCTCGAGCTCGACCCGACGGCCCGCGTCGGCGCCGAGCTCGGCGAGGCGGGCGCCGGTCTCCCCCAGCGTGACGGCGTGGTCGGCGATCCGCTCCAGGCTGCGGGCGACCGTCCAGGCGACCGTGGCGGCCCGGACCGAACCGTCGGCGAGCCCCTCCCCCAGCGCGAGGCGTCGCTCCAGGTGCCAAGCGGCCCGGTCGATCTCGTCGTCCCGCCGCTCCCAGACGTCCTCGCGCCCGAGCGGCAGCGCGTCCCAGCTGGCGACCGCCTCGCGATGGAACGCCAGGACCATCGTCCCAAGAGCCCGCAGGTCGTCATCGACCGAGTCGCGCGGGGCCGGCTCGGCGATCCGAAGGAGGAGATGCTCCCGGCCGTCCTGGAGGATCTCGGAGCCGCGCGTCCGCCGGCAGAACTCCCGCACGACCTGACGACTGCCGGCCGAGAGCGACGGCCGTTCGACGACCTCTAGGGCCGGGGCGCCACCGAGATAGGCGGAGAGGAGGCTCCGGAACAGGTGCTCGGGCGGATCCGTCCGTCCGACGACGAAACGGACGGCGGTCCCGGGGCGTTCGGCGGGGGTCTCGGCGGTGCGCCCCCGCGGCTCGCTCGCCGCCGGGGGCCTCGGGGCCGGCGTCCGGCCCGTTGCTCGACTCGACATACGCCCCCGGGAGCGCTCCAGACGAATATATATTCAATCGATTTAGAATATATTGCTCGATATAGGTCCGTAGGCATCGGCGCGCGCGTGGTGCGCCCCGAGGGGTGCGGCGAAACGGACCGGACGGCCGGAGCCCCGCGGGCGGCGCCCGAGGGACGGTGGTCCGACGGCGCCCCCGTCGGGCGGTCAATCTGATTTCATCGCCGGCGCTGGAGGGGGCCGATGTCCGCTCCCCTGCCTCCGGGCGCCCCGCCGATCTATGCGCCGCCGGCCGATTGCCTCCTCGTGACGACCCCGTACGTTCCCGGTTACCGGATCCATCGGGTCGTCGGAGCGACCTTCGGTCTGATCGTCCGCTCGCGCGGGCTCGGACGGAACATCGTCGCCGGCCTGCGGAGCCTCGGCGGGGGCGAGATCACCGAGTACACGCAGCTCCTGGAGCAGGTCCGTCACCAGGCGCTGGAACGCCTGGTCGCCCACGCGAAGAGCCTCGGCGCCAACGCCGTGGTCGGGGTCAGCTTCGACACCTCGGAGATGGGCGAGGTGATGACCGAGGTCCTCGCCTACGGGACGGCGGTCGTCATCGAAGCGGACCCGGCCCCCGCGCAGCCGGTCGCGCTGCGATAGGCCGGGCGACCGGGGCCGACCGCCCGGCCCCGGCCCCCCCTATAATTATACTGCAACCGATTGGGGGCACTTCCGGGAATCCCATGCCGCCGTTCCGTCCGGCCCGTGCGTCCGCACCGGCGTCGGAGGCTCGGGCGTGAGCGCCTCGGCCCGGCCCGGGATCGTCCTCTGCCCGGTCTGCGGCCGTTCGAATCGAGCGAACCGCGTCCGGTGCGCGGTCTGCGGCAGCCCGCTGACCGCTCCCCGTCGCGCCGCGGTCCCGAGCCGTCCGGCCCCGGGCGCGCCCTCCTACGCCGG
>JASHTI010000008.1 GCA_030040625.1 Thermoplasmata archaeon
GATCGGGGCGGCGGCGGTCGGTTCCGTCGTCGGGACGATTCCCGAGGCGACGGGGACGAGGACGACCGGCGCCGCCGCCGACGGCCGCCCCGGCGCGACTAGCCGGGGACCGAAGCTCGGCCGCGGCCACCGGACGCAAACGGGTTGGACCCGCTCGGCCTGACCCCGGCGTGACCGGGCCGACCGTCACCTTCCTCGGCGGGGTCCGCGAGATCGGCGGCAACAAGATCCTGGTCGAGGACGGCCCGGACCGGATCCTCTTCGACTTCGGACCGTCGTTCTCTCCCCGCCGCGAGGAGTTCTACGTCGACTTCCTCCAGCCGCGCTCCTCCAGCCCCGTGGAGGACCTCCTCGAGTTCGACCTCCTGCCCCGGATCGAGGGGCTCTACGCCCCGGAGGCGCTCCAGGACTCCGACCTGCGCTGGCGGCCGCCGGAGGTCCACGGCCTGTTCATCAGCCACGCCCATATGGACCACGCCGGCCACCTCAACCTGGTCGACCCGGCGGTCCCGGTCTACGTCGGCGCCGGCACGAAGACCCTGCTCGACACGATCCAGGCCTCCAGCCCGGCGATGAAGTACGGGACCCACGACTGGCGCGTCTTCGCCGACCGGAGCCCGATCAAGGTCGGCAACCTCGAGGTCGTTCCGTTCCCGGTCGACCACTCCGTGCCGTTCGCCTACGGCTTCCTCGTGCGGACGAGCGAGGGGACGATGGTCTACACCGGCGACTTCCGGCACCACGGGCCCCGGGCGCCGGAGACGCACGCGTTCTTCGCGGCGGCCGCGAAGGAGTCGCCGAGGATGCTGATCATCGAGGGGACCCGGGCCGGCAGCGACCGGCGAAAGAACTTCACCGAGGAGGGGGTGCGGGCGGGCGTCGACCGCGTCCTGGACGGCTGCGCGTCGATCGCGCTCGCCTGCACCTACCCCCGGGACGTCGACCGGCTGCGGACGCTCTACGCCGCCGCCCGGTCGGCCGAGCGGACGCTGCTCGTCTCGCCCCGGACGGCCTTCCTGCTCCAGGCGCTCGGGCCGCTCCTTACCGGGGAGCCGGTCCCGGTGCCGGGACGGAGCCCCGGGATCGCGGTGTACGCCCGGAAGAAGCGCCGCCTCTTCGAGTGGGAGAAGCCCCTGGTCGACGGCGCCCTCACGGCCCGGGAGGTGCGGGCCGACGGCCGCCGCTACCTCCTCGCCCTCGACCTGATGCACTTCCCCGAGATGATCGACCTCCGCCCGCCGCGGGAGAGCCCGTTCGTCCACTCGATGAGCGAGCCGTTCAGCGAGGACGACGTCGACGACAAGGTCCTCCACAACTGGCTCGACCACTTCGGGCTCCGCTTCCATCAGATGCACGCGAGCGGCCACGCCTCCGGCCCGGAGCTCGACCGGCTCATCGACGACGTCGGCGCCGCGGCGGTCTATCCGGTGCACACGGAGCAGCCGGAGGCGTTCCGCCGGGAAGGGCGCCCGGTCGTCCTGCCGGAGCTGAACCGGCCGGTCGGACTCCGCTAGCCCGGCCGGGGTACCTACGTACGTAAAGCCCGGGCCCCCCTCCCGGGCGGGATGGGCTCCGACCGGCTGCCGACCGGCATCGCCTCCCTCGACCGCCTCCTCGGCGGCGGCCTCGAGACCGACGGGGTCACCGAGCTGTACGGCGAGGGCGGGAGCGGGAAGACGATCGTCTGCCTCCAGGCGGCCGCTCGCCTCGCGCGGACCGGCCGCTGGGTCCTGTACGTCGACACCGAGGGGCTGAGCTTGGAGCGCCTCCGGGCGATCTCGGGTGGCGAGTTCGAGGCGGTCCTCGGCCGCTTCCTCCTCTCCGCCCCCCGGGAGCTCGACGAGCAGGGCCGGGCGGTCGCGGCGGCGTGCGCGCTCGCCCGGGACCCGCGGCGCGACGTGGGCCTCCTGGTCCTCGACTCGGCGACGAACTTCTACCGTCTCTCGGTCGCCGGCCCGGACGAGGACGAGGCGCGGGAGGCGCTCGCGGTGCAGCTCGCCGAGCTCGTCGCGACCGCCCGGTCCCTCGGGGTCGCGGTCCTGCTCACCAACCAGGTCTGGCGCAACAGCCGGGACGGCTCCCTCGAGCCGCTCGGCGGGTCGTTCCTCAACCATGCCGCGAAGACGATCCTCCGCCTCGAGCGGGGGGTCGGGGGCCGCCGCACCGCGGTCCTCGTCAAGCACCGATCGCGCCCCGAGGGCACGGCCGGCTTCCGCATCACCTCGGACGGCGTCGAGAGCCTCGGGCCGGCTTGAAATCAAGATAAGGCGCCATGCGCGTCCCGGGAGCGTGACGCCGCAGATCGAGGTCGCCGACGTCCCGAGCCCGATCGGGCTCTTCCGCCTCGCCTACGAGGAGGCCGTCGTGCGGGTGATCGACCTGATCGAGCCCGGAGCGCCCCAGACCGGCGTACCGGCCGGGGCGATCCACCGGCGCCCGCCGTTCCGCGCGGGGACCCCGC
Organism: Thermoplasmata archaeon; assembly: GCA_030040625.1. Taxonomy (GTDB): domain Archaea; phylum Thermoplasmatota; class Thermoplasmata; order Lutacidiplasmatales; family UBA184; genus Lutacidiplasma. The sequence continues at coordinate 2,462 of JASHTI010000008.1, forward strand.
CGGCCCGACTTCGCGAGTACTTCCGGGACGGCCGTGCCCCGCTGGACTTCGCCGTCGCGCCCGAGTCGTTCTCCCAGTTCGACCAGACCGTCTGGCAGGCGCTGCGTCGCGTGCCGGCCGGCCGCACCGTCACCTACGGGGATCTGGCCCGACGCGCGGGGTTCCCCGGGGCCGCCCGCGCGGTCGGGGGCGCCATGGCCCGGAACCCGATCCCGATCGCCATCCCCTGCCACCGCGTGGTCGGCGAGGGCGGTGCCATGCAGGGCTACGGGCTCGGGCTCTGGCGAAAGCGCTGGTTGCTCGACCACGAGGGCGCCTGGCCGCTCAAGTCCCGCTCGGCCGAAGGGCCGCGACCGGGCGGCCAGCGGACGCTCGACCGCACACCGAGCCCGGCGTAGGGGGCGGCCCCGCCGTGCCCCCGCACGGCGCGCCGCGAACCTACTACGACCGCCGTAGGTAAGCACCGCCGATCGCCCGCCACCTACTACAGGTTACGTAGGTAGGTCGGACGGTCCGCCCTACTACAGTCTGCGTAGGTTAGGGTGGATGCCGGGCCGGGAATACCTACTACACTACCCGTAGGTCAGCGCAAGACAACCTACTACAACCCGCGTAGGTAAGTCCCGGCGGAGGCCGGCTCTGCCCCTCGAAGAGGGCTCAGCCCGAGTAGTAGCTCGCGTCGTACGGCTCGGGCTTGAGCCCGCGCCGCTGGCGGATCTCGGCGACCACGCCGGGCTGCAGCTCGTTCGGGACCGGCTCGAAGCCCATCGACTCCGTCGCCCAGAGGACCTTGCCGGCGGTGGCGCTCCGGATGTCGGAGGCGAAGCCGAACATCTCGGCGACCGGCACCTTGGCGACGACCGTCTGCAGATCGCCGACGCTCGTCATGTCCAGGATCTCTCCGCGGCGGCGCTGCAGCTCCCGGGTCGCGCCGGCGAGGATGTCCTGGGGGACGTTGACCGTCACCTTCTGGAACGGCTCGAGGAGCAGCCGGTCGCCGAGGCACATCGCCCCGTAGATCCCCGACCGGGCCGCCGGGATCGTCTGGGCCGGGCCGCGGTGGATCGAGTCCTCGTGCAGCTTCGCGTCGACCAGGCGGATCTTGAGCCCGTAGACCTTCTCGTTGGCGAGCGGGCCGCGGTTCATCGCCTCCTTGAAGGCGTCGACGATGAGGTCCATCGTCTCGTTGAGATACTGGATCCCCTTCGTCACGTCGAACAGCGCGTTCGTCCCCTCGACGGCGACCAGCCCCCGGCCCTCGTCGCGCGAGACGCCGAGCCCGTCGAGCTTGGTGACGAGGCTCTTGAGGTCCTTGAACGACTTCCCCTGGGGGACCTCGCCGTCCTTGATCGCCTGGACGACCCCCGGCGGCAGCTGCTCGACCTCGAAGTAGAACTTGTTGTGCTTGTTCGGGCTCTTCCCTTCGAACGGCCCGCCGGGGTGCTTGACGAGCTCCCGGTAGACGACGATCGGCTTGGACGCCTCGATCTCGACCTTGTAGTCGTGGATGATCCGGAACTGGGTGATCTCCAGGTGGAGCTCGCCCATCCCCGACAGCAGGTGCTCGCCGGTCTCCGGGTTGATCTCGACGCGGAGGCTCGCGTCCTCCTTGCCGATCTTGCGCATCACCTCGATGAGCTTGGGAAGATCGGCCATCCGCTTCGGTTCGATCGCGACGGTGACGACCGGCTCGGAGACGTGCCGGATCTCCTCGAACGGGACCATCTCCGGAGCGGTCGTGGTCGTGGTGCCGGCGAACGCGTCCGAGAGACCGATGACGGCGGCGATGTTGCCGGCCGGCACGTCCTCGACCATGAGCCGTTCCGGGCCCATGAACAGCGAGACGTGCTGGACCCGGTTGCGCAGCTTGGTGCCGACGATCGCGAGCTCCATGCCCTTCTGCAGGTGCCCGGAGAAGACGCGCCCCGTGGCGATCTCGCCGGCGCTCGGGTCCATGGTGATGTCGGTGACCATGAACGAGGTCGGGCCGCCCGAGTCGGTGTTGACCATCGCCTGGCCCACCGACGAGCCGATCTCGCCCTTCCAGATGTTCGGGATGCGGTACTTCTGGGCGACCCGCGGGCTCGGCAGGTGCCGGACGACCATGTCGAAGACGACGTCGTTGATCTTGGCCTTCTGGGCGATCTCGCGCGAGCGGTCGGTGGTGACGTACTGGATGATGTCCGGGAACTTCACGCCGGTCTTCTGCATGTACGGCACGCTGATCGCCCAGTTCTCGTAGCCGGAGCCGAAGGCGACCGATCCGTCCCGCGGATCGACGCTCCACTCGTCGACGAACTCCTCCGGGGCCATCCGCCGGATGAGCTCGTTGACCTCGCCGATGATCGTCGTGAACCGCTTCTGGAGCGATTCCGGGGTCAGTTGCAACTCCTTGATCGCCCGGTCGACCTTGTTGATGAACAGGACCGGCTTCACCTTCTCGCGGAGCGCCTGGCGCAGCACCGTCTCGGTCTGGGCCATGACCCCCTCGACCGCGCACACGACGACGATCGCGCCGTCGACCGCCCGCATCGCGCGGGTGACGTCCCCGCCGAAGTCGACGTGGCCGGGGGTGTCGATGAGGTTGATCAGGAACTGCTCCTGGTTGTACTCGTGGACGATCGTCACGTCCGCGTTGTTGATCGTCAGCAGGCGCTCCTGCTCCTGCTCGTCGAAGTTCAGGTAGAGCTGCTTGCCCGCGAGCTCGTCGGAGATCATCCCGGCGGCGGCGAGGAGGTTGTCGCTCAGCGTCGTCTTGCCGTGGTGGATGTGCGCGACGATCCCGATGTTGCGGATCTTGTCGATCTGCCGCATCATCTGCGGGATGGCCTTCGCCAGCTCGCTCCGAATGTGCGTCATGGGACCTCGCGACCTACCTAACGGGCGGACTGCGCGACGCGCTCGACCTCTTCCTTCCGCCCCACCGCGAAGCTCGTCTGGTCGGCCTTGGCCGCCAGCCGGATCTCGTCGGCGAGGCAGCTCTCGATCGACTTGGTGGACTTGTGCGACGCCTGGATCGCGCCGAGCGCGAGGTTGCGGATGGCGACGTTGAGCCGCCGCGCCGGCGAGGCGTCGACGGCCCGGGGCACCGAGATGCCGCCGAACTGCAGGCGCGTGACCTCCTCGCGGGGCGCCGCGTTCTCCACGGCGTCGACGAGGAGCTGGAGCGGGTTCTTGCCCTCCTTCTTGGCGAGCTCGTCGAAGGCGAGCCGGATCGTGCGCAGCGCCTTCTGCTTCTTGCCGGTGAAGCTGCCGCCCTTCATCAGGTGGTTCGCGAGGCGCTCGACCAGGTGCATGCGGCTCTTCAGGAACGGCCGTCCGGAGAGCCGGCCCTCGGTGTGCGGCGCGTAGACCGGATGCAGGTAGAGGTACGGGAGCAGGCCGGGGTCGTGGACCTCGAGTCCCTGGAACGGGTACTTCCCGAACAGCGGCGGGATCGCGAACGGCGGCGGAGGAGGAGGCTGCGGGCGCTGGACCACCGGCCCGGCGTCCTCCGTCGTCTCCTCCGGCGGGCGCTCGATCGGATCGCCGCTCATCGGGCCGGCTTCTCCTTGCGCCCGCGGACGAGCTCGTCCAGCGAGACGCCGTTCACCTGGATCACCTTGTACCGGACCCCCGGGATGTCGCCGTAGGACCGCCCCATCCGCCCTCCGATCCCCTCGACCAGCACCTCGTCGTGCTCGTCAATGAAGTTGATGGCCCCGTCGCCGACGGCGAACGCCGTCACCTGACGGCCGTTCTTGATCAGCTGGACCTTGATGCACTTGCGGATCGCCGAGTTCGGCTGCTTCGCCTCGACGCCGACCTTCTCGATGACGATGCCGCGGGCCTGCGGGGCCCCCTCGAGCGGGTCGGATCGCTCCTTCAGATGGAGGGTCCGCCGCTTGTAGTACCGGTCCGACCAGCGCCGACGCTGGCGCAGGCGTTCCAAGCGCCCTGCAGTGTTCAAGCCGGACGGCGGTGTCATCGTCAGGAAGGGAGCCGTCCACAGGGCCGCCCTATTTAAAGTCCGTCACGGTCGCGCCGCCGGGCGGCGAGCGAACGCGATGCCGGACGGATCCGGAGGCCAGGAACGACGCCGGGGCCGGGCGACGCGCTCGAGCGCGCGTCGTCGGGCGCTCGCGGCGGTCGCGGCCGAGATCCGGGCCTGCCGGGCCTGCCGGCTCGGCGC
>JASHTI010000040.1 GCA_030040625.1 Thermoplasmata archaeon
CGCGGCGCGCCGGCGCCTCGTAGGGCCGCCAGGCCGTGGCGGGCCGCCGCCGGCGGGGGTACGCCGGTTCGCCGGTGAACACCGCACGTGAGTTCGTCCTAAGGGCGACCGCCCCCTCGGCCGTTCGAGGAGAGCGATGAGCGGGACGAGCAGCGGGGTCGCGCCGACGGCCGGCGTACAGCTCCGGGCAACCGCGACGGCCCCGGTGAAAGGCTACCGCGGGATGGCGATGGAGGGCTCGATCGCCCGGTGGTACGCGCGCACGCGGGGGACCGACAGCCAGATCGCGCACTGGCGACGGCAGGCCGACGAGCTCGCGGCGGAGCTGGCGGACGGCGCCCGGGTCCTCGAGGTCGCCCCGGGACCCGGCTTCTTCGCGGTCGAGCTCGCCCGGTCCGGGCGGCTCCAGGTGAGCGCGCTGGAGATCAGTCGGACGTTCGTCGAGATGGTACGGGAGAACGCGCGGCGCGCCGGGGTCGAGGTCGCCGTCCGCCCGGGGGACGCGGCGGCGATGCCGTACCCGGACGGTTCGTTCGACCGGGTCCTCTGCCAGGCCGCCTTCAAGAACTTCCGCCGGCCCCAGAGCGCGGTGAACGAGATGTACCGTGTGCTCCGGCCCGGCGGGGAGGCCCGGATCGAGGACATGCGGCACGACGCGACCGACGCGGCGATCCGCGAAGAGGTCGGCGCCATGCACCTCGGGGGATTCCGTTCGTGGATGACGCGGAGCACGCTCCGATCCCTCCGCCGACGGGCCTACACCGTTCCCCAGTTCCGAGAGTTCGCGCGGGCCAGTCCGTTCGGCGATGGGGAGCTTCGCACGTGGGGGATCGGGCTCGAGCTCCGCCTGCGGCGGCCGACGGGGCCGACCGTGCCCTGATCCCGGTGGGGGAGGTGTCCCGGGACTCGATGGGCGTCCGCCTTTGTATCGAGGCGCGCCCCGGCAGCGCCCGGGCTTCGATCGACTGGGACCCGTGGCGGTCCGCGTGGGTCGTCGCGGTCCCCGAAAAGGCGGAGCGGGGCCGCGCGAACGCGGCGATCCTCGCGGAGCTGGCGCGCCGGCTGGAGGTCGACGACCGGAGCGTCCGCTGGCTGCGCGCCGGCAAGGGGTCCCGGAAGCTGGCCGAGGTGGACGGGCTCTCGGAGACCGAGATCCGGGCGCGTCTCACGCCGGCCGCGACGCGGCGGTAGGTTCCGGAGCCCGGCCGCGAGGGCCGGTCGGCGGCGTGCGCTCAGCGGACGGCCCGGCGTACCAGGGCGGCGATCCGGGCCTCCTCGGTGGGCGTGATCTCCGTGAGCGCGAAGTCGGTCGGCCACATCGGGCCGTCGTCGAGCTTCGCCTCGTCGCTGAAGCCGAGCGTCGCATAGCGCGTCTTGAACTTCGCGGCGCTCCGGAAGAAGCAGAGGACCCGACCGTCCCTCCCGTAGGCGGGCATCCCGTACCACGTTCGCGGCACGAGATCCGGCGCGTTGGCCCGGATGATCGCATCGACCTTCTGGGCCAGCCGCCGGTCCGTCCCCCGCATCTCGGCGATCTTCGCCGCCACGTCGCGCGCCCCCTCGGAGGGGTCGTTGCGCGTCCGCGCGCGCCGCTCCCGGACCGCCGCGCGCATCGCGGCGCGTTCCTCGTCCGTGAATAGTCCCGCCGAGGTGGACCCGCCCTTTTTGGACCGCTGCGGCGCCGGCATCGCCCCCGGAGCGAGAGGCGGCCCATTAAGGGACGCGCGCCTCCGGGCCGACCGGGGAGCGCGCCGGCATGGCCGAGATGAACCGATTCGCCCGCTGGATGGTCGACCGACGGACCGAGGCCCGGGCCCGCCGGGTGCTCCACCGTCTGGGCGGGCACGTCCGGATCTCCGGTCGGGAGGAGGTCCTCGAGCTCGGCTCGGGCGGCGGAGGGTTGCTCGCCCTCCTCTACGAACGGTTCCGTCCGGCGCGCCTAGCCGGGACCGACTACGACTCCGCTCAGGTCGACGCGGCGACCCGGTTCCTGACGCAACGGTGGGGCGCGCTCCCGCCGGGACTCGAGCTCCGGCGAGCCGACGCCCTGGCGCTCCCGTTCCCCGACGCGTCGTTCGACTGGGTCTTCGCGATGATGATGCTCCACCACGTGGAGCTCCGTCACGGCGAGTACGTACGGCGTCCCGAGGCGTTGCGCGAGATCCGTCGCGTGCTTCGTCCGGGAGGCGCTCTCGTCTACTCGGAGATCTTCCGGCGCAGGGCGATCCGCGACACCCTGCGCGAGCTCGGCTTCACACCGGAGTTCCTAGTGGCAGGCTGGAGGAGCGACCTCGCGGTCCATCGCGCGCCGGCCGCCCCGGCTCCGGCGGCCGCTCACCCGTAGCGATCCCCCCCGGGGCGCCGCGGGGTGCCTCGACGCGTGCCGCCCCCGCCTCAGGCGGCCGGTCCGAGCCGCGCCTCGCTCTCAAGGACGTAGCGCGCCTCCTGAAGGAGCGACCGATCGAAGTCCGCCGCCGGGGCGGCCCGACGCTCGTACTCGATGACCTGCCGGGCGAGCCACTCGAAGTCGGCGAAGATCAGCGGGTCGTTCTCCTCGGTCCGCCACTGCCGGAAGAGGTCGACCGGCTGGAGGCAGAACGAGTAGTAGCCGGTGATCCAGGTGCCGAAGGCGCTCCGGACGAGGCGCCGCTCGAGGATGCCGGTCCGGGTCAGCGAGCCGAGGAGCTCGAAGAATACCGCGACCTCCCAGTTCAGGGGCGCGTCGGTCCGGTCGGTGCCGAGCAGCCAGGTGCTGAGCTCGCGGCGGGCCTGGAGCAGGCGGGGACTGTAGAACCGCTCCCGGAGATCGAGGAGCGTCGTCGCCGAGTGAAGATGCTGGCTCTGCCGGAGCTGCCAGTAGGCGAAGACCAGGGTCCCGACGGCGAGGGCGAGCGTGCCGATGATCGGGATCCAGATCAGCAGGTCGGCGCCGGACACCCCCGCCCGTTCGCCCACCGGAGCTTAACGGTGCATCCCCGGGCTCCGGTGCGACCGGTTCGGCGGCCCGACGTCGCGCCCCTGCGGGCGGGGCGTTCGGGACCGCGCCCGGCTCAGTCCGCCGCCCGACCCGTGAGGTAGAGGAGCAGCCGCTCGCCCGTCCTCAGAAGCCCGGCCCGCTCGAGCTCCGGGAGCGCGGCCCAGGTCGCCGCCGCCTCGATCGCGGCGGCGATGCCGAACCGACGGCGAAGCTCTCGCTGGGCGTCGACGATCGCGGCGTCGCCCACCGTCACGCCGCCTCCGCGCGAGGCGCGCACGGCTTCGAGGATCCGTTCCGAGGCGAACGGGGCCGGCACGGCGAGGCCCGGGGCGACGGTCTTCGCCTCGCTCCAGGGCGTGACGGCCGGCGCGCCGTCCCGGAGCGCCTGCACGACCGGCGCACAGCCCTCCGCCTGGACCGCGAGGAGCCGCGGCTCCCGCTCCACCAGTCCCAGCGCGCGCAGCTCCTCGAACCCCTTGTGGAGGCCGACGAGACCGGTGCCGCCGCCCGCCGGGTAGACGATCGCTTCCGGCAGCGACCCCGGACCGAACTGCTCGGCGATCTCGAACGCCATGGTCTTCTTGCCCTCGACCCGGTACGGCTCGCGCAGCGTCGAGACGTCGAACCCGTGCCCGGCCTCGTTCCGCCGGGCCTCGGCGCCGGCTTCACGGATGCTCGCGCCGGCGCGGACGACCTGGGCCCCGTAGCCGGCCGTCCGGTCGACGACGCCCGGGTCGACCCTCTCGGGGAGATACACCGCGACGGGAAGGCCGGCCCGTGCGCCGTACGCCGCGAGCGCGACGCCGGCGTTCCCCGCGCTCGGGGCGAACAGGCGGCTCGCGCCCAGCTCACCGGCCCTCGAGACGGCGACGGTCATCCCGCGCGCCTTGAACGAACCGGTCGGAAGCGCCCCGTCGTCCTTGACCCACAGCTCCGGCCCCGCCGCCGGCGACGCGCTTCGGAGGGGGAACGCGGGGGTCGTGGGCTCGCCGAGCGTGGCGATGCGCCGGGAGTCCTGGACCGGGAGGAGCTCGCGGTACCTCCAGAGGCCCGGGGCCCGCTCGCGCAGGGTGCCCCACCACGTTCGCCCGTCGAGGTCGGCGAGGTCGTACTGCGCGAGGAGCGTGTGCCCGCACGTCGGGCAGGGCCCTCGCAGGACATCGGCCGCGAACTCGGAGCAGCAGGCCCGGCATACCAGGAGGCGGAGGCGCGAACCGGTCGCGGTCACGGTCCCCGGTGAGCCGTCCGGGTCTTTCACCTTCCGGGCCGCAAAGCGTCGCGGAGCCTCGGGCGACCGCGCCCGGTGGTCGGCGGATTTCATCGACCAACGGGACGGGGTGGCTCAACGCCTCCCCGCCGCGCTCCGGCCCGCCGCCGTGGCCCAGCGTCTTCTCACGGACTTCGAGGACCGACGGAGCCGCCCGGACGGGGCAGCGCCGGCCGGGCACCCTTCCCCGGGACCCGAGGCCGGCCCATGGGAGAGGGAGGTCGCCCGATTCCTGGCCTGGAAGCGGAGCGAGACGACGGTCGGCGACGACTGGCTCCGGCGCATGGGATGGGAGCTCCGGCGCGTCCCGGCCCTGTGCGCCCGCTCCGGCATCGCCCCACCCCCGGCGCGCCCCGCGGAGGTGACGGCCGAGGCGATCGCACGACTACGCGCGAACCTCCCGTGGGAGAAGGCGACCTTCCAGCTCCACTTCGCGGCTCTGCGTCAGATGCTCCAGTGGGCCGGCAACCCGGTCGCCGCGCGACGAGGCGTCTGGAGCCTGCCCTCGGGAGAACCGACGCACCGTCGGTGGCTCACCAAGGAACAGCTGCGCGCGCTCTATCGAGGCGCGCACGGACGGGGCCGGCTGCTGGTCGCGCTGGAGGGGCTGAACGGTCTCCGCCGCGTGGAGGTGCTCCGACTGCGGGCCCGCGACGTCGCGCTCGACGAAGGCTGCCTGAGGGTCCTCGGCAAAGGACGCCACGGGGGGAAGTGGCGGAAGGTCCCGATCTTCCCGCCCTCGCGCCCGATCCTTCAGGCCGCGCTGCAGGGGCTCGGCCCTTCGGACCCTCTGATCCCGCTCTCTCGATCCGGCGCCGATCGGCTGCTCGCGCGGAGCGCGGCGGACGGGGGCCTGGCCCGGGCGGGGACGCGGGTCTCGCATCACGATCTTCGTCGCACCTTCGGGCGGCTGGCGCATGCAGCCGGCATGGACCTGATCCAGCTGAAGAACCTCCTCGGCCACGCTTCGGTCGAGATGACCGTCCACTACATCGGGCTGGACGCGGAGTCGATGCGCGAGGGGCTCGCTCGACTGCAGCGCTCGATCGGGAAGCTCGACGGGTCCCCCGGCACCGGTGCTACGGCGGGGAACGACGAGGAGGCGGGGGGTTACGCCCCGCCGCGGACCATCTCCTCCACGACCTCCCCCGCGGTGTGGCCGAGCGGGCGCTCCCGGCCGGTCCGTCGGAAGCCGAAGCGCTCGTAGAGGGCGCGGGCCGCGTCCTGTCGCGGGTTGACATCGAGGAGGACCGACCGGCCCGGGAACGACGCGGTGGTCCAGTCGATCGCCGCTCCGAGGAGCCGCGCCCCAACTCCGCGCCCTCGGTGCTCCGGGGCGACCCACATCGAGAAGAGATGGAGCTGGTCTTCGACGAGGGCCGCGACGATCGTCCCCACCCGGGCCCCGTCGGCGGTCTGCGCGACCCACTGCGCCGAGCTCTCCGAGGAGGCGCCCCGCTCAGCCCGGTCGCGCCACCGGGCCTCGTCGAGCCGCCGCTCCTCCTCGAGCGTCGAGCCGAAGGCGAGCGGGTCGGATGCAAGCGCATGAAGCCGGAGCTCTCGGAGCTCCGCCCACTCCCCGGCGAGGACCCGGCGGACGTCGACCGGCGGGACGCTCACGGGCGTCCCTCCGCCGGGCCCGGTAGGGGCGGCCCGGAGCTCGGGGCGAGGAGGTCGCGGAGGCGACCGAGCGTCGGTCCGTTCCAGTCGGAGTCGAGGTCGTAGACATCGCCGGGTCCCGGTGGCGTCCCCGGGAACTGGTAGCGGAACGCCGCGAGGCCGAAGGCGACGGCGCCCGTCAGCTCCCGGCTGCCCCCGTCGCCGGCGTACACGCACTCCTCGGCGGGGAGTCCGAGCCGCTCGAGCGCGAGTCGGTACATCCGCGGGTCGGGTTTGCCGAACCCCTCCTGGCAGGAGAAGACCGTCGCCGCGAAGCGCGCGGCGAGGGGAGCGGAAGGCCACAGGCACGGGACCTCTCCGGAGGTGTCGCTCACGACCACGAGCCGGACGCCGGCGGCGCGGAGCGCGTCGAGGTCGGGCAGGACCGGCCCGCACGATTCGAGCTGGCCCCGCGAGAACGCCAGCCGCAGCTCGAGCGCCTCCTCGACCGACCGCGGCGTCGGCTCAACTCCCTGCTGGCGCGCGAGCGTGCGGATCGTTTGTTCGACTGAGCCGAGCTTCCCGAGGCACCGCTCGCGGAAGGATCGCGCCCAAGCCCGCTCGAACACCACCGGGTCGACCCCGAGACGGCGGCCCATCTCTTGGAGGTGGATCGCACGGGTCGCCAGTGGGCTGGCCGGCACCAGCGTCCCGAAGAGGTCGAGGAGGGCCCCGCGCGGCGGACGCGGGACGTCCATGCGGACCGGAGCGCGCGCTCGCTCATGACACCGGCCGGCGAACGACGTAGCGGTCCGAGGCCCCGCGTGATACGTCGGCGGCGCTCGGCCGTCGCGTCGCCCGCGCCCGGGTTCCGCGGCGGCCCACCCGACACGCCCGGCTCCGGCCCCGTCTCGGAAGAGCTCGAATACCCCGGAGCCTGTGGCGCAGCGTGTCGACCGCTCAGTTCCCGCCACCCCCCGCTTCGCCGTTCCCACCCCCCGGGGCCCCGACGTTCCCGCACCCGCCCGCCCCGGGCCAGCTCGGCAATCTCGTCCGAGCCTCCGGGACGGCCCTCATCGGGGTCGGCGTCATCGTGGCGGCGCTCTCGTTCTCGTACCTGATCCAGATCATCAAGGCCGTTGGCAACAGTTCAACGAGCGTGGCCGTGAACTTCTACCAGACCCTGGAGATCGGCGGCATCCTGGCGGGTGTCGGGCTCGTCCTTGTGGGCGTGGGCGCCTACCTGAGCGGCCGCGGGCTCTGAGCGACCTTCCGGTCCGTCCGGCGGGATCCGGCCGAGAGCCGCGCCGCTCGCCGCGGCGCGGATCCGCCCGAGATCGGCGGGGCCCTCACCGTCCTCGCTCCGGAGCGCCGAGGGCGCGCGCCGCGGGCCGGGCGATCGGCCCTCTGGTGGCGCGCGAGCTGACGATCGCTCGCTGGCGGGACTTCGAGGAGTTGTTCGCGAAGTACCGCGGGGTCCAGGCCGGCTGCTGGTGCATGTTCTATCACCGTGGCGGACCCAACGGCCCCCTCGGGAGCGCCGACCGCCAGGAGGCGAATCGACGGGACCATCGTGCGCTCGTTCGCGCGGGCCACGCGCACGGGGTGCTGGTCTACGCGGGCCCGGTCGTCGTCGGCTGGTGCCAGTTCGGCCGCCGGGAGGATCTGCCGCGGGTCGAGCACGGACGCAAGTACCGCGCCGCTCGGGCGGAACTGGGCACGCCGCCGCGCTGGCGGATCACCTGCTTCTTCGTCGATCGGCCCTACCGACGAGCGGGGGTCGCAGGGTTCGCTCTCCACGCGGCCTTGAGGGCGATACAACGCCGCGGCGGCGGGATCGTGGAGGCGTACCCCGCGACGCGCGGAGGCGCCGTGGCGATCTGGTTCGGGACCGAGGGGATGTTCCGATCCGAGGGGTTCCGGACGGTGCGGCCGTTCGGCCGAAGCAACGTCCTCGTCCGGCGCACCGTCGGCTGACCCTCTCGTCGCCCCCGCGAGGCCGGAGTGGCTCAGCGGCGGCCCCGCCGGACCCCCGGGCCCAGCCGGATCCAGGTCATCTCCGGTGGCTCCGTGTCGTCCTGCCACAGGGCGCCGATGACCTCGCCGAGGTGGTGCGCCTGTTCGAAGGTCGCCTGCCAGAGGCCGTCGGAGGCGACGTACCGACCCGGCATCCAGAACGCCCGCACCGGGCGGGCCAGGGCGCGCGGACCGACCGTCGCGAGGTAGGAGTCCACGGTCGCCCAGACCCTCCGGGAGTAGGCTCCGAATCCCTTCCAGTCCTTCGGCGCGCGGGTAGGGTCGCGGAACAGCGGCTCGAGCTGGGCGTCGGAGTTCTTCCCCTGGACCAGGTAGCCGATCCACACCTCGTGGACGTTGAGGATGTGGACGAGCGTCCCGAAGAGCGACTGGTGGCCGATCTCCCGGCGCCGGATCGCCCTCCGCCAGGGCAAACGACGAACGGCGCGCACGAACCGCTCGAAGACGCGGCGATTGTAGTCGAACAGCTGCCGGGCCTGGGCCGGCGTCAGGCGCTCGGCGTTCTGGCTCCGGCTGCGTACGACCATCCTCGCGCGGAGGCCCCCCGAGGGTTTCGCGGTTTCGCCCCGACCGGCGTTCGCGCGGATCCGAGGGACTCAGTGCACCGGCGGGGCGACGTCGTCGAGGATCTTGATGAGGTTGCGATGGGCCGTCGTGTAGCCGAGCCGCGTGTACAGCGCGAGCGCCGCGGGGTTGTCTTCCCATACCGTCAGGCTCGTCCGATCGGCCCCGAGCCGGCGGGCCTCGCCTTCCAGCAGCCCGAGCAGCGCGGTGCCGAGTCCGCGCCCACGGTGTTCCGGCCAGATCGCGATCCACTGGATGTAGAAGTCGACCTTCCCGCCGTTGGCCCGCGCCGAGTACCACGCCTCGCCGACGATCGACCCGGCGTCGTCGACGACCTCGAAGATGTGGTGGCCGGGGGTCGCGCGGCCCTGGGGGAACGTCTCGGCATACTCCCGGCGGCTCGTCTCGATCGCGTTCTCGGCGCGCCAGAGCCCGCGACGCGTCCAGCGCTCGGCGCGGCGCGGGATCGCCCGCTCGACGAAGGCGGCGAAGCCGGCGTCGTCCACGGCGCGGAGGTGGATCACGGCCCCGAAGCCGGCCCCGGCGTCATAGCGTTGGTTCCGCTAGCGGTCGACCTGCGCGGCGGCGGCCGGGCCGTAGCGGGCGCCGGCGATCGCCTCCGGCGCGAACAGCGCTCCGAGCGAGGCGACCTCCTCCCGCGTGAGCCGGAGGTCGACCGCGGCGACGTTCTCCTCGAGGTAGGGGACTCGCTTCGTGCCGGGGATCGGCACGACCGTCTCGCCCTGGGCGAGGACCCAGGCGAGCGCGAGCTGGGCCGCCGTGCAGCCCTTCGCCTCCGCGAGCGAGCGCAGGCGCTCGGTGAGCGCGAGGTTCCGGTCGAGATTCTCTCCCTGGAACCGGGGCAGCCCACGTCGGAAGTCACCGGCCGGCAGGCTCGCGAGAGAGCGGACGGTCCCCGTGAGGAAGCCGCGCCCGAGCGGGCTGAACGGAACGAAGCCGACGCCGAGCTCCCGGCACGCCGCTAGGATCCCGGCCTCGGGGTCGCGGGTCCACAGCGAGTACTCGCTCTGGACCGCCGTGATCGGGTGGACCGCGTGGGCCCGCCGGAGCGTCGCCGGACCGACCTCCGACAGCCCGAGGTGGCGGACCTTCCCCTCGTCGACCAGCTCGGCCATCGCACGGACGCTCTCCTCGATCGGGACGCTCCGGTCGAGACGGTGGAGGTAGTACAGGTCGATCGTCGGGACGCTCAGCCGGCGCAGGCTCGCCTCGCACGCCTCCCGGATGTGCCGCGGGGAGCCGTCGACGGCCGTCGGGCGGCCCTCCGGCCCCGGCACGAGCCCGCACTTGGTGGCGAGAACGATCCGCTCTCGGTGCTCCCGCAGGACCGCGCCGACGAGCTCCTCGTTCGCTCCCCAGGCGTAGGCGTCCGCGGTGTCGAAGAAGGTGATCCCGAGATCGAGCGCCCGGCGGAGGGTGGCGCGGCCGGAGTCGGCGTCCGGCTCGCCGTAGGACTGCGAGATGCCCATGCACCCGAGGCCGATCGCCGAGACGCGCGGTCCTCGGAGTCCCAGCGTGCGCGACTGCACCCTCTACCTCCGGACCCGATGGCCCGACCCGGCAAGCCGGCCGGCTAGGTAACGACCGACCCCGTGGGCCCGCGGTGCCGCGCGGCTCCCGGCACGAAGGGCTATCCTGCCCCCCGGCTGCCCCGGACCGTGGCGATCTCCCCTCGGCTTCGGCGATGGCTCACCGGGCCTTCGGCGGACCCGAGCGTCCGGGCGCGGTACTGGTCGGAGGTCGAGGGTCGCCCGGACGGCGACCCGAGGGTGCGGAACGCCCGTCGGCAGATCGGTCGGGTCGGCTGGGCCGCGAAGCTCCTCGAGGGGCAGTTCGCGGACGGCCACTGGGTGACGCCCGGCTCCCGCCCCCCGGACCTGTACCGGCCGAAGTACGTCGTGACGAACTGGCGGCTCATCGTCCTCGGGGACCTCGGAATGACGCGCGCCGACCGCCGGGTCCGGCGCGCCGCCGAGCGACTGCTCCGCGCCTGGAGCGGTCGCGGCGGGGACCTCTCGGGCCGGAGCGGGGAGGTCTGCGTCACCGGCAACGCCGTGCGGACCCTGATCCGCCTGGGGTACCGGCAGCACCCGGCGGTGCAGCGCTCCCTCCGATGGCTTCTGCGCGACCAGAAGGCGGACGGAGGGTGGCACTGCTTCCCGTCCCGGACCGGGACGCTCGACGGCTGGGAGGGTCTCGCCGCGCTCGCGGAGATCCCGGAGGCGGAGCGCGACGGGCCGATCCGGCGCTCGATCGAACGAGGCGCGGAGTTCTACCTCGCGCGTCGGCTCATGCGCGAGGGGCGCGGGCGCTACGCGCCCTGGTTCCGGATCCACTACCCGAACCACTACTACTACGACCTGCTGGTCGGCCTGCGGATCCTGAGCCGGCTCGGCTACGGCCGCGACCGCCGACTGCGCCCGGCGCTCGACTGGCTCCGCTCCAAGCGGGGCGCGGACGGCACGTGGAGCCTGGAGGCCGACCACCCCGACCTCGATCCGGCGACCGCCGGCTACACCCTGCCCGGGCCGGTCTTCCCGATGCGGCTCGAGGCCCCCGGTTCGCCGAGCCGCTGGGCGACCGTCGAGGCGCTGAGCGTCCTCGCGCGGTGCGGCGGCGACGCGGCCTAGCCGGGCAGCGGGACGGACCGGCCACCGACCTCGAGCTTCGCGCCGGCGACCACCGCCCAGCCGCCGAACGGCGAGGCGTTCTGGCCGCCCGCGAACCGGTTGCCGCCTACGGCGAGCAGCACCGCCCCCGCCTCGCCGTCCTCGAGCTGGGGCGTGTCGTGGAGGGCCGGGTTCAGACCGAAGGTGAGGTAGCCCGGCCGATCGCGACCGCGGCCGCCCTTGGCGTACGGCTTCTCGAACCGCTCCGCCCCGCGGGCGAACGTCGCCTTCTGTAGCTGCCCCCCGCCGAACGTGAACCGGGCGCCGGTCGCCGTACCGTCGTCGTAGTAGCAGGTCCGGTTCGCGACGAGCGTGCCCTCGGCGACGGTCTCATCGAGGGCGATGCGGACCGCGCCGGAGGGGACGGAGGCGAGGAGGTCGAAAGGGCGGGACCGGTCGCCGGGCAGCGGCTGGCCCGTCCAGAGGCGAGCGGGCGCCTTGCCGATCCGCAGGGTCAGGTCCGTGCCGTTGGCGTGGGTCAGGCGGACGCTCGCGCCGTTGCGGAGCGCCTTCGCGAGCCGCGCGCCGCGGCGGGCCAGCTCCGCGGGGTCGACCGTCGAGCCGGCGACGACCTGGTCGATCCACTGGCGGAGGTCGACGCCGTAGGCCTCGGCGAGGGCGGGGTACGGCCGGCCGACCTCCAGGCGCAGCCCGCGGACGCCCGCCTTACGGGCCGCCCCGTACCAGCCGTCGTTGTAGGCGACGAGCGCCTCCTGCTGTTTCGGCGGGAGGGCGTTCAGCCGAACGCGATCGCCCGGTCCCCACATGTGGATGTAGACGTCCGTTCGCCCGAGCGCGGCCCACTCGTGCGCCGCGGCACGACCGAGGACCTTCGCCTCGCCGGCGTCGACCGAGTCCCAGTACGCCGCCTCGTCCTCGTAGACGACCATCGGCAGCGCCCCGAGGCGCCGGCTCTCGCGCGCCAGGGCCACCGCCCAGGGCAGCGTGTGCGGCCACGCCTCCACCATCACCCGCTCTCCGGCTCGGAGGCGGAGGTTCCTCGTCAGCAACGATCGGGCGAGCTTGGTGGCGGTCGCAGGGTCCACGGTAGGATCGGCCATGCCGCTCCGAGCCCCCGGAACTAATTACCGCCGGCCCCCGGCCCGTGCAACGCTCACGGCGGCACGACGTTCCACCGGCCCACCCGCCGTCGATGGGAGGCGGTCACCGGAGGATCCAGGCTGAAGTACGTGCGCGTGCCATACACGGGTGAGGAACGTTTGCCTCCTCCTCCCGCCGCTGGGGCCCCCGCCCGCTCTTCGGACCGCTGGCGCGGGCGATAGGGTCCGGGTAGTCGATGCACGACTACGTCGCGACGTTCTACGGCGGCTACGACCAGATCGGCCTGCGCCGCGGAACCCGACTCCGCCCGTCCGGGCCGGCCGTGGCGCTCGTCGTCGCTTCGGTGGCGTTGCTGGTCCTGATCGCCTCCGACGTCTCGGCGTACGAGAGCCGCCCGCCCGTCGTCGACGTGACGGCCGTCGATTGGTACGGTCCCGGCGGCATCCTGTTGCTGACCTCGGCCGGCTTCACCCTGGGCGGCGGGACGACCACCGCGTTCACCCTCACCTGCGATCCGACGACCTCGATCTGCTTGCCGTGGGACGGCGCGGCCGTGGCGGCCCCGTTCACCCTCGTGCACTTCTCGGCGGCGCTCGCGGGCGTCGAATACACGAACCTGACCGTCCGCGCGCCGGAGGCGGGCTACGACGGTCCGCTGACGATCACCCTCGACCTGCCGAACCTGTAGCCGACCGGCCGCCCGCCGCTACTCCTCGTCGTACGGATCGACGAGCCGCCCGCGAAAGCCGAGGGCGATGAGCGGGATCCCGAGGCCCAGGAAGACGATGGCGATGATGTCCCCGACCGTCAGGCCGCCGGAGAGCGTGACCTTGAACTGGAGGCTCTCGTACGCCCCCGAGCTGCAGGCGTAGAGCGCGTAGGTCGGGCCCTTGTGGAGCGCGACGTCGATGCGGCCGCTGACCGCGGTCTTCGTCGCGACGACGTCCTTCGGGCTGCTGCAGGTCACCGTGCCGGTGACGACGTAGACGATCGTCCCCTTCACCGCGCCGCTCCAGGAGATCGTGGCGCTCACCGGGGTCAGGGTGACCGGCTTCATCTGGTAGGCACTGCCGGCCGCGACGTCCGGGTGGGTCGTCTGGACCGCCTCGTACAGGGCGAGGCCCCCGAAGATCACCCCGATCGCGGCGAAGATCGAGCCGAGCACGATGAGCCAGCGGCGACGCTTGCGGATCGGGCGGGTGCGGCCGCGCATCCGGTCGATCGACGAGGGCCGAGGGCGGGTCCGACGGACCGCCGGCTCGGGCGCCAGGCCGAGCTCGGCGAGCGCGGCCGATTGGCCCGGGGCTCCGGCGCCACCCGGTGGGGGAGCTCGCGGCGGG
>JASHTI010000041.1 GCA_030040625.1 Thermoplasmata archaeon
CCAAGCCGAGCAGTGTCTCCCGAATTCGGACCGTTGGGCGGCCCGATTTACCGGGAGATTTGCCCGGCCAGCTACGGACGCTTTAGGCTCAATAATAATGAGCACCACTCGGGCCGCGGGTATTACCGCGGCGGCTGGCACCCGTCTTACCCGGCCCTTACTTCTCGAGCTTTTTAGGCTCGAGAACAGCCTACACATAGTGTAGGCACTTGGAGTTCCCCCATCGTGGTTGCCCACATTGTGGAGGTTTCGCGCCTGCTGCGTCCCGTAGGACCTGGATTCGTGTCTCAGAATCCATCTCCGGGCGACTTCTCCCAAAGCCCGTACCCGTCTTCGGCTAGGGGGTCCGTGAAACCCCCTACGACCTGATAGGCCGCAGACCCATCCTCGAGCCTCGGAGGATTTCGACCTGGGAGCCTTCCATCATCCCAGACCTATCGGGTATTATCCCCAGTTTCCCGGGGTTATCCCCGTCTCGAGGGCAGATTGTCCGCGTGTTACTGAGCAGTGCGCCGAGGGCTTACCCCTCTCGACTCGCATGGCTTAAGCGAACTCCAATAGCGGTGCCCGCCGGCAGGATCAACCGGATTGATGAGCACACCTTCGTGTGTTCGGGATGGTAACGGAGTCGTGACCGATCTTTTCGCTGACTGGCGGAATTGCTCTATGCTACGATCGAGCTGTTCGCATTCGTTGCTCTCGTCTCGCGTCCGTCGGTCCCGAGAGGTCGCTCCCCGAAGGGAGGGTTTCTCGGGGCTCCACGCCCCGTGGGGCCATCTGTGGCGTCGCCCTGGAAAAGACCGGTTCACGAATCCCCGGTCCGCCGTGGCGGCGTCCCCGCACCGACCGACCCGAAGGTCGCTCGGCGGCGGTGCGGATGACAGGAGAGCGGGCCTATTTAACGAGGCGCCGCGGCGGTCGGCGCGTCGCCCCGCTCGAGTTGCCGGACGACGAGCGGTACCTCGAGGAGCGAGGTGATCTCCGGCGGGTCGTCGCCGAGGCCGGTGCCGTCGCGGTGGAGCCAGACGGCGTGGAGCCCGGCGGCGCGGGCCGCGCGCGCGTCGGTGCGGGGCAGGTTGCCGACGTACAGCGTCTCCGCCGGCGCCACGCCGAGCCGGCGGATCGCGCGGTGGAAGATCTCCGCGTCGGGCTTCGCGACGCCCTCGGTGCCGGAGGAGACGACCCGCTCGAAGTAGTCGAGGATCCCCGCACGGTCGAGCAGCCGGCGGACGGAGGCCTCGCTCCGGGAGTTGGAGACGATCCCCAGCCGGCGGTGCATCGCCTGCAGCTGATCGAGGCAGCGCCGGACGTCGCTGTACAGCGCGATCGGGGGGTCGCGCCGCGCGTGGCAGGCGTCGACGAAGCGGGCCGCCTGCTCCTCGGTGACCGGCCGGCCCGCCGCCCGTCCGAGCACCTGCCGCCAGAACTCGACGTGGGCGGTCCGACCGTCCAGGATCGGGGCCCGCCGGTCGTCCTCGGCCTCGACCTCGGTGTAGGCGGAGCCGAGCTCCTCGGGGGTCAGGTCGAGGAAGAGGTGGCGGGCCTCGTCCACCCAGCCGTTGAAGTCGCGCTCGTCCAGGAGCGTACCGCCGAGGTCGAAGAGGACGGCCCCGATGCGGCACCGGCCCTCCCCCATGGGGGCGCGCGACCGTCGGGGACAGATGAGCTCCCCGTCGCGACGGATTCACCCCGGCTCCCACCGAGGGGGACGCCGGCCGGGCCCGTCGCCTACGCGACGCTCACCGAGACGACGTCCGAGTGCCGCAGCAGGATCGCGCGGGCGACCTTGAGGTTCTTGCCGGCCTTGCCGATCGCGCGGGCCTTCCAGACCGGGTCGACCGTCACCGTCGCGTGGCGGCCGGTCCCCTTCGGCCCGAAGTCGACCTTCCGGGGCGAGTACCAGTAGAAGATGTTCCGGACGAGCGTCTCCGGGTCGTCCGAGTACTCGACGACCTGGATCTCCTTCTTCAGCATCCCCTTCAGGCGGTCGACGAGGACGCCGCCCGGGCCGACGGCCTTGTGGACGTCGCCGGGCTGGACGAGGAAGACGAGCTTGTCCTCCGCCTCGAAGCAGTCCTTCACCCGCGCGCCGGTCCGCTCCTCGAAGAGCCGCAGGTAGCCAAGGGTCGCGTTGTCGAACGCGACCTCGGTCATCGGAAGGGGTTCGACGAGGTCCGGGCTACGTCTCGAGCGTCAGGATCGCGCTCGAGCCGGCGTCGAGCACCGCCATCGCGCTGATCGGGAACGGCTTGCCGCACGCCTGCCCGAGCTCGACGGCCGTCCCGTCGAAGTGGTAGATCGGGATCTTGCCGAGCGTTCGCTCGCTGCGCAGCTGGGCGTCCGGGCAGCTCTTGGCGATGATCAGCAGCTTCGCCTTCTTCGCGGTGGCGGCCTCGCGGGTCTCGGTGAGCCCGAGGCGGACCTTGCCGGTCTCCAGGGCGACCTTGAGCGCGTGGTTCAGGTCCATCGCTACGCCTCCTCCTCGGCGGCCGGCGGGGCCGCGGGGGCGCTCGGCGGCGGAGGCGGCGCCGGCGGCACGACGCCGGGGAGCGGCCGGTAGACGAGGTTCACGGCGCCGGTGCCGAGCGTGATCGGCTGGCCGACGATGATGTTCTCGGCGACCCCCTTGAGCTCGTCGACCTCGCCGGTGATCGCGGCCCGGAGCAGGTGCGCCGCGGTGATCTCGAAGGCGGCCCGGGCGAGGACGCTGGTCTTCTTGCCGGAGATCCCGTGGCGGCCGATCGCCCGGATGTCCCCCTCGTTGGTCATGACGTCGGCGACCAGCATGAGGTGGCGGATGTCGACGCCGAGCCCCTGCTCGGCGAGGGTCCGGTTCGCCTCCTGGATGAGCGCCGCCCGCGCCGCCTCGACGCCGTAGACGCGGTAGACCTCGAAGATCGAGTTCGTCGTCGTCCGGACGCCGTCGACCCCGGCGATCTCGATGACGCCCTCGAGATTCGAGCCCTCGGTGTAGATCACGTACTCGTCCTTCTCCTTGCGGATCAGCGCCCGGCGGATCCCCCCGACGCCCTTGATGCGGATCCCCTTCGCCTCCTCGCTCGCGAGCAGGAGCTTCTTGTACGGCATCTCCTCGACCATCTCCTCGCGCTTGGTCTTGGAGCCGCCCTGGGCGGTCTCCTTGAGATGGACCTCGAAGGCGCGGGTCTCGCCGCTGCCGCTCCCCGGGCGGACCTCGAACAGTCGCGGGTCGAGGTTCTCCGCGAGCGCGGCCTCGACGTCCGCGCGGCGGACGCCCCGGGCGTCCAGCAGCGCCGCCTGCGGGCTCACGACGACCTTGAGGTCCTCGACGATCGTCCCGACCGAGGCGACGTCCGGCACCGTCGTCACCTCGACCTGGAGCGCGATCTTCTGGACCGCCTCCCGGTCGTTCTTGAGCTTCTTGTCGACGTGGATCGTCATCATCGGCGTGGACGGCACGCGCCGGGCGTCGACCAGCTCGATGAGGCGCGGCAGGCCGAGCGTGACGTTCATCTCGGCGACGCCGGCGTAGTGGAACGTCCGCAGCGTCATCTGCGTCCCCGGCTCGCCGATCGACTGCGCGGCGAGGATCCCGACGGACTCGTGGGCGTCGACCTCGGCGCGGCGGTAGCGCCGGGCGACCTCCTTGACGGCCCGCGTCGCCTCGGCGGGCGTGAGCCGCATGTTCTGGAGCTTGTCGCGCAGCTCGTTGATCAGCGCGGGCGGCAGATCGGCCCCGGTCTCGGCGCGGCCGATCTCGCGGATGCGGGTGGCGAGGTCCTTGGGGACCGGTTTCTTGACCTCGGGCATCGTCGTCACTCGCCTCCGAACTCCGGGCCTTCCTCGGGGGCGCCGAACTCCTCGGCCTCCTCCTCCTCGGCCTCCTCTTCCAGCTGCGCCTCCGCCTGGAGGTCCATCTCCTCCTCGGCGACCGGCGGCGCGCCGGCCGGCCCGTCCGGCTTGCGCTCGGAGACCGTGCGCACCCGGCGGCCGAGGACCTGGGCGATCACCTCGTCGACCGCGACCGGCTGACCCTGGAACGAGCGGGTCGGGTCGATCCCGTCCTCGCCGTAGCGGTACTCGATCACCGTGCCGGCGGTGTTCCGCACCGTGCCGTCCTCGGCGACCTTGAGGTCTTCCAGCGCGTTGATCAGCCGCCGCTGCATGTAACCGGAGCGGCTCGTCCGGACGGCGGTGTCGACCAGCGACTCCCGGCCGCCCATCGAGTGGAAGAAGTACTCCGTCGGCGAGAGCCCGCGCTTGTAGCTCGAGCTGACGAACCCCCGGGCGTCGGCCCCGAGGTCCTCCCGCTCGAAGTGGGGCAGCGTCCGCCCGACGTAGCCGCGCAGCAGGCGCTCGCCGCGGACCGACTGCTGGCCGACGGCGCCGGCCATCTGCGTGAGGTTGAGCATCGAGCCGCGGGCGCCGCTCTTGGCGAGGATCACGGCCGGGTTCTCGAGCCCGAGGTAGCGGCCCGCGATGTCACCGGCGGCGTCGCGCGCCTGGCCGAGCTCCCGGCGCACCATCACCTCCAGCGTCTCCTCGAGCGAGCGGCCCGGCATCTGCTCGAGCTCGCCGTCCTTGTACTGGCCGACGAGCTCGGTGACCCGCACGCGGGCCGAGCCGAGGGCGTGGTCGATCTCCTTCTGGGCCCCCTCGGGGACGTCCTCGTCGTCGATCCCCGTCGAGAGCCCCTTGAGGGCGATCGCGGTGATCGCCAGCCGGCTCATCTCGTCCAGGAACTGGCGCGCCCGCGCCATCCCGTTGTTCCGGGCGATCGCGTCGAGGATCGCCCCCTTCTCGTAGGCGATCGCCTTCTTGTCGATCGCCCCGGCCTTGAGGACGCCGTTCTCGATGACGACGTAGGCGTCGTGCTTGCAGGCGAGGGGGGGGCAGTCGCAGCGCGCCCAGATGTTCGAGCGGAACTCGAGCGTCAGGTCGGTCGGCAGCGTGAGGCTGAACAGCTGCTTGCCGCTCCAGAACGGCTCGCCGTGCCGGTCCTTGCCGGCCGGCGGCGGGATCGGGTAGGCGAGCTTGGAGAGCAGGTAGGTGACCTCGCTGCGGCTGAACGGCGGGTTCTGGTACGTGAGGAGGAAGGCGGCGGTGATGTGGTCGTGGAGCATCCCGATGATCGGGCCGCCGTACCGGGGCGAGAGGATGTGCTCCTCGACCTTCATCAGGACCTTCGCCTCCGCCCGCGCCTCCTGGCTCTGGAGGACGTGCAGGTTCATCTCGTCGCCATCGAAGTCCGCGTTGTACGGCGGGCAGTCGCAGAGGTTGAAGCGGAACGTCTTGTGCGGGAGGATCCGGACGAAGTGGGCCATCATGCTCATCCGGTGCAGGCTCGGCTGCCGGTTGAACAGCACGATGTCGCCGTCGACGAGCTGCCGCTCGACGATCGAGCCCGGCGTGACGAGCTCGGCGCAGGCGTCGGCGTTCTTCTCCATCACCTTGATCCGCTGACCATCCTCGCGGACGAGGTAGTTGACGCCGCAGCGGTAGCGCCCCTCCACGTCGGGTCCGGGCGCCGGGCCGCGGCGCACCAGCTCCTTGGCGATCTCCGCGTTGTGGGCCGTCACCTCGAGCGGAACGGTGAGGCCGCGGGCGATCTCGATCGGGACGCCGACCTCGTTGATCGACAGCAGCGGGTCCGGGCTGATGACCGTCCGCGCGGAGAAGTTCACGCGCTTGCCCGACAGGTTGGAGCGGAAGCGGCCGTCCTTGCCCTTCAGCCGCTGCGCGAGCGTCTTCAGCGGACGGCCGGAGCGGTGGCGCGCCGGCGGGATGCCGCTCGTCTGGTTGTCGAAATAGGTCGTGACGTGGTACTGCAGCAGCTCCCAGAGGTCCTCGACGACGAGCTGGGGGGCGCCCATGTCGCGGTTCTCGCGCAGCCGCTGGTTGATCCGCAGGACGTCGACGAGCTTGTGCGTGAGGTCGTCCTCGCTCCGCTCGCCGCTCTCCAGCGTGATCGACGGGCGCACCTGGACCGGCGGGACGGGCAGGACGGTCAGGACCATCCACTCCGGCCGGCCGAAGCGCGGGTTGAGCCCGAGCTCGCGGACGTCCTCGTCCGGCACGCGCTCGAGGCGCGCGCGGACCTCCTTCGGGGTGATCTTGTGCGCGTCCTCGCGGAACGTCGTCGGCTTGTCGAGCACGATCTTGTGCTGGATCTCGTGGCAGTGCGGGCAGACCCGCTCCTCCTTCGGCTCGCGGCGGACGGGGGCGACGACCGCCTCGTCCGAATCGAGCGCGCTCTCGCCGCGGCCGACCGGCGCGTCCGGCAGCAGCCGGCCGCACGCGCGGCAGGTCGACTGCAGGATCCGCTTGATCTCCTTGGCGTAGCCGACGTGGATCACCGGCATGGCGAGCTCGATGATCCCGAAGTGGCCGGGACACTCGTTGACGCGGCCGCCGCAGGTGCGGCAGCGCAGGTTCGGCTCGATGACCCCGAGGTGGAGGTCCATCAGGCCCATCTCGATCGGGTAGCCGTCGTCGTCGTAGGTGTCGGCGGTGATGATCTTCGCCGCGCTCATGCGCCGGATCTCGTCCGGCGACAGGAAGGCGAACTGCAGGCCGCGGATCCGCTTGGAGAGCCCCTGCGCCATCGATCGCCCTCCTAGCGCATCTCCTCGAGCTGGAGGCGCATGATCACGCCGAGGCTGATCAGCTCCTCGAGCAGGAGCTTGAACGAGTAGCTCATCTCGACGGGGTAGATCGACGAGGTGTTGCCGCAGCTCGGGCAGCGCAGCGAGCTGGCGCGCGAGTCCGGGATCGCGATGTGGCCGCACTCGGTGTTGCCGCAGACGTACTGGATCGTCCCGTCCGACTCGTCGAGCAGCCGGTCCTTGATCACCATCGCGACGCCGTGGCCGATCAGGCAGTCGCGCTCCATCTCACCGAAGCGGAGACCGCCCTGGCGCGAGCGCCCCTCGGTCGGCTGCCGCGTGAGGATCTGCACCGGCCCGCGGGAGCGCATGTGCATCTTGCCCGCGACCATGTGGTGGAGCTTCTGGTAGTAGATCACGCCGACGAAGATCTCCGCCTCGAACCGGCGGCCGGTGAGCCCGTCGTACAGCGTCTCGCGGCCGGACGGGTTGAAGCCGAGCGCCTTCAGGCCCTCGCGCAGCGCCTCCTCGCGGGCGCCGCTGAACGCCGTCCCGTCGATCGTGCGGCCCTCCAGGGCCCCGACCTTCCCGCCGAGCATCTCGAGCACGTGCGCGACGGTCATCCGCGACGGGATCGCGTGCGGGTTGATCAGCAGGTCCGGCGTCATGCCGCTCCGGGTGAACGGCAGGCTCTCCTGCGGGACGGTGAGGCCGATGACCCCCTTCTGGCCGTGCCGGCTCGCGAACTTGTCGCCGAGCTCCGGCACGCGCTGGTTGCGGACCTTGACCTTGACGAGCTTGGAGATGTTCTCCCCCTCGGTGAGGATCACGTTGTCGACCCAGCCGGACTCGCCGAACCGGACCGTGACGCTCGTCTCCCGGCGCTTCTGCGGCGTCAGCAGGTCGGTCTTCTCCTCGAGGAAGCGGGG
>JASHTI010000042.1 GCA_030040625.1 Thermoplasmata archaeon
TCGAGGCTGCCGTACTTCGCGATCGCGCGGTGCAGGAGGATCTCCGGCCGGGCCTCCAGGAAGATGACACGGTCCGGGCGGAGGGCGAAGGCGTACAGCTCCCTCGCCCAAGCGCGGGAGGCGCCGCGGGCGATCGCCCGGGCCATCAGCGTGTAGATGTAGCGGTCGGCGAGGACCGTCGAGCCGGCCGCCAGGGCCGGCGCGATCTTGTTCTCGAGCTGATCGGCGAAATCGACGGCATACAGCAGCGCCATCGTCGCCGCCCCGAGCGTGTGCCCCTGCTTCGCGCGGTCGATCTCGCCGCTGACGAGGTCCGAGCGACGGAGCCCGGTGTCGACGACCGCGTGGCCGTCGACCTCCAGGCGCTCCTTCAGCAGGGCGACCTCGGTCGTCCGCCCGGAGCCGTCCGCCCCCTCCACGACGATCAGCTTGCCGTGGTACGGTCCGTCCGGCATCCCGGGGGGCCGGGTCCCGTACGTCCTAGCCGTCATGGGTCAGCGCCGCCCCCGTCGGGAAGTTCTGGAGCATCGGGCGTACGTAGTTCCGGAGCGTCCGCTGGATCTCCTCGACCGGCCGTCCCGAGTCGACGACCGTGAACCGGTCGTCGGCCGCGATCCGCTCGTACTCCTTCTTCAGGCGCGCCTGGAAGCGGACGTAGCTCTCCTCGACCTCGTCGGCGAGCCCGAGGTCCATGCCGGCCTCGTAGTAGTTGATCTTCTGGCGGGAGGCGAGCTTCCGCCGGAGCGTCACGCCGACCGGCACCCGGAAGTAGAAGACGACGTCCGGTCGGGGCGCGAACGAGTAGATGGTGCGGACCCAGTCCGGGTCGCAACCGCGGGCGGCGTCGCGGACGAACGCCGTGAAGGCGTAGCGGTCGCAGACGACCAGGTAGCCGGCGCGCAGCGGGGGCAGGATCCGCCGTTCGAAGCGGTCGGCGAAGTCGGTGGCGTGCAGGAGGCTGAACGTCGTCGGCGTCAGCAGGCCCTTCTTCTTGCCGCGCCGGATCACGCTCGAGACCAGCTCGGAGGAGTTCCACTCGGTGGCGAAGACCCGGTAGCCCTGGGCGGCGAGCCACTTGCCGAGCAGGGCCGCCTGCGTCGACTTGCCGCTCCCGTCCAGGCCCTCGAAGACGATCAGCCGGCCGGGGTAGCCGTGCGCCGCGCCGGCCGGCTCAACCATCGCGAAGCCTCACCTCGAGGTCGAACGCCCGTGCCATCGCCTTCTTCACGCGCTCCGCCCAGCGGGGCGGCAGCGTGCTACCCGCGGCCGAAGAAAACCCCACCGCCAGCGCCCGGCCCCCGCCGGTGAGCCCGACGGTCGGGCGGCTGCCGGCGAGCGTCTTGGCCACCTCGAGGAGCGCGCCGAGGCGGACGGCGGCGGCGACCTCCGGCCCGCCGGCGAGCGGCAGGTAGCGCTTCTTCCACGCGGACGGGGGCGAGTCGCCGTCGTGCAGGTAGGCGATCATCGAGGCGAGGAGGATCTCCCGCTGGTCGAGGCCCCCGATCGGGTAGTTCCGGATCAGGTAGGCGGAGTGCTGCGGGTGGTTCCACAGATCGATGGCGACCCCCGCATCGTGCATGCCCGCCGCGGCGCGCAGGGCGAGGCGCTCGCTGCGGCCCCAGGTGAACCGATCGGCGAGAAGGACGAAGAGCCGGTCGGCGAGCTCGGCGACGAGCCGCCCCCGCTCGTAGTCGAACGGGAACGAGACGCTCGCGGCGGCGATCGAGCGGTCGACCAGCTCCTCCGTGCTCGCGGGGAAGCGCGCGCCGACCGTCTCCAGGGCGATCCCCTCCCGGATCCCGGCCCCCGACACGAGCAGGTGGTCGACCCCGGCGGCCCGCTCCAGCTCCTCGAGGACCGTGATCCCCGCCAGGACGACGTCCGCCCGATCCGCACCGATGCCGGGGACGGTCTTGCGCTTCGCCGACGGCATCTCGCCGAGCAGCTCGTCGAGCGCCTCGATCGATCGGTCGTAGAGCCGGTACCC
Organism: Thermoplasmata archaeon; assembly: GCA_030040625.1. Lineage (GTDB taxonomy): Archaea > Thermoplasmatota > Thermoplasmata > Lutacidiplasmatales > UBA184 > Lutacidiplasma. The sequence goes on from JASHTI010000042.1 coordinate 1,988, forward strand.
GTGGACCCGGCGGACCGGGAACTCCGTGAACTCGATCGACGCGCGCGCCAGCGCGCGGACGGTGCCCCCGACGGCGACCAGGCGATCCGGATGCGTGCCGAACGCCGCGATCGCCTGTCGGATCGCGCTGCGGGCGTGCTCGCGCAGCTCCTCCCGCTCCCGCCGCTTCGGAGGATCGTGCTCGAGGAAGCGGCGGGAGAGCCGCAGCGCCCCGAGCGGCAGGCTCACCGAGTTGCGCAGCACCCCCTGGCGGACCTCGGCGACCTGGAGGGACCCTCCTCCGAGATCGCAGACGAGATCGTTGCGGAGCTCCAGGGTCCCGGCGACCCCGAGGTAAGCGTAGCGAGCCTCCTCGACGCCGGAGATGATCGCCAGGCGCAGACCGGTCGCCCGCTCGACCTCCTGGGTGAACGCGGGCCCGTTCGGCGCGTCGCGGACCGCGCTGGTCGCGACACCGACGACCGTCGGGACGCTGAGCTCCTCCAGCCGCCGCGCAAAGCGGCGCACGGCGTGGACGCCGCGGGCGACGGCCGCCTCCGCGAGAGAGCCGTCCGGGGCGGTCTCGAGCCCGAGCCGCGGCGACTCCTTCGTCTCGAAGACGGCGCGGATCGCCCCTTCGGACGACGCCTCGAAGGCGACGCACCGCGCGGTGTTCGATCCGACGTCGATCACGCCGATCGACGGGCCCGCCCGACCGTTGCGGCGCTCCGCGGCGCGCGCGACGGTCCGCTGGCGCGGCATACGGCCGGAGAGACCGGCCGGGGTAAAGGGGTTCGGGCCCGGCGCCGCCGGCGGCCGCCGGCCGGGCGAACCGCTAACTAGCGCGCGTCGTTCCGGCGCCCGTGGTGCGACGGGGGCGCCCGCCCGCCGGCGCCCGGGGGCCCACACGGCTCCGCGGCGAGCTGCTCCGCTCGCTGGATCGGGTGACCGTCGAGCTCGACCGCGGCCTCCGCGACTCGGTCCTCCCGCCGGAGCTGCTGCACGAGCTGCACCGCGAGCTGCGTCGATTGGCGAGCGGGTTCGTCGTCTGGGCGCGGCTCGTGGCCGCCTCGGACGGGCCGGGGGTCGTGGAGCTCGCGCGTCGACTGCGCCGCCTCGCTCGACTCGTAGGTCGGGTACGCGATCATGACGTCACCGCCGCGCTGCTGGGCCGGGGCCTGCGGCGCACGACGCGGGGTCCGGAGGTCGACCGCTGGCGCGGCTTCCTCGGCCGCCTCCGCGAGGACGCGCACACGGATCGCGAGCTGTTGCGGGCGTTCCTGACGAGCGAGCGGCAGGCCGGGATCCTCGAGCGCTCCCGGGCCGCGCTGGCGCTGACGCTCCGAAGCGACGCCGCGCGCGGGCTCCACCACGTGCTCGGCGAGGAACGTCGACGGCGCCAGGGCCGGGTGCGCCGGGCCCATCGGAAGGCGCGGCGGCGCCCGAGCGTGGAGCGTTTGCACCGTCTTCGCATTCGCATCCGGCAGTGGCGTCACCTCGCTTCGCTCGAGGTCGCCGCCGGCACCGGCACGATCCACCCGCCGACGGCCGCCTGGCGGCTGTTGCAGGCGCGCCTCGGACGGCTCCACGACCTGGATGTCGCGATCTCCTCCGTGCCCGAGGCGCTCGCCGAGGCCGCGCCGAGCCGACGCCTGCGCGACGAGCGGCGGGAGCTCCGCCGGCTCGTGCGATCGGCGCTCGAGCGGCTCGGTCGTCTTCCCTCTCCGATGCAGGGGCCGTCCGCGGCGGGAGCCTCCGTATGAGCGCCCCGGGGACCGCCGACGGGCTCGGCTCCCGCGAGGCGACGGCGCTTCGCGCCGCGCTGGGCGCGACCGGTGCGATCGGGGCGACGTATCGCCAGCTCGCCTCGGTGGTGGACGTGCCCGTCCCGCGGCTGCGCGCCGCTCTCGCCCGGTGGGAGCGGGACGGCGTCGTGCACCGGCTCGGCCGGGGCCTGTGGGTGCTGCAGGCGTACGTCGACCTGGAGGGACGCGAGGACTTCGTCGACCCACGGGCGTTCGAGGAGCGGTTCGCGCGCGAGGAGGGCGTCGCCATCGGCCGGTACGCGGGCCCCATCACGTTCCGCTCGAACGAGTCGCTCCCGGT
>JASHTI010000043.1 GCA_030040625.1 Thermoplasmata archaeon
GCGGCGAGCAGTCCGGCGGCTTCGGACGCGTCGAGCGTCTCGGCCGCAGCGAGCACGGCCGGCGTGCAGCCGGCGTCGTCCCCGACGAGCCCGAACCCGGGAGAGCTCAACGTCTACGAGCCTTATCCGGGAGGGGCTACGACGGAAGACCCCGCCGTAGACTACGAGACGGTCGGTGCGGAACCGATCTTCAACACTCTGGAGCCGCTGGTCACGTACAATGGAGACAATTCGACTGGTGCAACGGACGGACAGTTCGCGCCGGTCCTCGCCACGTGTGTGCCGGGCCAGGCCCAGTGCACGGCAACGTACGGCGGGAGCGGCGGCCTGAACCCGATCCCGGGATTCACCGGCGTCTTCAACGCCGAGGGTCAGGTCACGAACGTCTCGACGACGGCCCCGAACTACAACGGTGCGCCGGTCTACTGGTCGTTCGTCATCGACCCCCACGCCTCGTTCTACGACTCGGGAACGTGGGAGCCGGGCGGGCTGAACTACACGGGCGTCGGCTGGTCGGTCTACCCGACCGATGTGATGTACTCGGTGGCCCGCATGGCGGCCTACTCGACCGACGCGGGCGTCGGGAGCACGGCGGGCTGGCTGATGACCCAGATGCTGCTGCCCAACGGCACCGCGAAGTTCGACGACGCCCTGCACACGCCGTACAACACGACGCCGGGGAACATCCTCGGCTCGATGCTGATCAACTCCTCGGCGTTCTGCCCGGGAGCGGCTCAGCAGGTGGCGCTCGGTAACGGCTGCATCACCTTCAAGGCGGACGGTGGCGGGGCCGCGTGGCCCTCGTTCCTCCAGGTGGCGTCGGACGGCTTCTTCGGCGTTACCTCCTGCGGGTGGTACTCGTACACGGGCGACGCCGGCTTCCCTGGCTGGACCGTCGCTGCGGGCGCTGCGGGACACGGCGATCACGGCTGCCAGCTGCCCGGTGGCAGCGGCAACTCGACCGCTTACAACCCCGGCTGGACCAGCTACCTCCACACCCTGAACACGACGGGCGTGAAGTCCTGGGACAGCTACGAAGAGAAGGTGGCGCTCGACTACCCGGCGCCGGTGCCCGCGGTCCAGTGGCACTCCGTCGGCTCGGGCCCCTACTTCATGGAGGCGACCCCGAAGGGCTCCACGCCTGGCTACACGCTGTTCCAGAACCCGTCCTACGCGCAGCCGCTCGGCTGCACGGGCACGGTCGCCAGCCTGGCCTTCACGGGCGACTGCTACCCGGCGCCGGACAACACGTACAGCCCGCCGTCGAACCCGCCGTGCGTAACCTCGGCGTACTCGACGACCCCGGGATGCAACTACATCCCGGTCGTGTTCACGAAGTACGAGCCCAGCGACCAGGCGGGCATCACGGCCTACAAGGCCGGGACGGCCGACCTCGCGGGGATCTACGATGTGGACGCGGGTGAGATGCTGACGCTCGCCTCGGAGGGCAAGTTGAACTGGTACTCGGCGCCCTCGCTGAGCACCTTCTTCCTGCCGATCAACCTGAACTGGAGCTCGACGGCGTACAAGGCCGACGACCTTCCGGGGACGGTTAACATCCCGGCGGCGTTCTTCTCGGGCTCTGCGGCGCGTGGCTTCTTCACGCACGCCTTCCCGTACAACACGGCGGAGGCGACGGGGAACACGTTCAGCGGGATCCAGTACTTCTACATGGCTGGCGGCCCGATCGCGCAGGGAATGGTGGACTACCCGACCAACGTCTCGTACCCCTTCCTGAGCGGTAACCCGAACACCAACCCCAGCGTCGTCGGTGGCGCCGCCTGGTGGTGGGCGCAGGGCACGGACCCGACCTCGCCGTACTACGACGCGGAACTGGCGGCGTGCGTCAAGAAGACGTGCACGTTCCCGATCGTCGGTGAGAACGGTGCCCCGAGCCTGGACATCCAGATCGGTGAGTACATCACCGAGATCGAGTCGCTCTCGGACAACCACATCAAGCCGTTCACCTTCGACCTGAACTTCGGTGGCCCCGGCGGGATCATCCCCGTTCAGGACGTCAGCCCGCCCGGCTCGGGCCCGCTGCCGTTCTGGAACCTCGGATGGGCCGCAGACAACTTCGAGCCGTGGGACTACCTCGGCCCGCTCGGCTACCCGAACGGCACGTACACCTACAGCGACGCGGTCGAGGAGCAGCTCCTTTCGGGGACGGCGTACGACAACCCGACGGCTTGCGGTCACAGCACCAAGACTCTCGCCAACCTGCTCTACTGGGCGGGCCAGGCGGAGATGCCGAGTGACTGCCAGGGCGTCGCGTACAACCTGGTGATGGAGTACTTCGGTCCAGAGACCCACGCGGGCGGCAGCCTCGAAGCGGCGTACAACTACGCCATCCAGGCGATCCTGGCGAACCTCAACCTGTACGTCTACTTCGGACAGGCGAACGAGGTCTACACCGTGGCCCCGTGGATCGACGGCACGACCATCAACACGAACCCGACGATCGGCGGCGGGGACGACAACCTGTTCTTCCAGATTGGCTACGTGCCGCCCGAGCAGAGCGTCACGTTCAGCCAGAGCGGCCTGCCCACGGGCGGGACCTGGAAGGTCGGTGCGGGCTCGCCGGTGACGACCAAGAACGGGACCTCCTCGGTGAGCTCCCTGCAGTTCTACGAGACGGCCGGAACGGTGCCGTTCTCGGTGGTCGGCTCGAACGGGGTCGTGACGGGCGTGACCGGGACCGGTGTGACGTGCAACGCGAAGTTCACGGTGTGCTCGGTGGCTGTGACCGGGACCACGGCGGTCTCGATCACGTTCGGCACGCTGCCGGCCTCTACGAACCAGACCCTGCAGTTCGAGCCGGTGAACTTGGCGCCCGGAACCGCTTGGACGGTCTCGATCGTTCAGACGGGCAAGGGCGCGACCGGCTCGGCCAGCAACGGTACCACCGCTCCGGGCGACATCAACTTCGTGGTTCCGGGTAAGACGACCTGGAAGTACACGGTGACGGCGACCGGGCTGTGGAAGGGTAACGTGAAGGGCGTCGTGAAGGTCGGCTCGGCGGAGTTGACGAAGCAGATCAACTTCGTCCAGCTCTTCGACAAGGTGACGTTCTCGGAGACCGGGCTCGCCAAGGGAACCTCGTGGGGCGTCGACATCGCCGGCGTCCCGGCTACCTCTGGCGGGAACGCCTTCGGCTACCTGAACACCACCTCGACGAAGGCATCGTTGAAGGTGACGCTGCCGTACGGTCTGTACTACTACGTGGTCACGAACGAGACCATCCCGGGCTCGTCGAACCAGTACGTGGTCGCTCCGAACTCGTGGCTGTCGCCGGGCGCCCTGACGATCGGCTCGACCAAGGGCCAGGTCATCAAGACCACCTACGGCGCGGACAAGGTGATCTTCAGTGGCAAGGGCCTGAAGAAGGGCACCTCGCTGGACATCAGTGTCAGCGAGACGATCGTTCCGGGCAACGCGACCTCGCCGGGCGTCTACATCAACGAGAGCCAGGTCGTGACCAAGCCTACGGCCACGTTCGAGCTGCCTTTCGGCTGGTGGAACTGGACGGCCTCGGCGACGGGCTACACGACGACGACGCCTTCGGGCTCGTTCAACGTGACGGCCACGCACCCGGCGATCACGGTGAAGATCACCTTCACCGCCTCGCCGGTCGGCTACGCCGCGGCGCCGGCTCCGGCCGGTGCGCGCGTGAGCCGCGCGGAGTAAGCTCGGGTCGAAGTTCCCAGGCGGACTCGGCTCCCGGGGCGACCCGGGGGCCGAGCCAACCCTTTCCTTCTCTTTCTTTCCCGAAGTTTAGAATCCTAACTTGGCGGCTGTGCTTTCTCGACGGGCCTAAATAGGGGCGCCCCTCTCGCACCGGCCGCCGGGGGCCGCTCGCCGGAGGACCGTTCCATGCGGATGGTCACGTACATCGCCCGTCGCCTCCTCCTTCTGGTCCCCGTGATGCTCGGCGTGATCACGGTCACGTTCATCCTGTTCCAAGCGCTCCCCGTCCAGGACCAGCTCGCCTCGCACTTCGGCAACCCGCCCCGCAAGCACCCGTGCGCCTTCCTCGGCCAGTGCCCGTGCTGGTACGAGAACACCTCCTACGTCGCCGCGGACGGCAACGTCTGCACCTGCCTTGGTTCCAGCGTCCCGACCACCCGGAACGCCACCTGCACCGATCCGTTGTTCACGCGCTATCTCGACAAATTGGGCCTCAACCAGCCCGTCACGACCCAGTGGGCCGAGTTCACTTGGCGCGCCTTAACGTTACAGTGGGGTACCATCGAGAACGACACCTATCTCACGACGCAGATGTCGTTCCTCAAAGCGGTCCCGGTCACCACCGCGATCGCACGCATGTTGCCGTACACGCTCGAGCTCGCCGCGTTGTCCTTGTTCCTGATCCTTCTCGTGTCGATCCCGCTCGGGAACCTCGCGGCGGTCAACCGCAACCGGCCGGTCGACCAGGTGGCGCGGGTGATCTCGTTCTCCGGTTTCGCCATGCCGGCGTTCCTGTTAGGGTCGCTGGTCATGGCCGGCGTCGTGCTGGTGCTGTTGCCGACGACTGGCTTCACGATCCATCCCCCTTGGTGCACGGGCGGTGAGCCGATCACCTACGAATTCCTTGGTTCGTGGCCCGGCCTGGACGATCCCGCGAAATGCTACCCCGGCCTCACGCTGTTCCAGCAGGCGGCGAACGGCGGCTACCCGCTCTGGCTGAAGGACGGCTACGCCTCGCACCCGACCGGCTTCCCGACGGTCGATGCGATGATCCACGGGCAGTACTGGCTCGCCGCGGACACGATCCTCCGGCTCCTGCTGCCCGCGCTCGTGATCGCCTTCGGCAGCATCGCGGGGATCCTCCGGTTCGTCCGCAACAGCATGCTGGAGGTCATGAACCTCGACTACGTCCGCACGGCGCGGGCGAAGGGGGTACCGGAGGCGATCGTCGCGAAGCGACACGCCGGTCGCAACTCGCTCAACGTCACGATCACGGTCCTGGGTCTCACCTTCGCGTTCTTCATCGGGGGCTTCCCGATCATCGAGGACGTCTTCCAGTTGAACGGGGTGGGCCGCATGCTCGCCTACGCGGTCGTCATCGGCAACGGCGGCGGCGTCTCCTACGCGATGATCTTCGGCTCGACGATCCTGTTCACGTACCTGGTCGTCGTCGCGAACCTGATCGT
>JASHTI010000044.1 GCA_030040625.1 Thermoplasmata archaeon
TCGTCAGCTGGTTTCAGGCTCTTTTCACCTCCCTTCCGAGGTACTTTTCAGCGTTCGCTCGCGCTACTAATGCGCTATCGGTCTCGGGACGTATTTAGGATCGGAAGACTGTACCTCCCAGCTCCCCGCGCGATATCCAACGCACGGTACTCAGGATCCCTCCAATCCGGCCTCTTCCGTTCGCCTACGGGACTTTCACCCTCTACGGTCCGACGTTCCAGGCACGTTCGGCTTGAGAAGCCTGCCGGTACGGAGGTCCACTACTCCACATCTCCCCGCCCTCGTCGGGTGGGGATTCGGTTTGTCCTCTGCCGTTTTCGATCGCCTTTACTTACGGCATCTCGATTGATTTCTTGTCCTCCCCCTACTAGAATGCTTTACTTCGGGGGGTTCCCCTTCCTTTCGGAATGTCCCTTGCGGGACCGGAGTTCCGATTCGGTGATCGGTGGACCACAGGTTCCTTGCGCCTACCCACCGCTTATCGCAGCTTGGCACGACCTTCATCGGCGCCCGAGCCTAGCCATTCCCCAACTGACAGGAGTCAGCTACACTGATTACGCTCGACAAGCGTCCAGAACGCGTGTGATCGGCGTCATCGGTCCCCAGCGCCGGCACGGCGAAGGGACCCTCGCCCTTCCCCGGAGAGGCCCCGGCCTCCGCGGGTGCACGTGCCGACCGAACAGCTGCGCCGTGGCGCGGCCTCGGTTTGTAGTGGACCTCTCTATTAAGGCCTTTCGTGCGCGAAGCCGGGCCCCGGTCGGCCCGACGGGCCGCGCGGCGGTCGGGGGCCCGGCACGATGACGGCGGTCGGCTGGGAGAACTTCTTCGTCGCCGAGGTCGGCGCCTCGGCAGCGCTCGCCGGGCTGCTGTTCGTGGGCCTGTCGCTGAACATGTCGAAGATCGTCGCCGCGGCGGCGCTCCCGAACCGGGCGCTGGAGGCGCTCGGACTGCTGGTGGCGATCCTGATCGTCGCCTCCACGCTGCTGGTCCCCGGCGAGGGGACCCGGCTGGAAGGGCTCCAGCTCGTCCTGATCGGCGGGACCGTCTGCGCCGTCACGACCGGGGTCAGCTATCGGAGCCTGCGCCTGGTCGAGCCGCGCTACCGACCGTTCCACGGGGTGGAGACCGCCCTGATCGGGCTCGCGACCGGCTTCTACGCGCTGTCGGGCGTCGTCCTGATCGCCTGGGGCGAGCCGGGCCTCTACCTCACCGTCCCGGCGGTGCTCGGCTCCTTCCTGATCGCGATCCTCGACTCCTGGGTCCTGCTCGTCGAGGTCAACCGCTGAGGTCTCCGAGATGCCGACGCGCTGCCGATGGGCGGAGGGGGACCCGCTCCTTCGGGCCTACCACGACCAGGAGTGGGGCGTGCCGGAGACGGACGGACGCCGCCTGTGGGAGAAGCTGATGCTCGACGGCTTCCAGGCGGGCCTCTCCTGGCTGGTCGTGCTGCGCAAGCGGGAGGCGCTCCGGCGGAGCTTCCGCCGGTTCGACCCCGCGCGCGTCGCCCGGCTGGGCTCGGCGGAGGTCGCCCGGATGCTCCAGGACCCGGCGATCATCCGCTCGCGGGCGAAGATCACCGCCACGATCGGCGGCGCGCAGGCCTACCTGGCGATGCGCGACCGCGGGGAGGAGTTCTCCGCGATGCTCTGGCGGCTCGCGGGCGGACGCCCGGTGCAGAACTCAGGTCCGATCCCCGCGTCGACCCCCCTCTCCGAGCGGATCTCACGGGAGCTCAAGGCCCGGGGGTTCCGCTTCGTGGGCCCGACGATCGTCTACGCCTGGATGCAGGCGGTCGGCATGGTGAACGACCACGCTCCGGGCTGCTACCGACGGCCGGTCGTCGCCCGGCTCGGACGACGATTCACCCCGCCCGAGGGCCCCGGCGCGCCGTCTAGCGCCGGAGCGCCGCCGCCCAGGCGCGGTGGTGCGGACCCTCGTAGCGCGCCGCGGCGTACCGGCAGAGCCCGTCGCCGTTCGGGGCGCAGCCGGCGCAGTTCCGCTCGGCCGGGACCGGCGCGCGGACAGCGTCGGCGCGGACCGTCGTGAGCGCATAGCGGAGCCAGCCGGCCTCCGCCTCGCCGTACGGGACCTCCACCCAGCCCTCGTGCAGGCCGTCGCCCGCGGCGTCCCCGTAGAGGATGATCCCGTAGCGGGGCCGGCGGCCGAACGCCGCCTCGACCAGGCGGCACTGGGCGATCGCCTGCACGGTGTCGAAGAGGCGCCCGTGCGCCTCGTGGTAGCCGACGAACAGGTGGGTCGCCTTGTACTCCAGCGGGACGAGCTCGCGGCCCGCCAGCGCGACGACGAGATCCGGGCGCCCGGCGAAGCCGAGCGCCGGGTCGACGAGGTTCTCCGGAGCCTGGCGGAAGCGGGGGTCGAGCCGGATCTGCTCCGGCGGGAACAGGACCGGAAGGTCGTCCTCCTGCGCGTCCTCGTAGACGAGCTGGTCTCCGGCGCCGAAGGCGAGGCGTCCCTGGTTGACCCGCACGGCGCCGAGCGGCGGGGCGAGCAGCGGGGAGTGCCGGAGCGGCACCACATCCGCCGGGGTCCGCACGGCCGCCGGAACGCCGGTCGCGTCACGGTGGCGGCGGGACTTCTCGAGCTCCATCTCGTGCGGGCAACGGAAGTAGGCGACCAGGTCGTGCGGCGTCAGGTGCTCGGCGGGTACGGCGACAGGGGGGGCGAGCATCGCCCGAGCCTGCCGGTCTCGGTCTAAGAAGGTGCGGCTCCAGCGGAACCGCCCGCGGGGCGGCTGGACGGGTCCGCCGCGCGCCGGAGCGCGGCGCGGTCGCCCGCCGACAGCGCGCTCTGTGCGAGGAGGACCTCGAGCAGCTCGCGATCGCTCCCGCCGAGCCGCACGGCGGCCCGCAGCGCGGCGTCGAGCGCCGCGGGACGGTGCCGCTCCTGCGCCCGCACCATGGCGTACTCGGGCCGGCTCACCTCGATCTCGGTCCCCTCGAAGTTCACGCAGGCCGTTCGGGCGGCCCCCGGTACGCCCGAGAACTCCGGCCACCGCAGGTCCGTGCGCTCCTCGAGCGGAACGGACCACTCGACCCGCAGCCCGTCACGAGGGGAGCCGACGAAGGCCCGGGCGCCGACGACCAGCCGCTCCCCCGGCGGCCAGTCGGTCGGGGCGACCGGCTCGACGAGGTACTCCGCGAGCAGCGTGCCGAGCCGATCGACGCCGGCACGGCTCGTTCCCAGGTCGATGTCGTTCGGCGTTCCGCCCCCGCCCGCGAGGGTGACCCCCGCCGAGCCGCCGATGTACCAGGGGATCCCTTCGGACCGAAGGGGGCCGGCGATCCGTCCGACCAGCTCACGGAACCCGCTCTCGAACGGCACCGGCGCCCCCGCGTAGAGCTGGCGGAGCATCGTCTCGAGGACGAACCGGTGGCGGGCGTAGGCGGCGCGTACCCGGCCGGTCCCGGCGAACGGAAGGAGGTAGCGCCGATGCCAGCAGCGGGGTCCGCCGAACATGCACGGCGCCGCCGGGTGAACGAACCCGAGCGGCTCCAGTGACCCGATCGGAGGGCCGCCGGCGTCGTCCCCGCCGTCCTGCGCGTGGTGCGTGAACGTCGTCGCCTCCCCGAGGCGGTCGATCGAAAGCTGGTGAAGGAACCCACCCCCGAGGTCCGGCCCGCTGAGCATCTCGCTCGGGGCGGGAGGGCTCGCGGGCATCGGGAGGCGGGCCGGCCGGTCCTAGGTCGGCGGGGGATCGAGCTCCAGGGTCCGGGGCAGCGGGATGGCTCCGGTCTTGACGTCCACGTGGCCGTCGGCGCGGACGGCGTGCAGGTACTGGCCGCTGTGCAGGGAGGTCCAGCCCCCGCGCTCCCCGTCGAACGGCTCGCTTCCGACGATGACGTGGTGCGGGCTGGCGAGGTAGGTCATCTCGTAGTACCTCCGGCCGGCGTCCAAGAGACCCGGTCCATGGTCTCCGGTCCACAGGCAGAACGCCCAGAGGTCGGACGGGGACGGGGCGAACAGGACGTTCAGGCCGGAGAACGGCGGCAGTCGCGGATGGCCGAGCGCCTGCCAGACGCGCACCAGGTCCTCGACGCAATGGACGTAGCCCCGGAGCGGATCGTGCGTCTCTTCGGTGTTGCGCACCAGGAGCCAGAAGAGGACCTCGCTATCGTTCACCCCGCGCACCTGGCCCTCGTGGACCCCGAGGAACGGTCGCGTCTCGACCGGGAACGGGATCGAGCCGTTGTGGGCGAACAGGGCCGCGTGGGAGTCGAACGGCTGGGAGTTCTCGGGCCCCAGCAGCTTCTCCGCCGGCAGGTTCAGCGGATTGCTGGCGTGCCGCAGGTGCCCCAGGACGAGCGGCGGTTCGCTCGCCTCGGCCGCCTTCACGAAGCGCGGACGCTCCGACTCCTCGAACGCCCCGTGGATCCCCTTCTCGACGTGGGGCCGGCCCGTCGGCGTGAACCAGCCGATGCCCCAGCCGTCGCGCTGGGCGGTCTCGGGGGTCGCGTGCGACTGGGCGAGCAGGGAGCGGTCGGCGCGGACCAGCCAGGCGTCGGCTGGGTGGACATCCGTCGTCAGCAGGCCGAAGAGTCGACACACGCCCGACCGAGCCGGGTCGCGTAGATAACGGCCCTCCGCGCGGGGACCCTGGTGGCCCTCCCGCCAGCAATCATTTAGAAGGCCCCGCGGGCTAGTCCCTTCGGGAACGGGCGATGGTCGCGGTCGAGGTGACTCCGGCGGCGCGGGATCAGGTCCTCAAGATCATGGACCGGCAGCAGAAGCCCGGCGCGGCGCTCCGGCTCTACGTGCAGGGAGGCGGCTGCTCGGGACTCACCTACGGCATGAGCTTCGACCACCAGGAGACCGGGGACGAGGTCGCCTACCGGGACGGGGGCCTGACCGTCGTCGTCGACCGGGCCAGCGCTCCGCTGCTCGACGGGCTCCGGGTCGATTTCCTGCTCGGCCTCGAGCAGTCCGGCTTCAAGATCGTGAACCCGAACGCGAAGGCGACCTGCTCGTGCGGCAAGTCGTTCTCGGCCTAGTGCGCGGCGGGCCACCGCGCTTTATACTCGGCACGGCGTCTAGGCTTGGGGTACGGAAGGAGGGCCCCGCGCATGAGCGATAGTGAAGGATTGAAACTCAACGTTACGCAAGAGGCGCAGGATCAGGTCCGGGAGCTCATCAAGGGCCAGAAGCCCGGAACGGCGGTCCGCGTCTACCTCCAGTCCGGGGGCGGCGGCGGTGGCTGCGGCTCCGGCGGCGGTGGCTGCGGATCGGGAGGCTGCAACTGTGGCGACAGCCACGGCGGCGGCGGCCCGGCGTTCGGGATGGCGTTCGACCGGCCCCGCAACGGCGACCAGGTCGTTCCGATCGACGGCTTCTCGATCGTCGTCGACGATCTGAGCGCGGAGCTCCTGAAGGGCGCGACGATCGACTACGTCCAGGACCTGAACGCCTCCGGATTCAAGATCACCTCGCTGACGGCGCCGACCCCCCCGACGGGGGCCGGTGGCGGTGGCTGCGGGTGCGGATCCGGCGGCTGCGGGTGCGGCTAGACCGGGCCCGTCCAACCCCTTCCCCCCTTCTCCGCGACGCGGGCGCGCGACGCCGCTAAGCGGACGCGTCGCTACGCTGCCGATGTGCCCTCCGCTCGCAAGCGTTCCGGCGCTGCGCCGGCGGTCGTCGACTGGCTGCTGGAGCCGGAACAGCCGGCGGTCCGCTACCGGACGCTGACCGAGCTACTCGGGCGCCCCGCCGCGGACCCGGAGGTCCGGGCCGCCCGATCGGCGATCCCGAAGGTCGGGTTCGTCCCCGCGTTGATGGAGGGGCGCACGCCGGACGGCGGGTGGAGCGCGGACCGCACCCTGTACGTGCCGAAGTACCTCTCCACCAACTGGCGAATGAACGTCCTGGCCGACCTCGGCGTCGACCGTTCCTGGCCGGCGATCGCGAAGTCGAGCGAGTTGTGGATGGCGCGATACCCGCTCGCCGGCGGCGGCGTCGGCGGCAACTCGAAGGGGACCGGCCACCACTGCCTGGTCGGGAGCATGACCCGCTCGCTGATCCGGCTCGGCTACGGCGACGACCCGCGGATCCGTCGGAGCCTCGACTGGCTGGTCGAGACGGCCGACCCGAAGGGGGGCTGGTCTTGCTTCGGCCGCGGTCGCAACCTCGACTCCTGGGAGGGGCTGAGCGCCTTCGCGGCGTACCCCCGCGACCGATGGACCGCGCCGATGCAGCGGACCGTGGAGCGGGCGAGCGAGTTCTTCCTGGAGCGGGAGCTGCACCGGCAGGGGGCCGAGTACCCGCCGTGGTTCCGCTTCCACTATCCGGTCCACTACTACTACGATCTCCTGATCGGGCTCGATCTGCTCACGTCGCTCGGGTACTCCGACGACCGCCGATTGCGGTTCGCCCGCGAACACCTCCTCGCGAAGCGCCGACCGGACGGCCGCTGGCTCCTCGACGCTCAGCACCCGGATGTCGAGGGGGGCATGGCGGCGTGGTTCGCGCGACACCCGAAGGACCGGCCGACCCCGCTGGAGCTCGAGGCGGCCGGCGCGCCGAGCAAGCTCGTGACCCTGACGGCCCTCAAGGTGCTCGCCCGACTCGGCGCTTAGCGCGCCGTCGCCGAGCCCTTTAGAGGGCCGGGGCGCGTCCGTCCGGCGTGTCCGAAGGCTCGCGGCACCTGGCGGCGATCATGTTCACGGACATGGTCGGCTATTCGGCGCTGGCGCAGGCCGACGAGGCGACCGCGCTGAAGGTCCTCGACCGCCACAACCGGCTTCTGCGGCCGCTCTTCGCCCAGCACGGGGGACGCGAGGTGAAGACGGTCGGCGACGCGTTCCTCGTCGAGTTCCCGAGTGCGCTGGAGGCGGTCCAGGGGGCGGTCGCGATCCAGCGGGCGCTGCACGAGTACAACGAAGGATCGGCCGAAGCATGGCGGATCCGGCTGCGGATCGGCGTCCACGTCGGCGACGTCGTGCGCGCCGGCGACGACGTCCTCGGCGATGCGGTGAACCTGGCGGCGCGGATCGAGACCCTCGCCGAGCCCGAGGGGATCGCCCTCTCGCAGCAGGTCGTCGACCAGGTCCGCAACAAGCTGGACCTGCCGCTGGCCCGCCTCCCGAGCGTTCCGCTCAAGAACATCACGAACGCGCCGGCGGTCTATCGCGTGGTGCGCACCTGGCGGGGCGAGTCCGGACCGGCCGGGACGGCTCCCGCCCCGGCCGACGGCCGCCACCTCGCGGTCCTCCCGCTCGCGAACATCAGCCCGGATCCGGCCGACGCCTACTTCGCCGACGGGCTCACCGAGGAGCTGATCTCGGTGCTCTCGCACGTCCCGGATCTCGGCGTGATCGCGCGGACGTCGGTCATGCCGTACAAGAGCCAGGCGAAGTCGATCGCTCAGGTCGGCGCCGAGCTGGGCGTCGACACGGTCCTCGAAGGGAGCGTCCGGAAGGCCGGTCCCCGGATACGGATCACCCTGCAGCTCATCGACGTCGGCACCCAGCGCCACCTCTGGGCGGAGAGCTACGACCGGGAGCTCGACGACGTCTTCGCGGTCCAGAGCGACGTCGCCCGGCGCACCGGCGAGGCGCTGCGGCTCCAGCTGGCGCGGCGCGAGGGGAGCGCCGCGAGCCCGCGGCCCACCCCGAACCCGGCGGCCTACGATCTCTACCTGCGGGGCCTCGTCGCCGGCAACGACCTCACCCCGAGCCACCTCGCGGAGGCGGCGGCCTGCTTCCAGCAGGCGACCGAGCTCGATCCGACGTTCGCGGAGGCGTACGCGACGTGGGCCGACTTCTACGTCGCGGCGGCGGGCGACTCGGTCGCCATGCGCGAGGTGATGCCCCGGGCCCGCCAGCTCGCCGCCCGTGCCGTAGCGCTCGACCCCGCCTCCTCGGAGGCGCACGCCGCGCTCGGGAACATCGCCTTCCAGTCCGACCACAACTGGGAGCGGGCGGAGGAGGAGTTCCGCCGGGCGATCGCGCTCAACCCCAGCAACGTCTCGGCGCACCGCTTCTACGCCCTGATGCTGATCGCGCTCGAGCGGTTCGACGAGGCTCGGGAGATGACCCTGCGGGCGGCCCGGCTCGACCCCCGCGGTTCCCACCGCATGACGCTCGGGCTCGTCGAGCTTGGCGCCGGGCACTACGACCGAGCGATCGCGCTCGCCCAGGAGGAGGTCGACGCCGATCCGACGTCACTGAGCCGGCACATCGCCCGTGGGTTCTTCTGCGCCCGGGCGGGACGGCTGGAGGTCGCCCGCGCCGAGGCGGCGACCCCGGCGGCCGGGGCGAACGATGAGGAGCGGTACGATCTCGCCCTACTCCGCGCCGTCGTCGGGCAGCCCGAGGCGGGGCGGGCGATGCTCGCCGAGATCGCGGGGGGCGGGCTGCGGACCTACATCTCCGGCACGCACCGTGCGATGCTCCACGGCGCTGTGGGCGAGGGAGCGCGGGCGCTCGACCTCCTGGAGGAGGAGTTCCGGGAGGGCGACGCCGTGCTGTGGCTCTACTACCGGGGGCCCTGGTTCGACTCGATCCGGGGCGAGCCGCGGTTCCTCGCGCTCCTGCGCAGCTACGGCTTGTCGCCCGGTGCCCCGAGCGCTTAGGTGGACGCCGGCCGGGTGCCCCCCGGCCCGCCGCGGCTCACGCGAGCGCCGCCGGCGGGGTCGGGGCCTCACGGCGTCCGGCGAGGAATGCCGGCAACAGCATCGCCGCCCCGGCGAGGGAGAGCGCGGCGGAGACCTCGAAGGCGAGCCCAGCGGTCCGATAGGTCCAGAGCGCTCCGACCAGGAGCGAGCCGCCGAGGATCGCCATCCCCTGGATGAGGCCGAGCCAACCGTAGGCGGTCCCGGCGAGCGCCGCCGGCACGCGGCGGCCGACCCACGCCGACTCCGCGACCCCCTGGAGCGACACCTGGACCCCGGCGACCGAGAACGCCAAGATCCCGCCGAGGAGGCCCGAGTCGCCGATCAGGAACAGGTCGACGAGCGCGAACAGGGCGAACGACAGCGCGACGAACCCGAGTCCGGGAAGCCGGTCGACCCCGCGGCCGACCGGGTACGACAGGCCCGCGAAGATCAGGTTGTACAGCAGGTAGAGCAGGAGCGCGGCGACGACGGCCCCGGTCGCGGAGCCGCCCGAGCTCGGCAGAAGGTTCTCGCCGACTCTCAGGAGCGCGAGGAGGATGCTGAAGTATCCGAGCCCGAAGACCGCCTCCGCCAGCAGGAAGAGGCGGAACGAGGCCGGGAATTCGCGCCAGCCGGGCCGCGGGGCGGTCGGCTCGACGGCCGCGGGGCGCGCCGCCCGGTCCCGGACGAACAGCAGCAGGATCGCCACCGCCGCGAAGCCGGGGAGGACGCTGACCGCGAAGATCGTCCGGAAGCCGCTGAGGCCGCGGTCCAGCAGGAGCAGGATCGCCGTCAGCGTCCCCAGCACCGCGCCCAGCGAGTCGAGCGCCTGCTCAAGGCCGAAGGCGATCCCCTGGCTCTCGGCGGGGGTCGCGTTCGAGACGATCGCGCTCTTGATCGGCTGACGGGAGCCCCGCCCGAGCCAGGCGCCGACCCGGAGGATCAGCACCTCGGGCCAGACGACGGCGATCGCCAGGAGGCCGTGGCTGACCGTCGTCGTCAGGTAGCCGTAGGCCCCGCGGACCTTGCGCCCGGTCCCGGCCGCCCAGCGCGAGCCGGCGACCGTCTGGATGCCGCTCTGCGCGAACTGCGCCGCCCCGTCGACGAGCCCGACGATGAACGGGGAGGCGCCGAGCGAGAAGGCGAGAAAGAACGGTACGACCGGAAGGATCATCTCGTAGGACCAGTCCGCGAACAGGCTGACGATGGAGATCGACCAGACGTCCGGGGGGATCCGCGGTCGACGGCCCGGTGTCCCGGGACCTCCCCTGCCCGGCGTCGGCGCGCCCATCGGCGGGGCTACGGGCCGTCGCTTATCCCTCCGCGGCACCGGCCCGCGGGGCCGTGGGCCCGGACGGATTTGAACCGTCGGTCAACCGGTTATGAGCCGGACGCTCTGAGCCGGGCTAAGCTACGGGCCCTTCGCCGGTGACGGAGAGGCGCCGCCGAGCGGAATTTGGGGCGCGCGGCGTGCGGCCGCGGGCCTTTCGAACCGCTGACCTTTCGGTTAACAGCCGATCGCTCTGCCGCTGAGCTACGGCGGCACCGGAGCGTCCGAGCCGGCATCGGTCTAATAGCCTTTCCGGCTCGCGGGAGGCCGGTGCTCGTGCTCGGCGGCCCGCGCCTTGAGGTGCTGGATCTGTTCGGTCATCCGCTCGAGGGAGCGGTTGAGGGCGGCCCAGAACTCGCGCGCCCGATCGGTGACGACGGCGCCGTCGGCGCTCGGCTGGATCACGCCGTCCCGCTCGAGGAGGTGCAGCGAGTAGCGGGTCTTGTGGATCGGCAGCCGGAGCGCCTCGCTCAAGCGGATGATGCCGAGCGGGGGGCTCTTGGAGAGCCGCTCGAGGATGTCGACGTTCCGCACGAGCAGCCCCAGCTCCTCCTCGATCCGGTCGGCGAGGTCGGTCGGGCCGCTGCTGCCGGGCTCCGGCTCCACCTCCGGCGGCTCCTCGCGGTCGGCCACAGTGCTCGCCGCCGAACGCGTCTGCGGTTACTTGAGGGTTGTCCGCGCCGGCCGGCCCGGCGCTCCGTCGGATGAGCGGCGGGACCTCCGTTCCCGGGGACGGCGGCGCGCCCCGCCTGGTCCTCCTCACCGGCCTCGACCTCCGGGCCTACCGCGGCGGCGAGAAGTACGCCGCGACGCTCGCGCGCGAGCTCCAGGCCCGCGGCGTCCGGGTCCTGCTCTACAGCAAGGTCGATCCGAACGAGCCGCCGAGGCTCGCGATCGGAGAGCTCGCGACGACGGTCGGGGTCCCGTACCGCTTCTACCGACTCTTCTGGCTCCCCCGGCTGCCGCCGCTCCCGCTCGCCCCCCTCGCGTTCGTACGAACCCTCCGGGCGAGCGACACGATCTTCACGCTCGAGTCGACGCCGCGGTTCACCGCGCTCGTCGTGCTCCTCGGGCGCCTCCTCGGACGACGGGTCGTCGTCGGGCTCCACGACCCGACCCAGGTCGATCGGCTCGCCGCCGAGGTCCGGGGACCCCCACCCGCCCGCTGGCGGGCCCGCCTCTTCGTCCGCTTCCTTCGGGGAGCGGACGCCGTCCACACGATCAATGCCGCCCAGGCGGCGACGCTCCGGGCCGCGGGCGCCCGGTCGAACGTCGCGATGGTCAACTCGTTCACGACGGCGGAGCCTCGCCCGCGCCGCCCCGGCCGTCCGTCGACGTTCGAGGCGTTGTTCGTCGGCCCGCTCGAGCGGGAACAGAAGGGGATCGACCTCCTGGTCGAGGTCGCCCGGCGGGTGCTCGCCGCAAGGCCCGAGGTCCGGCTCACGATCGTCGGGGCCGGCCGGGACCGGGGGCTCGTGGAGGCGCTGGCGCACGACGAGCCGGACCGGGTGCGGCTGCTCGGTTTCGTCGCCGAACGCGAGCTCGCCGACGTTTACGCGTCGGCCGACGCGCTGTGGTTGACCTCGCGGGCCGAGTCGTTCTCGCTGGTCGCCCTCGAGGCGTTCACCCAGGGCGTCCCGGTCGTCGGCTTCGCGCTGCCCGGCCTCCACGACGTGACGGAGATCTACCCCGAAGGGCGGGTCGCGCCGTTCGACACCGAGGGCTTCGCCCGCTCCGCGGAGACGCTGGTGGATCGGTGGAGGGAGACCCCGGCGGAGTATGCGACCCTGCGGGAGCGCCTGCGCCGGGAGGCCGTCGCCCGCCTCGGAGCCCGCGTCCAGGTCCCGAAGCTCGCCGCGATGCTCGGGCTCCGGATCGAAGAGCTCGCCGTCCCGCCGGAGGCACCGCGGCCGGGAGTCGGCTAGCGCCGCTTCCGACGGGGGCGGGCCGGCCCGAACGCCTCGAGCCAGTTGCCGTCCGGGTCCTTGACGTAGACGATCCGCTGCCGCCCCTCGACGAACTCGAGGGCCGGGCGGGCGCCGGCGCGGAGCGCGCGGCGCTTCCAGGCGAGCGGGTCCTTCGCGTAGAATCCGAGGTGGTCGAACTCGGTCCCGTGCCGGATCGGCTCGAAGTAGCGGCTCTTCGGCGGGTAGTAGTTCAGCTCGAGCCGATGGTACGAGCCTGGGAAGCGGAGCTGGATCCAGACCCCGCCGTGCTCCATCGTGCCCCGGCTCCGCACGCGAAAGCCGAACCGCTCGTAGAACCGGAGCGCCCGGGCCACGTTCCGCACTCGGAGACCGGAGTACAGGAACCGCACGTCCCGCGTCATTGGAGCGGCCATCGCCCCCGGGGGAATAACCCTGCGTGGGCGCGTGGGCGCCCGCCGCTCAGGCGTCCGGGCTCGCGGCCGGGGCGAGGACGATCCGTGCGTCGACCGCGATCGCGCCCTGCCCCTCGGGGCGGACGATCAGCGGGTTGAGGTCGAGTTCGGCGATCTCCGGCCGCTCGACGGCGAGCTGGGAGATCCGCTCGATCGCCTCGGCGAGCGCGGGCAGGTCGCTCGGCGGCTCGCCACGGACCCCCCGCAGGATCGGATAGCCCCGGACCGACTGGATCATGTGCTCGGCCGACAGCGGGCGCATCGGCGCCAGGCGGAAGGCGACGTCGCGCAGCGTCTCCACGTAGATGCCCCCCATGCCGAACACGACGATCGGTCCGAAGACCGGATCGCGCTGGAGCCCGACGAGCACCTCCTTGCCCCCCCGGACCTCGGACTCCACCTCGTAGCCGTCGATGCGCGCGTTCGGCGCCGCGGCTCGGACGGCGCGCTCCATGCGCCCCCAGGCGTCCCGCAGCGACGCCGCGTCGGCGAGCCCGACCGCGACCCCCCCGACGTCCGTCTTGTGCGAGATCGCCGCGGAGGCGACCTTCAGAACGACCGGGTAGCCGAGGCGTCCGGCAGCGTCCACGGCCTCCGCTTCGGAGTGGACGAGGGTCGACGGAGGGAACCGGATGCCGTACGCCGTCAGAACGCCGCGGGCGGCGAACTCGGGGAGAACGGTCTGCCCGGCCCGCCGCGCCCGCGCGATCTCCTCCGTCGCCCGGGCGCTGTCGACCTCGAACGAGCGGACCGGGCGGTGCGGCCGGGTGCGCCAGTCGTGGTAGCGGGCGAGGCCGGCGAGCCCCTCGACCGCCTCCTCCGGGAACGTATACGTCGGAACTCCGGCGCGCTCGAGGAGGGCGACCTCGCTCGAGAGGTCGGTCAGCCCGAAGAGGCAGGCGACGACCGGCTTCGCGGCGGTGGCCCGCGCCTCGAGAAGCGCTTGTGCCACGGTCTCGCCGGTCATGGTGCCGGTCGGCGTCGCGATCACCAGCGCTCCGTCGATCCCGTCGGCCCCCAGCAGGCTCCGCAGCGCGAGCCGGTACTCCTCCGCGCCGGCGTCCGCGGTCATGTCCAGCGGGTTCGCCACCGCCGCGATCGACGGGAGCCGGCTCGCGAGACCGCGGCGGATCGTCTCGGGGAGCGGGGGGAGCTCCAGGCCCTGCCGTATGGCGGCGTCCGCGGCGACGATCCCCGGGCCGCCGGAGTTCGTGAGGATCACGAGCCGGGGACCGCCCAGCTCGAGCCCGGTGGAGAAGATCTTGGCGAGGCGGAACAGCCCGCCGAGCGAGTCGACCCGCTGCACCCCCGACTGGGCGAAGACGGAGTCGTACAGCTGGTCGCGACCGGACTGGGCGAGCGAGCCCGTGTGGCTCTTGGCGGCCCGCTCCCCGACCGAGGTGCGACCGCTCTTGATCACGAGCACGGGCTTGCGTTCCGTGACCTCCCGGGCCGCCTCGAGGAAGCGCCGCCCGTCCGCGAGGCTCTCGACGTACAGCAGGATGACGCGGGTCCGCTCGTCGCGGCCCAGCGCGGCGAGCAGGTCGTTCTCGTCGACGCCGGCTCGGTTCCCGACCGAGACGAACCGGGAGAAACCGATCCGCTCCGCCGCGCCGTACTTGAGGATCCCCGCGCCGAGGGCGCCGCTCTGCGAGACGAAGGCGATGTTGCCCGCCGGGGGGAGCGACTCGCTGAACGTCGCGTTCAGGCTGACGGCCGGGTCGGTGTTGAAGACGCCGAAGCAGTTCGGGCCGACCAGCGACATCCCGTGGTCGCGGGCCCGCCGGACGACCTCCGCCTCGAGCACCGCCCCGGCGTCGCCGACCTCGCGGAACCCGGCGGAAATGACGATCGCGCCGCGTGCGCCGACCCGCCCCAGCTCGTCGATCGTCTCGGCGACCCGCGGGGCCGGCACGATCACGACCCCGAGCTCGGGCGGCTCCGGCAGGGAGCGAAGGTCCGGGTAGCACCGGACCCCGCCGACGCTCTTCCAGGACGGGTTCACCGGATAGGCGACGCCCTGGAAGCCCGCGGCGAGCAGGTTGCGGAAAAGACTGGTGCCGACCTTACCGGGCCGGTTCGACGCGCCGATCACGGCGACCGACGCCGGCCGGAACAGCTCGTCCAGCTCCTCGGACCGCCCGACGCTCATCCACCGACTCCGACCGCGCTGGGACGCTTAGCGCCACGCCCGAGGAGTGCCCCGCCCGTCAAGGGTGGCGGTCGAGCCCCGGAGGGCCCGGGCCCGACCGCCGGGGGGCGTTCCTACGGCGGACTGGCGAGGTGACCCCAGGCCGCCGCGATGCCGTAGCCGACGGCCGCGGCGCCCGCGAGGACGATCAGCAGCAGGAAGCCCGAGAGCAGGATGCGCCAGAGCCACGGCCACTGCGGCGTCGGCGTCGAGGGGAGGGGGTCGGCGCCCGGCGTCGTCGGACCCACGACGAACCAGTCGATGTACAGGGTCGCCGGATAGGCGCCGATGGCGGCGGCGCCGAAGCCAAGGTACAGGTACAGGGTGTCTCGGGGGTCCAGGGTCAGGCCGAGGTTGTAAGCGCGGACCCCGTAGAAGAGCACGCCCAGCCCCGCGATCACCGAGAGCATCCCGACAAAGTGCGTCGGGAAGCGGTACCAGACTGCGAGCGCGAAGGCGATCAGGATGATGCTCAGCATGAGCGTCGCGTCGAAGAAGAACAGATTGAACTGACCCGGGAGCGGCCAATCGGTCTCGCCCCATACCGAGATGACGCCCAGGAAGAAGCCGAGCAGTCCGAGGAGCAGCGCCCCCTCGCGAAGGTGGCTGTTCGCGCGCACCAGGTCCTTTCGGCGTACCTCGAACCAGACCAGCACGGCGGTGTAGAACACCGTGGCGGTCACGAGGATCAGCAGGTCCAGCACCAGGGTCAGGTCGTCCAAGAACGTCATCGTTCTACCTTCCGTACGACGTGGGTCAGAGGCTCGCCTCGCCCGACATCGGACGGGGGAGGCGGGAGTGGGGTTATCGAGGTTGCGTTGATTCCAATTCACGCACGGCGGACCGCCCCGGGCCGCGCGTTCGTCCCTCGGCCCCGACGCTTCATCTGCGCGCCCGCGCCTAGGGCGACCACGGGAGTTGGACACGGCGCCGGGCGGGGGATGATCCCCGGGCGACGCCGTCACCGCGGGTCCGGAAAAGGCGTCGAATGAGTGAACGGACGGGGCGGGATCGGCGCGAGCGGATCGTCGTCGCCCTCGGTGGCAACGCGATCCAGCGGGCCCACGATCATGGCACCTGGGCGGAGGCCGTTCGCCAGGTGCGGCGAACGGCCCGGGTGCTCGCTTCCCTCGTGGGGCCGGCTCGGGAGCTGATCGTCACGCACGGCAACGGCCCGCAGGTCGGCAGCCTGCTCCGCGAGGCCGAGCTCGGCGCCGCGGAGGTCCCGGTCCCCCCGATGCATGTCCTGGACGCCGAGACCGAGGGACAGCTCGGCTACCTGATCGCCGGCGAGCTCGAGGCGGCGCTTCGGCGCCGGGGCCGTCCGCGGACCGTCCTGCCGATCATCAGTCGCACGGAGGTCTCGGCGGCGGACCCGGCGTTCCGCCGACCGACCAAGCCGGTCGGCAGGTTCTACACGGCCGAGGAGGCGCAGCGTCGCCAGCGCGACGCCGGATGGGTGATGCGCGAGGACCGGGCGCGCGGCGGCTGGCGCCGGCTGGTGCCGTCGCCGCGGCCCCGGCGCTGGCTGGAGGGACCGGCCGTTCGACGGATCCTCGACGCCGGCCTCGGCGACCGCTGTCTGTTCATCGTCGCCGGTGGGGGCGGCATCCCCGTCGTGCGCCGCGGGGACGGCTGGGTCGGGGTCGATGCGGTGATCGACAAGGATCGCGGCGCCGCGCTGGTGGCGGACGCGCTGGGAGCGGAGACGCTCGTGGTCGTCACCGACGTCCCCGGGGCGGCCGTCGGCTTCCGGACCGCACGGCCCCGCTGGCTCGGGAAGGTCCCCCGCGCGGAGCTCGCCCGCCTCGCGCGTCGCGGCGAGTTCGAAGAGGGGAGCATGGGCCCGAAAGTGGAGGCCGGCCTCACGTTCCTCACGGGGCCGCGACGGCGGTTCGCCATCACCGACCTCGGCTCGCTGCCGAAGGCGCTCGCCGGCCGCGCCGGCACCCGCGTGTGGCCCCGGTCGGCGGGCCCCCGGGCGCGACGCGCGCGGCCCAAGTAGTCGCCGTCAACCCCGGCTGACATCGCGGCGAGCGCGGGAGTTAACTCGGCCCGCTCGTCTGACCGGGCATGGTCGCGCTGCAGCCGCTCTCGAAGATCTGGATGGACGGCGCGCTCGTGGACTGGCCGGACGCCCGGGTGCACGTGCTCACGCACGCGTTGCACTACGGCTACGCGGTCTTCGAGGGGATCCGCTGCCACACGACATCGCGCGGTCCGGCGATCTTCCGGCTCGACGAGCACCTGGACCGCTTCCTCAACAGCGCGAAGATCTACCGGATGAAGCTCGCGTACGGCCGCGAGGAGCTTCGGCGAGCCTGCATCGACCTCGTCCGGGCGAACGGGGGGGTCGCGGCCTACCTTCGTCCGATCGCCTTCTCCGGCTACGGAGAGATGGGGCTGGACCCGACGCGCGCCCCGGTCCAGGTCGCCGTGGCGATGTGGCCCTGGGGCGCGTACCTCGGCGAAGAGGGTCAGGCGCGGGGGGTCCGATCGCTCGTCTCGAGCTGGACCCGGGTCGACTCGCGCATGCTCCCGCCGCAGGCGAAGTGCGCGGCGAACTACGCGAACTCGGCGCTGGCCAAGATGGAGGCGGTCGCCGCGGGCTACGACGAGGCGATCCTGCTGAACTCCGCGGGAATGGTCGCCGAGGGCCCCGGGGAGAACATCTTCCGCGTGAAGAACAACGTCGTGAGCACGCCACCGGCGAGCTCCGGTATCCTTCGGGGTATCACCCGAGACACGGTGATCCAGTTCCTCGCCGACGAAGGGCTGCTGTTCCGTCGGAACGACTTCACCCGCGAGGAGCTGTTCACCTCCGACGAGGTCCTCTACACGGGGACCGCGGCCGGGATCACGCCCATCCGCGAGGTTGACGGCCGACCGATCGGCACCGGCGACTACCCGGTGACGCGGCGGCTGCAGCGCCGGTACACCGACGCGATCGAGGGGCGGCTGCCGGAGCGCGAGGCCTGGCTCACGTTCGTCCGCTAGCGGGGGGATCGAACGATACCACCCCGAGCGCCGGCAGCGCTTGGTTCGCCGCGTCCAGCGATCGCTGCGTCCACTGCTCGAGCCGGGCGGCGCTCCGGGGGTCCGGGAGGAGCGCCGGCCAGGACCAGTGCAGGACGACCGCTCGACCGACGCCCACCCCCTCGAGGACGCGGGGATCGTAGGCGACGGTCCGCTCGGCGTGCCCGCGCAGGACGAGCCCGGAGGGTCCGGGGGCGAGCGTCGGGCCGGCGACCGTGAGCGCGTCGGCCCCGACGGCTCGGACCTCGGCGGCGGCGGGGCGGCACGCCTCCAGGTTCGACAGGGTCGTCGGCACGTGGCCGGTCACCGCACCGACCCCGACGTAGGCGACATGGAAGACGTGGTGCGGGAGGGGCCGCTCGGGGAGGTGCTCGGCGAGCCGCCGGGCGATCGAGGCGGGCAGGCCCCGCCCCCGCAGCGCCTCGAGGAGCCGAAGGAACCCGGGGCGGTCGACCGCCTCCAGCAGCTCGTTGCCGAGCCAGTACGCCGCCACGACCTCGGGGTCGAACGGGTCCCGTCCGGTGGCGCTCCCGATCGCCTCCAGGTACGGCATGAGCGCCTCGAATCGGGCGAGCGCCGCACGTGCGGCCGGCGAGCCACGGCCGCTCGTGATCGCCGCGTAGAGCGCCGGCTCCGCGTCCTCCGGGCCGCAGTAGCGCAGCCGGTTGGTCGCGATCGAGAAGCGAGCGCAGAGGGCGACGCCGTCCATGCTAGCCGCGCCACGGCCGCGGGGTCCGGCCGAGCAGCAGATCGCGGACCGCGACGAGGTGGGGGGAACCGAGCGCCACGAGGACCCCGCCGACGACCACCACCGCCCCCACCGCCGCGAGCGGCGGGACGACCGCGTGGCTCACCGTTAGGTCGAGCGCCCAGGAGATCGGGAACCCGAGGACGAGCACGCTGGAGGCGACGCCCAGCTCCACCCGGGCGAGCCCCGGATACCAGGTGAGCACGAAGGCGGCGAGCAGCGCGGCGCTGATCCCGACCCACATCCACTCGGCGGGGGAGTAGCTCACGACCGTTCCCCAACCGCCGAGGGCCAGGAGGTACGCCGAGAGGAACACCGCGCCGAACCCCATCCGCCCGAGGGCGACGACCGATCCGCGCAGCCGGCGCAGCGCGTGCTTGGAGACCGTGTACTCGGCGGCCCAGAGGAGGGTCGCCGCCAGCACGTAGGCCGAGCCGTCGGTCCAGATCGGCGACAGGAGCGAGAGCAGGAGCAGATTGCCGCCCAGGATGAGCGCGGCCGCGAGGGCGAGACGCGGATGGGCCCGCTCTCGCAGCGCGACGATCCCGAAGACGGTGGCGAAGATGAACAGCGTCCGGTAGACGAACGAGGCGGTCAGGGTGCCGTGCGCCGCGGTCGCCAACTGCAGCCCCCGGAAGAAGAGGACGAACGGCACCGCTCCCCCGATCAGCCCGATGACCGCGAGGGTGCCGAGGTCCCGGGGACGGAGCGAGGAGCCGGAGCCCACGAGGGCGAGCGCGCCGAACGGTAGGACGACCGCCGCGACCGCGAGGTTTCGGATCGTCACGAACGCGGTCGAACCGGTCCCGGCGACCGCGTAGCCGTTGACGAAGGTGGAGACGCCGCTGATCACGGCGGTCGCGAGCACGAGCAGCACGCCCGCCCCGAGCGCCCCGCGTCCGCCCAGATCGCTCATCGGGGTCCGTCCTCCGGAGCCGACGGATCCCGGGTCCCCGGGCCCTCCCGGCCCGTCGCCGTCCCTGTCGGGGCGACCGTCACCGACTCGAGCAACCCCAGCGCCTCCCGGGCCTCGGCCTCCGACAGGCGGCGGTAGACGAAGCCGGCCTGTACCAGCACCCAGTCGCCGACCTGCGCTTCGGGGAGGTAGACGAGCTGGGCTCGCCGTCGGCTTGCGCCATACTCGATCTCGGCGACGGGGACGCCCCCCTCGTCATGGACGGCGACCAGGCGTCCGGGGATCGCGAGGCACATCGGCGGACCTCACCCGTCCCGAACGGAAGAAGGCGGCGACGGCCGCACGGCCGCCGGTCCAAAGGTAACGGTACGCAGCAGCAGGGAGGCCGCGCGAGGGTCGGTCGGGGACGGCAGCAGCTCGACCTCGAGGACGGCCGCTTCGGCGGGGCCCCCGGCCATCGCCCGGGCCCAGAGCTGCCGGAGCCGGGGCTCATCGACGTGGGCGAGCGGCCCCAGCGCCACCGAGGCACGAAGGATCGCTGCTCCGCCCGCGCCGCGGGAGAGCTCTTCGACCTTACGGCGCAGGTCGCGCATGAGCGCCTCTTCGTGCATCGCTCACCCCGTCTCCGTCGGCCACGCTTGCAGCTCGCGGACGATCGCCTCGGCCGCCCGCGGCACCCCGGCGGCGACCTCCTCGCTCAGCGTCGGTCCGAAGCCGAGCTCTCCGGCCTCGATCAGATACACGACCAGCCGGCGCGGCGCCCGGCCGAGCTCGACGGCGAGGGCATAGGCGTCCGGCAGCGAGAGCGCGTGCGACGAGGTCGACGGGCCGATCGGCGCCCGGGCGAGCGCCGCGCCCTCGAGGCGAAGTACGCTCCCGGCGGTGGCGCCGGTGCGGCCGGCGTCCACCACGATCGCCGGCGCGGCGTCGCTCCAGAGCTCCAGCAGCTGCAACGGCTCGGCGACCCGCTCGACGAGCGCGACGGAGGGGGAGAGGCGTCCCCGCAGCGCCCGAACCACGCGCGGCCCGCATCCGTCGTCCCGGCGGGCGGGCTCCCCGAGGCCGAGGACCATCGGTCGGCCGGCGGGGGTGCTCATGCCGCGCCCTCGCGCCGGAGGTCCAAGCGAAGGAAGTGCGTGGCGCAGGAGATGCAGGGGTCGTGGTTGCGGATCGCCTTCTCGCAGGCGTCCGCGATCCCGGCGTCGTCCCGGTCGACGGAGCGCCGCACGACGCCGCGGAGGTCGTCCTCGATCCGCATCTGGTTCTGCGAGGTCGGCGCCACGATCCGAGCCTCCTCGATGCGGCCGTCGGCCCCGAGGCGGTAGCGGTGGTACAGCATCCCGCGCGGCGCCTCGGTGATCGCCGCACCGGTGCCGCCGGACACGCGATCGGGGGCGGCCACCCAGGCCCGCTCGGGAGGCTGGTAGCGGTCCAGCAGGCGGAGCGCCTCCTCGCACGCGAAAAGGATCTCCACGGCCCGGACCTGGATCGACCGGTACGGGTTCCGCACCTCGCGACCGAGGCCGGCGTGCCGCGCGGCCGAGGCCGCCCGGGGGGTGAGCCGATCCGAGTTCAGGCTGTACCGGGCGAGCGGCCCGACCAGGTACGAACCGCCGCCGCGACGACGGCAATGCAGGGCGTGGGAGTGGGCGACCTGGACCTCCTCGAACTCGCGTTCGAAGTCCGCGGCGTCCAGCGAGAGCCCGGCGCTGGAGGTGATCCGTCCCTCGTTCATCGGATACTCCTCGGGGTGGCGGAGCGCGACGAACTCGTACGGTTCGTCGACGTCCGGGTAGGCGAGCTCCTCCGTGAAGCGGACGGTCGCCTCGGCGAGGTCGATCGCCGACCGAAGGGTCGTGCGCAGCGCCCCGAGCTCCTCCGTCGACGGGAGACGGTAGAACCCGCCGACGCGCACGTTCACCGGGTGGATCTCTCGCCCCCCGAGGACCGAGAGGACGGTGTTGCCGGCCTTCTTCAGCGCGAGCCCCTGCCGGACGAGCTCCGGCCGCTCCTTGGCGAGGCGCACGGCGTCCGGGAGCCCCAGGAAGTCGGGGGCGTGGAGCAGGTAGAGGTGCAGGGCGTGGCTCTCGATCCACTCGCCGCAGTACAGCACCCGCCGGAGGTCCCGGAGGGCTCCGTCGACGCGGATCCCGAGCGCCCGCTCGACCGCGTGGCAGGCGCTCATCTGGTAGGCGACCGGGCAGATCCCGCAGATCCGCGCGGTGATGTCCGGCGCCTCGCCGTACATCCTCCCGCGCAGCAGCGCCTCGAAGAAGCGGGGCGGCTCGAAGATGCGCAGTTCGATCTCCGCCACCTCGCGTCCCGCGAGCCGAACCCGCAACGCCCCCTCCCCCTCCACCCGGGCGAGGTAGTCGACGGCGATCGTCCGCTCCGTCACGGGGCGCCTCCGGCCGGGGCGGCGGCGGACTCGGAGGCCTCGCGGAAGGCGGGGGCCGCGGCGTTGAACGTCCGGAAGACCCGCTGGACATCCGCCGGGGCGAGGCCGAGCTCGCGGAGCCGGCGCACGAGGGAGGGGGCGTTCGGCGTGTCCTGCGGGCCGAAGCAGCCGTAGCAGCCGCGGTGGTACGCCGGGCAGATCGCCCCGCAGCCGGTCTGGGTCACCGGGCCGAGGCACGGGGTCCCGTGCGCGACCACGACGCAGACGTTGCCGCGGCGTTTGCACTCCCCGCAGACGCTTTCGGTCGGGACGTTCGGGGCACGGTCCCCGAGGAACGCCGAGATCACCTCGAGAAGCTGGCCTTTGTTGATCGGGCAGCCGCGGAGCTCGAAGTCGACCGGAACGTGCGCCGAGATCGGCGTCGAGGTCGCGAGCGTCGCGATGTACTCCGGCCGGGCGTAGACGGCCCGCGCGAACTCCGCGACGTCCCCGAAGTTCCGGAGCGCCTGGATCCCCCCGGCCGTCGCGCAGGCGCCGATCGTTAGGAGGAAGCGCGCCTCCGCCCGCACCTGGCGTACGAGCTCGAGGTCGTGCGGGGTCGTCACGGAGCCCTCCACGATCGCCAGGTCGTACGGCCCCTCCACCGTAGCGCTGGACGCCTCGCGGAACAGGGCGATCTCGACCGCCCCGGCGACGGCGAGCAGCTCGTCCTCGCAGTCGAGCAAGGTCAGCTGGCAGCCGTCGCACGAGGCGAACTTGTAGACCGCCACGCGGGGACGGGGGACCCGCGGCATGCTACAGCTCCCGAACGCCGAGGTACGGCGCGATCCGCGCGTACGGAAGGACCGGACCGTCGCGGCAGACGAACTCCGGACCGAACTGGCAGTGGCCGCAGAAGCCGACGGCGCACTTCATGTTCCGCTCCATCGACAGGAAGATCGCCTCGGCGGGGACGCCCCGCTCGAGCAGCGCCTTCGCCGTGAACCGCATCATCACCTCCGGGCCGCAGACGAACGCGACGGTGTTCGCCGGATCGAAGCGTGCATCCGGCAGCCGGGTCGTGACGACGCCGACGTCGCCGTACCAGTCCCGTCCGGCGGCGTCGACGGTCACCTGGAACCGAAGGTCGCTCCGCGCGCGCCAGCGCTGGATCTCCTCGTAGAAGACCAAGCTCTTCGGCGTCCGGGCCCCGTAGACGACCTCGATCCGCCCGAATCGCTCCCGCTCGGCGAGCAGCCGATAGAGCAGCGGTCGAAGCGGCGGCAGGCCGAGGCCTCCGGCCGCGAGCACCACATCGCGGCCGACCGCTCGCTCGAGGGGCCAGCCGTTCCCGTACGGCCCGCGAACGCCGACGCAGCTGCCCGGGGGCGCGGCGAACAGCGCCCGGCTCGTCGCCCCCAGCGCCTGCACCGTGTGCACGAGCGCACCGTCCGGGGCGCCGGAGATCGAGATCGCGGCCTCGCCGATCCCGAAGGCGTACAGCATGTTGAACTGCCCGGGAGCGGACGACGGGGTGACGGCGCCATCGACCGGGGCGAGGACGAGGGTCGCGATGTCCGCCGTCTCCTCGGTGCGGCTCCGCACGCGGTACGGCACCGGGGCGTACGGGCCCGCCGGCCCGACCGGAAGGCCCCCCGAGGTCGCCCGTTCAGAGGACATCGGCCTCCAGCAGCTGGACCCGGAGGCCGTGGAGCCGGCCGGCGAGGACCGGTAGAAGGCGCAGCAGGAACGCGTAGCCCTCCTCGGGGTGCGCGGCGAGCCGCTCCCGCAGGACCGCGGCGTTGACCGCGACGACCTGCGTCGGCTTGGAGGCGATCGCGTCGAGGGTCCAACGGTGCGGGGAGAGGAGCCAGGACCAGCCGAGGACCTCCCCCGGCCCGACCGTCTGGACCGTCAGTCGCGCCCGGTCGGCCGCGAACACCTCGAGAGCCACCTTCCCCTGTTCGACCGCGATGAACTCCTCGGCGTCCCGCCCCTCGCGGAGGAGGAACTCTCCGACGCGGTAGCTCCGGAGGGCGGCTGCGCCCGCCGCCGCGCGAACGAGCCCGGCCGGGAGTCCGCGGAAGAACTCGTGGGCCTCCAGGCGGGCGATCCGCGCGGTCGGGGACTCCGTGCTCACGGACTCCTCCGCGCAGGTCCGCTCGCCCCGGGCGTCGCCCGGATCGCCGCGACCTCCTCGGTGATGTCGATGCCGACGGGGCACCAGGTGATGCAACGGCCGCAGCCGACGCAGCCGGAACTATCGAACTGGTCGTGCCAGCTGGCGAGCTTGTGGGTCATCCACTGCCGGTAGCGGGAGGACGTCGACTTCCGAACCGGGGCGTGGTGGAGCTCGGAGAACGCGCTGTTGAAGCAGGAGTCCCACCGCCGCCACCGCTCGACCTTCGCCCCGGAGAGGTCCGGCACCTCCTCGCTCGAGCTGCAGAAGCAGGTCGGGCAGGCCAGCGTGCAGTTGGTGCACGCCAGGCAGCGCTCGGCGACCAACTGCCACCGCGGATGTTCCGGGTTCCCGAGCAAGAGGTCGCGGAGCCCGGCGGGATCCAGGCGACGTCCCATCGCGCCCGCGGCCGACTCGACCCGCGCCGCGGCGGCGCGCGCGTCCTCGTCCGTCGCCGGCCGTGTCGGTACCCCGGCGAGGATCGCCGCGCCCCGCTCGCTCCCGGCCCGGATCAGGAACTCGTGGCGTTCGGGCGAGAGCAGTTCGGTGAGGATCAGGTCGGCGGAACCCCCCCGCACCGCGGGGCCGGTTCCCATCGACGTGCAGAAACAGGTCGCGCCGGCCTGCCCGCACTCGACGGCGATGCGCAGGCAGGCCTGCCGACGGGCGTGGTACCCCGGGTCCGGAACGCGCCCGTCGAAAACGCGGTCCTGGATCGCGACGGCGGCGAGCTCGCAGCCGCGCATGCCGAGGAAGGCGAGCGGCGCCTCGTCGCGGGGCTCCGCCTGGACGGTGAAGCCGCCGTCGGCGGTTCCCGTCGCCGAGAACAGTCGCTCCCGGGCCGGAAAGAGGTACTTCTTCCAGCTGTGCGGGCCGACATTGTAGCCGAAGAGCGCGGCGTCGTCGCGGCGCTCCAACCGGTACGTACCGGCTTCCTGGCGGTCCGTCCACCCGATGGGCAGATCCTCGACCCGCGCGATCTCACCGTAGACGATCGCGCCGTCCCGAATCGTCGGGCCGACGATCCGGTAGCCGGCGGCGCGGATCGCCTCCAGGAGCCGTGGGAAGGCCTCCCGCGAGAGCACGCTTGCGCTCGACCCACCGGCTGTCTCCATCATCGCCCTCCGCTGCATTGCGGCCCGCGGAGCCGGCCGCCGTCCGAGGGAACGGACGCGGTCAAAAGAGGGTTTGGTCGAGGGGACTTTACCCCCCGTTTCGGGAGCGACCCCGAGCGGACCGCCGGCGGCCGTCAGGCCCACTTCACCCCGGCTTCATCGGCTCTCGGCCCGGTCCCCGGTTCGCATGCCGCGCACCCGGGGCCCCGCTGGCGAACGCGCGCCGCCGCGGCTGCGGAGCGAAGGCGCGTTCCTGCGGGACGGCACCGAGGTCTGGGTACGGCCGATCCAGCCCTCCGACCGCGACATGGTCCACGAGCTCGTCGCGTCGGAGACGGTCGACACGCTCGAGTCGCGGTTCTTCGGAGCGGTGCGGCCGGAGGTCGCCGAGGAGGAGATCGCACGGCCCTGCGGCGACGATCGGCTCTGCCTGCTCGTGCTCGGAGATCGGGCCGGGCGTCCGGGGATCCTCGGCGTCGGCGAGTACGTCACCACGCCCGGGGCCGTGGCAACGGTCGAGGTCGACTTCCTGGTCGCGACGCCGTTCCGTCGCCGCGGGATCGCGACGCTCCTCCTTCACCGGCTCGGGCGCGCCGCCGCGGAGTCCGGCATCGCCCGGTGCACGGCGCGGGTCCGGCCGGAGAACCTCGAGATGCTCGGCGTCTTCCGGCGGAGTGGCTGGCCGGAGCGCGAGCGGACGGAGGCCGGCGAGGTTCTGGTCGACCTGGCGCTTCCCGCGGCGTCGGGGCCTCCGCGCGCCGGCCGTGGCCCCCCCATGGTCGCCGCGGGCGGATGACTAGGCGCGATCCGGTTCGGACCGCTCGTGGGCCACGGCCGCGGCGAGCGAGGCGCCCGGTCGGGCGAGCGCGTCGATCTCGCTCAGCCAAAGGAGCGCCTCGCGCCCCTTCGGCGTGATCCGGTAGCTCTCCTGGTCGTGGAGGAGAAGTCCGTCGTCGACCAGACGGCGGAGGTGGAAGGCGAGCTTGGGGGAGTCCTCCAGATCCGCGGCCTTGAGGGCCTCCGTGAACGAACAGGGGCCGTCGAACGCACGGCGAAGCACCGCGCGTCGGATCGGGTTGCCGAGGGTCTCCAGGGTCTGGTGGGTCGCCGGACCGGCCACAGCGGCCCGGAGGTCGCGGACGGCGCTCGCGGAGGTCCGGCGGGGATCGAAGGTGACGACGAGGGGACCGTGCCCCTCGAGCCGGCTCCGGAGATCCGAGAGGAAGGCGAGGATGTCCGCGCGCCGGTGGTGCGCAAGGAGCCGGTCGGCGTCCTCCAGGATGACCCCGGCGCGCGGGTGCTGGGTGAGGAAATCGGCGACCTGCGCCCGGATCGCGGCCGGGTTCTCGAGGTCGGGCGCCGCCACGCTGACGCCCGGAGCGGCCCGCACGGCGCGGGTCGTGAGATGGAGGACGGCCGTCCCCTCCTGGCGCGCCCACGCCCGGGCCAGCGCCTCCGGAGTCGGGGGGTTTGCGCCCCCGGCCGCGAAGCGCGCCTCCTGCTCGATCTCCTCGAGCACCTTGCGGACCTGCCCGATCTGGAACGGCTTCTGGACATACTCCGCCGCGCCGGCCTTCATCGCGGCGACGGCCGTCTCGACCGTCGCGAAGCCGGTGACCATCACCACCGGCGTCGACGGGTAGTGCGCTCGGACCTCGCGCAGGAGGTCGAGGCCCCCCTGGCGGGGCATGCGCAGGTCCGAGAGGACGACGTCGAACTCGTCGTGGGCCAGCTCTTCCAGCGCCTTCGGCACGGACGGGCTCGCCGTCACCTCGTGCCGGTCGTCCCGCAGGAGCTCGGCGAGCTCCTCGCGGAAGACGCGATCGTCGTCGACGATGAGGATGCGCACGGGTCGGCCTACGCGGAATCTCGGTCTTGAGGTTTCGCGCGGGGCGCGGCCGCGGGGGCTTCCGCCGCCGGCGGCAGCGCCGGCGCCAAGGGCAGCTCGAGCCGGAGCCGGGCTCCGCCCTCCGCGGCGACTCCCGCCTCGATCGTCCCCCCGTGCGCCTGCAGGATCCCGAGGCAGATCGCGAGCCCGAGACCGGTGCCGCGGCCCTCGCCCTTCGTCGTGAAGAACGGCTCGAAGATGCGCGGAAGCGACTCCCGCGGGATCCCGGGGCCGGAGTCGCGGACCTCCGCCTCGGCGCGGTCCTCGGCCGACCGCAGCTCGACGACGATCCGACCGGCCGGTCGTTGCCCCAGCGCGTCGTAGGCGTTGAGCAGGAGGTTGGTGAAGACCTGCCGGAGCTGGCCGCGATCGCCCAGGACCGTGATCGGGACGTCCGGGTAGCGCTCCTCGACGTCCACGTTCTCGGGCCGCTTGCCCCGGACGAACGCCACCGACTCGCGCGCCACGTCCCGGAGATCGAGGCGGACGGTCTGCGGTTCCGTGCGCCGGGCGAAGTCGAGCAGTCCCCGGACGATCCGCGCGGCGACGTCGACCTGGTCGGCGATCGTCTCGGCTCGGCCCCGCGTCCAGGGATCCGGGGCCCGCCGTCGAAGGCTCTCCGCGACCAGCGAGATGTTCGCGAGCGGCGTGTTGATCTCGTGGGCGACGCCGGCGGCGAGCTGGCCGAGGGACGTCAGCCGGTCCGAGTGCGCGGCCGCTCGCTCCCACGCCTTCTGCTCGGTCAGGTCCACCGCGACGCCGAGGTAGTGGGTGGTCGTGCCGGCAGCGTCCCGGATGGAGGAGATGGCGAGGAAGACCGGGTGCTCCCGCCCCCAGCGGTCGCGGTTGACGATCTCCCCGGCCCAGTGGCCCCCGGCGGGGTCCAGGAGCTGGGCCCACATCCGCGCGTAGACCTCCTTGGGCGTCCGCCGGCTCCGGACGAGGTTCGGCTTCCGCCCGATGCACTCCGCCCGGCGGTAGCCGTAGGTCCGCTCGAAGGCGGGATTGACGTCGACCAGGACACCGTCGCGATCGGTGAGCTCGATCGCGTTGGTCGAGCTCAGGAAGGCGGCGTAGTGCATCCGGTCCCGCTCCTCCTCCCTCCGCCGCTCCGTGACGTCGACGAGGACGACGATGAGCCGGGGCGCACGGGCGTCCAGGGCGACGACGCCGACGCTCGCGTCCAGCACCCGCGCTGCCCGGCCGGGACCTCGCGGGACGACGAGCCCGGCCACCGACCACGAACGGCCGGGCGTCGCTCCCGGGAGCGCGGCGAGGCCCGCCGCGATCGCCGCCCCCATCGGACCCTCGGCCAGGAAGGGATCGTCGCGGTAGGTCGGCGCCGGGTCGCCGCGCTCCGCGCTCCAGTCGCGGTAGGTGGTGTTCGTCCAGGCGACCGCCCCGCTCGCCTCGATCAGGGCCAGGCCCACCGGCGCACCATCGAGCGCGGCGGCCAGCGCACGGATCGTCTCGGGCATGCCGGACTCCCGACCGGAGCGGAGAGCCTTCCGGACCTCAAAGCCTCCGGCGGTCCCCGGGGCCTCGTCAACCCCGCTCGACCTATCCCTCATCGGCTCCCGGCCGAGCTAGCCCGGGTGTGGGGCCCGAGGTGCTGGTCGTCGACGAGGCCGCGAGTCTGGGCTCGGCCGTGGTGGCCCTCCTCGAGGTCGAGGGGCTCCGCGTCCGGCGATTCCCGGACCTGGCGGCCGCCGAGGCCCACCAGCAGGGTGCGGGGGGCCCGCTCCCCGTCCTCGTCGTCGCCTCCAACGCCCACCAGAGCCCCAGCCTGACGCGGTGGCCGCAGGGGTCGCTCCGCGACGCGAAGCTGGTCATCGTCGGCACGCGGGATCCGACGCTCACCTCCCACGGCGCGCTGCACGTCATCCGCCTCCCGCTCGACCCCGGCCGGCTGCTGGAGCTGGTCCGACAACTCGCCCGAGCCGACCCGCCGTCCGGTCCGTGAGCGCGACGCCGGCCCGCGCCGCTCCTACGCCGTCAGGGGGATCGGCGGGGGGCGAGCGACCGCCGCGGTCTCGCGTTCGCGCCGGCAGAGCCGCTCCCAGCCGGCCCGGGCCTGGGCGCCCAGCTCGCGGATCTCGGCGTCCGTCCAGTGCCGGAAACGGCCCTGGGCCCGGACGTACTCGTCGACCGGCTTGAGCGTACCGTACGGCCGCGTGATCCGATAGACGCCGTCCTCGACCTCGTACAGCGGGAAGAGGCCGGTCTCCGTGGCGAGACGCCCCAGCGCGATCGTCTCCTCGCTCGAGAAACGCCAGCCCGGCGGGCACGGCGCGAGGATGTGGAGGAACCTCGGCCCCCGCGCCGCGCGGGCCCGCTCCGCCTTGCGGACGAGATCCTCCGGGAACGCCGGGTTCGCGGTCGCGGCGTAGCTCGGGTGGTGCGCGAGGACGACCTCCATGATCTCCTTCTTCGGCTCGCGCTTGCCGCGCCGCGTCCCGGCGACCGGGGTCGTCGTCGTCCAGGCGCCCTGCGGCGTGGCGCCGCTGCGCTGCACGCCGGTGTTCATGTAGCCCTCGTTGTCGTACATCACGAAGATCGCGTCGGTCCGGCGTTCCAGCATCCCGCTGAGCGCCTGGAGGCCGATGTCGGCGGTCCCCCCGTCGCCGGCGAATCCCGCGACGGTCACGTCCGCGAGCCCCAGCGCGTCCGCCGCCGCGCGGAGACCGGCGAGCGACGCGCCCGTGGACTCGATCGGGTTGTCGAGGACCGCGACCGCCAGCGCCGTCGTCGGGAACGGCGTGGCGATGACGGTCCAGCAGCACGCCGGGATCGCCAGGATCGTTCGGGGCCCGAGCCCCTTGAGCAGCAGGCGCATCGCCAGCGCCGGCCCGCAGCCGGGGCACGCGGCGTGGCCCCGGTACATCCACTCCTCGGCGGGCAGCGTGAGCTTAGCCATGGACGTCGACCTCCAGGGGGGCGAGGTCCGCCCAGCGCGGCTCGGGATCGGCCGGCCCGAGGAGCTCCGCGAACATCCGTCGAATGTGGGCGGGGGTGACGTCCCGCCCACCCACGCCGGCCAGGAAGCCGGCGACGAGCGGTCGGTGGGGTCCCCGGTAGAGCGCCGCCTGCACCTCGGTCGCGGCCGCCCCCGAGGCACCGAAGGTGTACGAGCGGTCGACGACCCCGAGCCGGTCGACGGTCGCCGCGAGGCGACGCAGTTCCGTGTCCGGGAACGGTCGGAAGAGTCGGAGCTTGGCGAGACCCACGCGCTGGCCGGCCGCCCGGAGCTCGTCGACGACGGTCCGCGCGGTCGTGGTCATCGTACCCATCGTCACGAGCACCGCGTCCGCGCCCTCGGCGCGATAGGTCGGCAGCGCCCCCCCGTGCGAGCGGCCGGTGAGACGGCGGTACTCCTCCTCGACCTCCGGCAGGACCCGGGGCACCTGGGCGGAGGCCCGGGCGAGCTCGCGGCGGAACTCGACGTAACGGTCGGGCCCGGTGAACGAGCCGAGGCGACCAACGGTCCCCGGCACGAGGATCGCATGGCCGGTGCGGGGCGGCAGGAACCGGTCGACGATCTCCGGCTCCGGAACGTCGACCGGCTCGACGGTGTGCGACAGGTAGAAGGCGTCCTCGCTGACCATCACCGGCAGCCGGACCTCGGCCGTCTCGGCCAGCCGGTAGGCGACCAGGACCGTGTCGAGGACCTCCTGGTTGCTCTCGGGATAGAACTGGATCCAGCCGGTGTCCCGCTGGCTCATCGTGTCCGTGTGGTCGGCGCCGATGTTCCAGGGCGGCGCCACGGCGCGGTTCACCACGCCCATGACGATCGGGGCGCGCAGTCCGGCCGCCCAGTGCAGCAGCTCGTGCATGAGCAGCAGGCCCTGGCTCGAGGTCGCCGTGTAGGTCCGCGCCCCGAGCGCCGAGGCGCTCACGACGGCCTGGAGCGCCGAGTGCTCGCTCTCGACCTCGATGAGCTGGGCCTCCAGCGCGCCGGTGGCGACGAACTCCGCGAGCTTCTCGACGATCGTCGTCTGCGGGGTGATCGGGTAGGCCGAGATCACCTGGGCCCGGGCGAGCCGCACCGCGTGCGACTGCGCGTGGTTGCCGGAGAGGACCTCCCGCGTCATGGCCCCTCCGAGGCCGCGACCATCGCGATCGTGTGCGGCGGGCAGACCTCGGCGCATATCCCGCAGCCCTTGCAGGCGTCCAGCACGAGGACCGGGTAGCCGCGTCCGTCCAGCTCGATCGCGTCGTCCGGGCAGTACTTCCAGCAGAAGTTGCAGCGGGTGCACCGTCGCTCGTCGATCTCCGGGACGAGCGTCCGCCAGGAGCCCGTCCGGATCGAGCTGCTCGGGAGCCTGGCGAGCGGGCCCTCCGGGATCGGCACGGTCACCGCGAACGGTATCCGGGCCGCACCGTTCGCGCTTGGCGCGGCCGGGTCCCCGAGACGGACGGAGGCGAAGCCGTCGGTGGCCGCCGCCCGGTTCTCCGCGGGCGCCGCCGGCACGTAGCGGTCGATCGCCCGCCCGAGCGCCTCGAGGCTCACGACCCCGGTCACCCGGGCCAGGGCGCCAAGGATCGTCGTGTTGACGATCGGCATCGTCCGCGAGCCCAGCCCGTGGGCCAGGGCGATCGCCGTCGCGTCGACCGAAGCACGTCGGACCCCGTCGGGTGCCTCCAGCCGGGCCGGGGGCAGGGGGCTGTTCACGAGGAGGAGGCCGCCGGTGCGCAGTCCATCGCCGACCGAGGTCGTCCGAAGGAGGCCCGGCTCGAGCACCACCACCACGTCCGGGGTGACGATCGACGTCCGGACCCCGATGGGGCGGTCATCGACGCGGGCGTAGGCCGTCACCGGCGCCCCGCGGCGCTCCACGCCGAAGAACGGGAAGCTCTGAGGCGAGCGGCCGTCCAGAAAGGCGGCCTGCGCGAGGAGCTCGGAAGCGAGGACCGCTCCCTGCCCGCCCCGGCCGTGGAATCGGATCTCGATCATCTCACCCGCTCGATCCCCGTCCGGTCGCATGAACCGTCGGTGCATCCGGGTTGACCGACGGCCGCCGGGTGCGCTGGAGGACCAGCAGCGCGGCGAGGATCAGGGCCAGGCCGATCACCTCCTCGGGCACGAACGGCTCTCCGAAGGCGACGACGCCGACCGCGAGGGCTACGACCGGGTTCAGGTACGTGACCTGGTTCGCGCCGACCGGCCCTCGGGTCCGGAGCAGGTCGAAGAAGATCGCGTAGCCGATCGCCATCGACACGACGCCGACGTAGAGGACGGAACCGACGACCGGCGCGACGGCCGGAAGGCGCAGGTTCGGCTCGAGCACGGCGACGGCGGCGAGCGCCGCGGCGCCGCCGCCCAGGAATTGGAACGTCGCCCCCCAGAGACCCTCGCCCCGCGGCCGAAGCCGGACGAGCCCGACCGCTCCGGCGCCCTGGCACGTCGCCCCGAGCCCGAAGGCGACGAGCCCCCAGGGGCTCGTGACGGCGGCGCCTCCCGCCGCCAGCGCGAGGACGAGAACGCCGGCGAGGCCCAGGACGAGCGCGGCGGCGCCCCCGGGACCGATCCGCTCGCGGGCGCCGAGCAGGGCGGCGAAGCCGAGGCTCAGCATCGGCGAGGTGGCGTAGACGACGGAGGCAACGCCTCCGGTGGCGAACCGCTCCCCCCAGAACAGCGGCAGATTGATCCCGGCGATCAATAGCGCACCCACGCCGGCGGAGACCGCGAGGTCGGCGGCGGACGGGCGCGGTCCGCCGTACCGAGCCGCAACGGGCGCCGTCGCCACGGCGGCGACGGCGAAGTCGACGGTCACGAGGAGGAACGGGTTACCGCCGGCGGCGACGCCGAGCCGGCTCACCGGGAAGGTGATGCCCCAGAGGACCCCGAGCACGAGGAGGCGCACGAGCGGCGAGCCCGCCGTACGGACCGTGCCGGCCATGGGAACCTGCCCCGTCGGGGTACCCGGCGAGGGCGGCTCATGAACGCGGGGTCCGCTGCGCTTGACCGCCGGCGGCATCTCGGGCGCCGTCGGCGCGGCCGGCCCCAGGCCCGTCGAGCCGGCTTGAGCCCGGGGCTATCGGTCGGCGGATCGACTCCGATCCCGGGTGAACCGCCGATGGACCCGCGCTCGAAGGTCTCTGAGGTGATGTCCCGTCTGGTCGTCAGCGTGCGCCCGGAAGCACGCCTCGAGGAGGCGGCGCGGCTCCTGCGGGAGTACCACGTCTCAGGCCTGCCGGTCGTGACCCCACCGGAGCACCTGGTCGGCGTGCTCAGTGAGCGCGACATCGTGCGCTCCCTCAACCGCGGAACGGGGATCGAGAGTCCCCGCGGGATGCTGGACCTACTCCTCGGCTCGGCGCCGACCAAGGGTCGGAGCCTCCTGGACGTCTGCCGACGCCACCTGCGGCGGACCCGTGTCAGCGAGGCGATGAGCTACGGGGTCGTCACGGTCGAGCCGGAGTTCCCGATCGCCCGTGCCGCAGCGCTGATGCAACTTCACCAGGTCCACCGTCTGCCCGTGCTGGACCCGGCCGGGAGGCTCGTCGGCATCGTCACGCGGACCGACCTCCTCCGGGCGATCTCCGGCGAGACGCACGTCGCCCGGGGTGCGCTCCACCCCTCCCCGGCGGTACGGCCGACCATCGCCGCCGCGCCGTTCGGCGACGCGTAGGGGCCCGCGGCCTTTCTCTCCGCGACCGCTCCTCGCGTCGGTCCGGCCCAGCGGGGACGCGCCCCCCTACGGACGGGGCGAGCGCGTTCACCGTCGCGCTCTCCGGAGCTACTTATCGCGGGGAGCCCTCGGGGGGCCCGCGATGGCGGCGACGAGGCGCTCCCCGTCCCGCCCCCGCGGCGAGGCTCGGACCGATGCGCGCGAGTTCGAGGAGTGGGATGCCTGGTACGCCTCGCAGGACTATCGGAAGATGCCGTGGCACTCGCCGGGGCCATCGCCCTGGCTCGTCCGGGCCGTCCGGACGCGGCGGATCCCGCCCGGGAGCTCGGTGCTCGACGTCGGCTGCGGTAGCGGCAGCAACAGTCTCTGGCTCCAGAAGCGGGGGTTCCGCGCGACCGGGATCGATGTCTCGCGAACGGTGATCGCCGTCGCTCAGCGGCGGGCGCGCGCGGCCGGGCTCACGCCCAACTTCCGCGTCGCGAACGCGGCCGCGCTACCATTCGCCGATCGCTCGTTCGGGGCGGCGCTGGACACCGGCTGCTTCCACTCGCTCCCGATCCGGCTCCGCCGGCGCTATGCCCGGGAGATCGCCCGGGTCCTCCGCGCCGGTAGCCCGCTCCTCCTCACCTGGATCCCCCGCGAGGTTCGGTCCGCCGTTGGACCGCCCCATCGCCCTTCGCTCACGGAAGTCGCCGCGGTCTTCGAGCCGTCGTTCCTCTTCGCGGCCGTCGAGCGGCACGAGGCGGGGTCCCGGGGCGGCTGGCTGGTCTGCGGAGAGCGCTGCGCCCGCAGTACCGCGCTGCTGATCCGCCGGCCGGGCCGAGCCCCGCCGTCTTGGTAGTCCGGGCGCCCCGGGGGAGCGTCACGCACGGAACCCCCTGCAAAGGGGGCCCGCCCGCTCACCGGACGGCCGAGGCGTGCCG
The DNA here is from genome assembly GCA_030040625.1 of Thermoplasmata archaeon. Lineage (GTDB taxonomy): Archaea > Thermoplasmatota > Thermoplasmata > Lutacidiplasmatales > UBA184 > Lutacidiplasma. The sequence continues at coordinate 34,321 of JASHTI010000044.1, forward strand.
GTGGACGGACTCGCGCCCCAGCGAGCGACGGGAACGGGGCTCCGAGGGTTCCGGCGGTTC
>JASHTI010000045.1 GCA_030040625.1 Thermoplasmata archaeon
GGTCCGTGCGGCTCACGGTCGAGCTCGAGGGTAGGCCGACCGTCGTCGACGTCGCCGACGACCTGTCGAGCGTCGAGGTCGGGGGCCGGCGCTGCTCGGTCCGCGTCGTCGACCGGGGGCCGGACCGGGTCGAGCTGGAGATCGGCGGGGAGACGGTCGTCCTCCGCGGTTGGCCGGAGGGCCAGGCGGCCCCGACCGGACCGGTCGACGTCAACGGCGAGCGCCGGACCGCGCAGCTCCGGCTCGAGTCCCGGGGGATCCGTCCGTCCGGCGGGGCCGTGGCCGGGACGCCGTCGCCCGGCGGCGTTGCCCCAACGGCGACGCCCGTGCCGGCCGGCGCCGCGGTGGTCGTCCCTCCGATGCCGGGCCGGATCGTCGAGGTCCGCGTCACCGAGGGAGCCACCGTCGCGGCGGGCGCGGTGCTGCTCGTGGTCGAGGCGATGAAGATGCGGAACGAGATCGCCGCGCCGATCGGCGGGACGGTCCGCGACCTGCGCGCCCGCGAGGGCGCCAGCGTTCGCGCCCGAGAGCCGCTGCTCACGATCGTGCCCGCGTCGGCGGAGGGCGCCGCCCGCTAGCTCAGGGCAAGGACAAGGTGGCCGCACGCCGGGCAGCGCCCGACGTCCGGCGGAAGGTCGGTCGCGCAGTAGATGCAGAACGGGACGGTCGTTCCGTCCTCCGAGGAGGCGATCGGCGGGCCCGCCGGCGCCGGGGGCCCGTTGCTGGAGTGCGCGCCGACGCCGCTCGGGCCGCCGCCGGCCGCCGAGGCCGCCGGGCCGACCGGTCCGGGATTTCCCCGGAACGCCCAGGTCAGCGAGAAGCTGACGAGGAACCAGGCGAAGAGGGCGTAGATCGCGTAGTAGGCGTAGCGCGGGTACCGGAACCAGATCACCAACGCACCCGCCGCGACGGCGACATTGACGACCGACAGCAGCGCCCCCCGCTGCATGCCCACCGAGGCTCCGAAGGGGGGCACCGCTACTTTGACTTTCGCATGCCGACCGCGGAGCCCCGGCGGGCCGGGGACGACCGTTTTGTAGCCCGCCCTGCCTGCCGCGGCTCGTGGCCAAGGTCCCGGCGCTCGTCGCGCTCGACGCATTCACCTACGAGATCCCCCGCGAGGAGGTCCCGGGGATGCGCGTCCCCGGCCGGCTCTTCTCCAACTCCGCGCTCCTGGAGGGGGTCGCCGGCGACCCGTCGCTCCTTCAGCTCGCCAACGTCGCCACGCTGCCGGGGATCGAGCAGAACGCGCTGGCGATGCCCGACATCCACTTCGGCTACGGCTTCCCCGTCGGCGGGGTCGCCGCGTTCGATCTCGCGGAGGGGATCGTCTCGCCGGGCGGGATCGGCTACGATATCAACTGCGGGGTCCGGCTGCTCCGGACCCGGCTGACCGTCGACGAGGTGCGCCCGCGTCTCGGCGAGCTCACCGAGCGCCTGTACCGGGAGGTGCCGAGCGGCGTCGGCTCGCGCGGCGGGCTCGCCCTGAGTCCGGCGGACGTCGAGGCGGTGCTCCTGGGTGGCGCCGCCTGGGCCGTCGAACGGGGCGAGGGGACCCCGGAGGACCTGCGGGTCCAGGAAGAGGGGGGCCGTCTGGCCGGTGCCCTGCCCGGCGAGGTCTCGGAGTCGGCCCGCAAGCGCGGGCTGCGCCAGCTCGGGACCCTCGGCTCGGGGAATCACTTCCTGGAGGTCCAGGCGGTCGACGAGATCTTCTTCCCGGAGTTCGCCGCCGCCCTGGGGCTCGCCCCGCGCCAGGTGGTCGTCATGCTGCATACCGGCTCGCGGGGCCTGGGCCACCAGGTCGCGACCGACTTCGTCCGGCGGATGGACGAGCGGCTGCGGAACGAAGGGGTCCAGCTCGTCGACCGGCAGCTCTCCTGCGCGCCGATCGCCTCCGAGGACGGGCAGCGCTACCTCGGGGCGATGGCGGCGGCCGCCAACTTCGCCTGGGCGAACCGCCAGGCGATCACCGCGGCGGTGCGCCGGGGCTTCGCGGCGGTCTTCGGCCGGTCCGCCGAAGAGCTGGGGATCGACGTCATCTACGACGTCGCGCACAACATCGCCAAGACCGAGGCGCACCGCGCGAACGGCGGCACCAAGCGCGTCCTGGTGCACCGCAAGGGGGCCACCCGGGCGTTCCCGGCCGGCCGGGAGGAGGTGCCGTCGCCGTACCGGTCCTACGGGCAGCCGGTCCTCATCCCCGGGGATATGGGGACGGCGAGCTACGTCCTCGCCGGGCTGCCCGGGTCGATGGAGCGCTCCTTCGGCTCCTCGTGCCACGGCGCCGGGCGGCGCCTGAGCCGCAGCGCGGCGGTGCGCACGTTCCGGTTCGATGAGGTGACGCACCGCCTCGCGGAACGCGGGATCGTTGTGCGGTCGGCGACGCGCGAGGGCGTCACGGAGGAGGCCCCCGGGGCCTACAAGGACGTCGAGCAGGTCGTGCGGGTCGCCGAGGGTGCCGGTCTCAGCCGGCGCGTGGTCCGGCTCCTCCCGCTCGGGGTCGTCAAGGGCTGAAGGCGCTCCGGCGCGCCACGGGCCGGTCCTACCGGCCCTTCGAACGCGGTCGGGTCGCCCAGACGAAGAACCCCGCGAGCCCCAGGCCGGCGGCCCCCCCCACGACGAGGACCCAGAGCGGGCCGACCGCGGGGGTGCTCAGCACGACCAGCGTCCAGCGGCAGGTCGCCGTCTCATTGGCGGCATCCGTGACGACGACCGACGCCTGGTACGTGCCGGGCGTCGTGAGCGCGACGGTGACGTTCTCGGTCGTCGCCGTCCCGCCGTCCGGGAGCGTCCAGGCGTAGGTGTACGGGGGCCCGTCCCCGCCGACCGGCCCCGGCCGCAGCGTGGCGCTGAAGAGCGCGGTGCCGGTCTCCCGCGTCCCCCCGCAGCCGGCGAGCGTGAGCGTGGGGTTCACCTGGACGGCGGCGAGCCGGTCGGCGACGTCGTCGAAGCCGTCGTACAGTCGGGCGACGACGGTGAAGGCGCCGGTCGCGTAGTAGACGTGGCTCACCGACGCGCCGCTCGCGCTGTCGCCGTCCCCGTAGCGCCAGGAGACCGTGGAGACCTCCGGACCGCTGGCCGTGGCGGTGCCGGTGATCGACAGCGGGGCGACGCCCACGGCCGGGTAGACCGAAGTGGCGAGCTGGAGGGCGTCGGCCGCCGGCACGAAGCCGGCCGCCTCGGTCGCGAAGAAACCGGGGAGCGTGATCGGGACGTAGGCGAGGTCGGTCAGGTGGCTCGTCGACAGCGCGACCGAGGCCGCGAGCGTGTCGTCGGCGAGCAGGTCGCTCCCGGCGAAATAGGTCTCGTTCGCGTGCGCGCCGTAGGCCCGGGCGCCGTTGCCGAGGTTCCAGACGATCGTCGACCCGCCGAGCGCCCCGGCGGGGCCGACGGCCGTGGCGTTCCAGGCGACGGTCGCCGCTGACGAGACGTTCACCGCCGGGGTCACCGTGCCGACGAGGCCGACCGGCGAGCCGCCGCTCGGCACGACGTCGAGCAGGAACGCCTCGCTGGCGTTGCCGTCGCCGGCGTCCGAGAGGTCGGCGATCGCGACGTACTCGCCGACGTGCTCGTAGGTGGTGGCGACGGAGGCGCCGGTCGTGTGCTGCCCGTTGCCGAAGCGCCAGAGGGTGTTGGCGGCGTCGGCGTCGTCGCCGCCGCGGGCCGTCGCCGTGAAATCGACGGTCAGCGGCGCGGTGCCGGTCATCGTCGAGGCCGAGAACGTCGCCCGGAGCGCCGGGGCGACCGTCACGTTCACCGTCGCCGACGCCTCGTCCCCGCTCGTGTCGTTGTCCCACTCCTCGACGGTGTAGTTGCCCGCCGTCGGGAAGATCGCGCAGCCGCAGGCGCCCGGGTACGGGTCCGAGGAGCGGAGGGTCACCTGGGCGGCCAGACCCGAGGGGGCGGTGGTGCCGCCGCTGATGCGGAAGAGCGACGGGAAGTCGGCCGGGGCGTCGCGGACCGCCGGCGTGCCGTTCGGTACGACGGTCAGCGGGGCGCTCGGGTTGCCGCAGTTCGGCATCGCCGCCCCGCCGACGGCAATCGCGACGCGGGCGCTCGCCGCGCCGTCCGGCGGGGTGCCGGCGTCCCGCGCGACGACCTCCGCGCAGAAGCCGCCGGCGGCCGGGTAGGCGTAGCTGAGCGACGCCGCGCTCTGGTTGTCGGCGAACGCGCCGTCGCCGAACGAGAAGTTGTACAGGTACGGAGCCGTGCCGCCGCTGGCGGTCGCGGTGAACGTCACCGTCCCTCCGACGAGCGGGCTGGCGGTGTTCGCGCCGAGGCCGACCGTCAGCGGTCCCCCGCCCCCGACGACGATGACGACCGGGGGCGAGGTCGCCATCGCCGCGCTCGAGTCGACGACGTACGCCTGCGCCGAATAGACGCCCGGTCGGGTGAACGTGTGGCTCGTCCGCCCGGCGAGGACGGTCGACGCGTTGCCGTCGCCGAAGTCGATCCCCTCGAGGGCGTAGCTGCCGGTTCCACCGGAGGCGGTGACCGCGAACTGCACGGTCAGCGGGGCGGCCCCGAATCGCGGGGAGGCGTAGACGAGCGTGCCGAGACCGGAGAACGCCGTCACGCCGGCGTTGAGCCCCGGCAGCAGGGCGCCGACGATCGGCGTTCCGATGCCGGTCACCGGGTCCCAGCCGGTCGTGGTGGCGTAGCCGTTGCTGCCCGAGGTGATGTCGTGGAAGTCGGTCGCGTAGTCGGCGGAGTCGAGGACCGCGTAGAGCGCGGGGTTGAGCAGTCCCAGGGCGGCCCCGTGAAGCTGGTCGCCGATGGCGGCGATACCGGCCCAGATCGGGGTGGCGATGCTGGTGCCGGCCTCGCCCCCGAACCCGCCGTCGTAGAAGACGAGCCGCGAGCTGGCCGAGCCGACGATCGACACGTCCGGAACGCCCCGGCCCCGGTCCGCCCGGGTGCCGGGACCGACCTGCCAGTACGGGCGGGGGAGGATCGAGAAGCCCCCGCCCGAGCCGCCGCCGTTGTCGCAGGTCGACTCGTTGCCGCTCCAGGCGACCTCGCTGGCGTATGTCCCGTTCGCGCTCGTCGTGAGCTGGGTCGCGCCGACGCCCGTCACGAACGCGCTCGAGGCCGGATAGTTGGTGGCGACCCCGGTCGTCCCGTCCGCCGCGCCGCAGTCGCCGCTGGCGGCGAAGGCGCTGATCCCCTCCACGGCGGCGAGCTGGAGGATGGGGCTCAGAATGTCGAAGGAGCCATCGCTGGACGCGTTGCAGGCGATCGGCGGGCACGGCGGGGTGCCGCCGTCGAAGATGCCGACCTCCGGTTCCCCCCAGCTCATCGATAGCACATTCGCCGCGCCGTGCGCGACGACCCAGTCGATCGCGAAGTACAGCCCGGCGCCGGCGTTCGGCGAGAAGACCATCTGGATCGCGGCGCCGGGGGCGGCGGCGTGGGCCCACTCGACGTCGATCGTCTCCTCCACCCCCCACGCGGGGTTCGTCCCGCTGGCGTTCAGGTTCGCGCTGGTCGGCACCGGATAGCGGAAGCTGAGGCCGGTCGTCGGCAGGCCCTCGGCGGAGCTGAACGCGCTGAAGTCGGTCGCCAGCGCGTTCTGCGGCACGCTGGAGGAGTAGGCGTCGAAGATCGCGATCGTCTCGCCGGAGCCGTTGGTGCCGTTGGCCGCGAGGTCCGCGTAGTCGTAGGCGCGGGCGATCATGCAGGGCGAGAAGTAGCCGTACGAGCGGCCGCAGCTGCCCGCGGCGCCTCCGCTCGGGCCGGCGACCGGGGCGGCCGGCGCGAGGCCGGACGCCGGGACGAAGTCGCCGACGTCGCCGAGGCCGAAGACGCCGGCCCAGGGCGCGACCTCCGGTAGGGTCGCCGCCGTCGGGTGGGCGAGGAACTCCGCGCCGTCGGCGGTCCGGTAGACGTCCAGGGCGGTGCCGAACGCCTCGGCGACGGAGGGCCCCGGTCCCTCGACCGACAGCAGGAGGCCGTCCGGGTTGGCGGTCACCCCGAGACCGAAGCCGGCGAAGTACGCCCGGGCCTCCGCGAGCGCCTGCGCTCCGGCGCCGAACCGCGCGTCCGCGGCGGCGGGCGACAGGAAGTTCCGATAGAGCGGCGTCCCGGGAACCTGAGTGGCGTTCACGTAGGCGGCGAGCCCGGCCGGGTCGCGCGAGGCGAGCGCGACGTCGACGCTCAGCGACTCGTTCGCGGGCACCGACCCCACCTCCGTGACCCCGGTCGCCGGGGCATAGGCGGGGGCCACGCGAAGCTCGGTCGTCGGCGAGGGACTCCACGGATGGCCGTCGACCGGGGCTCCTCCGCCCGCGGGACCGGCGAGGCTGGTCGGCCCGGTCCGGAGGGCGCCCGCACTCGACACGAGGATGAGGGCGAGCACCGCCGCCCTCGCCCAGCGCCCTGGCGAGCGTCGCCGCATCCTACGTCCGAGGCGAGGCACCGACCATCCCCTTTGCGGGCGCCGGCCGCCGCGGCGCGAGAGCTCATAACCCGGACCCGGGCTTGGGACCGAGGCCCCGGTGGAGCCGTACCTCGGCTACGCGATCGCGGTCGCCGCGGTGCTCGTGTACGGGCTCGTCGTCTACCTGCTCTGGCGGCGCGGGAGCATCGGCCCGGAGCGCAGCCTGACGCTGCTCGGGCCGGCGCTGATGCTCAAGACCCGGCACGGGCGCGAGATGCTCGACCGCTGGGGCCGCTTCGTGCGGTTCTGGACGACCGTCAGCGACGCCGGGATCGCGCTCGCGGTGGTCGCGATGGGGGCGATCGTCGGCCTCCTGGTCGTCGGCGCGGTCGTCGCCACCCGGCTGACTCCGGCGCAGGCGCCGAGCCTCTCGGAGGCGGTCGGCCTCCCCGGGATCAACCCCGTGATCCCGATCGGCTACGGGATCGTCGCGCTCGTCGTCGGCATCGTCCTCCACGAGCTCTCCCACGGGGTCGTCGCCCGTTCGCAGAAGATCGGCGTGAAGAGCCTCGGGATCCTCTGGTGCGTCGTCCCGGTCGGTGCGTTCGTCGAACAGGACGACGCCGACATGAACGCGGCCTCGCGGCGCCGGCGCGACCGGGTCGCCGCCGCCGGCGTTCTCGCGAACTTCGTGCTCGCCGTCGCCTTCTTCCTGGCCCTCTCGGCGCTCATCTCGGCGAGCGTGGTGCCGAACGCCACCGGCGTCGGGATCGCCTACGTCGAGTCGGGGACCCCCGCGGCCAAGGCGTCGATCGCCGCGGGCGACATCATCGTCGCGATGAACGGGACGACCACCAGCACCGTCACGGCGTTCGAGAACGCCATCGCGAAGACGCATCCGAGCGAAACGGTGAGCCTCACGTACTACTCGGCCGCGCAGGGGGGCGCGATCACCACCCCAATCACCCTCGGCACGAATCCGTCGAACAGCTCGCGGGGTTTCCTCGGCGTCGGTGTCTACGGCCTGACCCCCGCGCAGATCCGCCAGACGCTCGTCTGGCCGCTCGGCTCGAGCGCCGGCCCGCTGGTCGGGGCGATCGACTGGCTCATCCTCCCGCTCGCGACGCTGGAGCCGATCGGCACTCCGACCTCCGCGTTCTTCCACCTCACCGGCCCGCTCTCCGGGGTCTCGCCGTCCGCCTTCTGGGTCGGCGCGAACCTGCTGTACTGGCTCGCGTGGATGAACCTCCTGCTCGGGCTGTCGAACGCGCTGCCGCTGGTCCCGCTCGACGGGGGTCTCCTGTTCCGCGACTTCGCGATGTCGATCGCCGCCCGGCTGCGGGCCGGATGGACGGCGGCCCACCTGGACGCCTTCGGCACCCGCGCGGTCGCCATCGCCTCGGCGCTCGTCCTGGTCCTGCTCGCATGGCAATTCGTGGTGCCCCGACTCGGCTGAGCGAGGAGGCGCTCCTCGCCGACTACCCGTTCCTGCCGGGCGCCGAGGCGCTCCTCGGGGGCGAGACGCCCAGCGTCCGCTCCCTGCTGGAGCAGGCGGCGTACGAGCGCGCGCGCGAGCTCGGCTGGGCCCGGGTCCTGGCCGCCCAGGACGACCCGACCGCCTCGGAGCGGTTGGAGGCGCTGGAGAGCCCGCTCCCCGGGGAGCGGTACCTGAGCTACCTCAGCTTCCTCTTCGCCCGGCTGATCGTGGCGGCGGCCCCGACGGCCGGCGCGATCCGTCGCTGGGCGGTCGCCGAGTCCAAGCGAAGCTACCAGCGCCTGCAGCGGGCGAGTCCCGAGACGCTCGCCGAGGTCGCCCGCCGGCTCGACTTCGGGCTGGAGGCGGAGGGCGACCGCCTGCGGATCCCGGTCGCGGACTACGTCCGTCTCGCCGCCCCGATCCGCGAGGCGGAGTTCCGGCTCGTCGCCCAGGAGCTCCGCGCCGGGAGGGTCGTGGTGACGGCGAAGCGCGGCGCCCGCCTCCTGGAGGAGGCCGTCCGTCGCGCGCTCGCGGTGCCTCTTCCGCTGACCCCGGAGCTCGCCCAGGCCGTCCGCGCCCAGGCCCCGGAGCGATTCGCGGAGCTCGCGCGACGCACCCCGTCGCCGGTCGGCCGCGCGGGCGGCCTGGCCGGTCCGGTGCGGCCCGAGCTGTTCCCCCCGTGCGTCCGGAAGATGCGTCGGACGCTCGAGCGAGGCGAGAACCTCTCCCACGCTGGCCGGTTCTGCCTCGCCGCGTTCCTGCATCGCGTCGGTGCGTCCTTCGAGACGATCGTCGACGCCTACCGCGGGGCGCCGGATTTCGATGAGTCGGTGACCCGCTACCAGGTCGAGCACATCACCACCCGCGACGGCGGCCGGGGCTACGAGCCGCCGAACTGCGACACGCTCCGCAGCCACGGCCTCTGCGCCCGGGACGGCGACCCGGACGGGGCCGAGCCGAGCGACCGTGCGGCGGACCCCCGCTGCTTCGAGGCCAGCCTCCGGCACCCGCTCCAGTACTACGAACGACGCGGCGGCCGGGCCGCTCCGCGCGAGACCTCCGCCTAGGGGGCGGAGAGGGCGCGCATCGTCCGCCACGCCCGGCTCAGGGCGGTCCACTGCCCGGCGACCACGATGTAGACCATCGCCACGTCCAGGACCGTGAACTCGACCCCCGCGAGATGGAACCGGCTCCACGGCTCCGTGGGGGCCCACGGCCACGGGAGCGACCAGTCGAACTCGAGGAACGTCGCCAGCGCGAGGACGACGAGGCGGTCGGCCCGCGAGAGGAGCCCGCTGTACATCCGGCCCTGGCCGACCGCCTGCGCCTGGGTCCCCATGTAGCTCGTGAGCAGCAGGCTCACCAGGGCGAGGAGCGCGAGCAGCGGATCGACATAGCTCGAGACCGCGAGGCCGATGAGGATCGCGACATCGGCGTAGCGGTCCAGCACGTGGTCGAGGAAATCGCCCCGGGGGCTCGCCCGCCCGCGCGCGCGCGCGACGTGCCCGTCCAGCACGTCGAAAACGCCGGCGAGGAAGATCAGTCCGCTCACGGCGAGGAAGAGGAGCGGCGTCGTCCAGCGAACGCCCGCCGCGACGGCCCCGGCCACGACCGCGGCCGTCAGTGCCGCGTAGCTCAGCCGGTCCGGCTCCCAACCCAGGAACGGGCGGGCGAGCCGGTCGACGTACGGGCGAACCCGCTCGCGGTAGCCCTCGAGCACCATTCCGGCTCGCCCGCCTCGACTACCCGGCCTCGTCCAAAAGGTGCGCGGTCACCGACCGGTCGGAGAGCCAGTCGATCCGGCCGAACCGCGCGCGCCGGGGCCCCGCGAGCCAGCGAGAAGCCTCTCGCGCGACGGCCCCGACGCTCCGGCCCGTGGTGTCGATCTCGCGCACCGGCCGGCCGGTCGCGACCGCCTCGAGGAGGATCGCGTCCACCGCCTCGGCGACGACGTTCGCCGCCCGCTCGGAGGGACCCCCCCGGCGAGCCCGCGCGAGGCGGCGCCGCAGCTCGCGCGGGTGGCAACGCAGGACGATCACTCCGCCGACCGGGAGGAGGTGGGCGAGGTGCCCTACGAGGAGGTCGACCCCGGGCGGGGAGCGGCGCAGGCGGGCACGGAGCGCCGGGAGATCGACGATCGTCCGGCGGCCCCGCCCCCGGGAGGTGCCGGTGCGGGCGGCGAGCGCCGCGACCTCGATCGACGACCAACGGGGGCCCAGCGCGCGGGCGACCGAGCTCTTGCCCGTCCCCGGGGTCCCGGTGAGGGCGAC
>JASHTI010000009.1 GCA_030040625.1 Thermoplasmata archaeon
CTGGGTCAATCGGTGGTTGGGGTCGGCCAGGACGGACCGATGGTAGGGGGAGGTGCGGAGCATCACCGATGCCCAGGTTCCGGCGCGGAGGGAGAGGCGGAGCTTGCCGGTCTCGGCGTCAAGGTGGAAACAGCTCTTGGGGAGGCGAACGAAGGGAGTGCGTACGTAGGGGACCCGGGTCGGCGGCCCCCGACGGAGCCGTCGGCGATGGGACGCCGCGAGACCGAGGGCGATCTCGGAGGCGGCGAGGCCGACGGCGCCGGTGATGTGGAGGTCTCGGGCCCGGTCGCGAGCGAAGCGGGAGAGGGTGCTCCGGGCGGTGAGGTTCCGGGCGAGCGCCTCGCGGAGGCACTCGTTGACGAGGAGACGGAACTGCTCTTGGAGGTGGCGAACGGGCCGGGGAAGTGGAGGAGCCTCGGCGGGAGTCCCCGCCGAAGCCGACGCGCCCCAACTCGGAGGGCCGGCCGACGGAGGAGCGTGGGCGAAGGGGAAGACCAAGGCACGGCGGGGATCCACGACCCGCAGTTCGAGACGTCAGCGGGTGAGTGGATCGAAGCCGATGGAGGATGAAAGGTGAGAACACCCCGATGCCTCGAGACGAAATGGTGTTTGGATACAGAGCTGGCGGTTTGCGAAGAGCTAAATAGGGGGCCCTTGTCGCCCCGTCCGGCTTGGCGGGGGTCGGGCCATCATGGAGGAGTTCATCTGCAGCGTCGAGTTTCTTCGCGGACCGGCGGACCTTCTCGCGCGCGTCTCCAGCGAAGCGGGGGGCGTCCGTGAGTACCGGGCGCAGGACCCCGGCAACGTGATCGATCAGGTCGTCAACGACCTCCAAGAGGAGTTCGAGTCCGCCCCGGCTTCGTAGGCCGTACGGGGCTAGGCATCCGCATCGCCGGCAGGGGGGTTCGTACCGATGGATAAGCCGACGGCGCCGAGGGCGCCGGTGAGCCGCGCGGTCGAGAGCGCGTTCACCAAGGTCTGGGGCGACGAGCACGTCACCGCGCTCATCGCGCTGAAGGTCGAGACCGCGGAGGCGGACACCGTCGCAACCGAGGTCGCCCGGTTCCCCGAGGTCGACGACGTCTTCCTCGTCACGGGCGACACCGACATCTTCCTCAAGGTCCGGTTTCCCCACTACGAGGAGCTGAAGGAGTTCGTCCTTCACCGGCTCCCGTCCGTGAAGGGGATCCGCGAGACGAAGACGCTGCTCGTCGTCACCGCCTACAAGGAGGCGGGGGAGACGCACACCGGATGACCGAACCGTCCGCCGCCGCCGCGGGCCGTTCGCCGCCGGGGGAGATCGCCCCGGTCGTCGACAGCCCCGAGGTCGCCCGGGCCGTCCGCACGCTCGCCGAGCTGGCGGACGACGTGAGCGTCCCCCGGAACGTCCGACGGGGCGCCCAGAGCGCCAAGCAGGAGCTCTCGAAGCCGGCGGTCCCGCTCGACGTCCGCATCGCCAGCGCCGTCTACGTCCTGGACGACCTGGCCAACGACCCGAACCTTCCGACCCACGGCCGGACCGCGATCTGGTCGCTCATCTCGAGCCTGGAGAGCCTTCAGTGAGCCCTCCGTCCGTCAGGCTGAAGTACGGCGAGGCGGTAGCCGTGCAGCGGAGCTGGAACGGGCCCGTAGCTCAGTTCGGTCGGCCGTCCGGAACCCCCGGCGGCCCGGAACAGAGCATCTGGCTTTTAACCAGGTGGTCGGGGGTTCGAACGAGCCGGACCGCGCCGTCGGCGCGGCCGCTCCGAAGTTCCCCCCGGGCCCGCGCCGCTCCCCGGAGCAACCGATGACCCCGTCGTCCCGCCCGCGCGCGAAGGCGTCGTCCCGGGCGAAGGCACCGCCGGCCCCGCCCCGTCCGTTCGTCGCCCACCACCTCGCCCCGCCCCACGAGGTCCTCGGCGAGGCGGAGACCGCGAAGATCCTCGACGAGCTCGGCACCCCGCCCGAGCGGCTGCCGAAGATCTTCGTCACCGACCCCGGCCTTCAGACCGATCCGAAGTACACGGCCCTCAAGGAGGCGGGCGAGATCCTCGCCGGCCGCCTGGTCCGCATTCGCCGACCGAGCGCGACCGCCGGCGAGGCGATCGCCTACCGGCTGATCGTCAAGCCGGGACGGGAGGAGTAGCCCCGATGCGCGAGATCGTCGACGCGTTCTTCCGCGAGCGCTCGATCGTCAACCACCACCTCGCCAGCTTCAACGACTTCCTGCCGACGCGGGACAACCCGAACTCGCGGATGCAGCGGATCGTCGACGAGTCGCGGGTCAGCGAGGACTCGACCGAGCGCGGGGTGGTCCGGCTCGACGTGCAGAAGACGAAGAGCTCGATCTCCGTCCGCGTCGGCCGTCGCCGCGACGCCCGGGGCCTCGTCCCCCCCTCGGCGGAGCCGACGATCTTCATCGGCGCCCCGTTCGTCAAGGAGCCGGTCGGCTCCAAGCCGACCCTCACGCCGATGGAGGCCCGGCTGAGGAACCTCACCTACCAGGCCCCGATCTACCTCAAGGTCACCGTCGTCGAGAACGGCGTCGAGCGCGCCCCCGAGGACGTGCACATCGGCGACCTGCCGATCATGGTCAAGAGCCGTCCGTGCAACCTCAACCGCTACAAGATCACCGAGGACGACCAGATCTGGCTCTCCGACGAGGAGTACCGGGCGAAGCTCGTCGAGTACGGCGAGGACCCGCTCGACCCCGGCGGCTACTTCGTCATCGGCGGCACGGAGCGGGTGATCATCAGCCTCGAGGACCTCGCCCCGAACCGGATCTTCGCGGAGTTCAACGAGCGCTACGGGACCCCGATCGAGAGCGCGAAGGTCTTCAGCCAGCGCGGCGGCTACCGCTCGCTGACGGTCGTCGAGAAGAAGAAGGACGGCATCCTCCAGGTCAGCGTCCCGACGGCGAGCGGCCAGATTCCGCTCGTGATCCTGATGAAGGCGCTCGGGATGAAGAACGACGAGGAGATCTTCCAGGCGGTCCTCGGCGAGCTCCTCCCCCTGGACGAGCCGTTCGTCCAGACGATGAAGCACCTCCTCAACGTCAACCTGGAGGAGTGCGTCTCCAAGAAGCTGTACCCGCCGGAGGGGATCCTCACCACCGAGGACGCGCTCCTCTTCCTCGAGAAGAAGTTCGCGACCGGGCAGGCGAAGGAGTACCGCCAGCGGAAGGTCGACGGGATCCTCGACCGGTCGCTGCTGCCGCACCTCGGCGACACGCGGACGGACCGGCTGAAGAAGGCGCTCTACCTCGCGCGCATGGCCCGAACGGTGCTCGAGCTGCACCTGAAGGTCCGCGGCGAGGACGACAAGGATCACTACGCGAACAAGCGCCTCAAGCTCGCCGGCGACCTCATGGAGGACCTCTTCCGGGTCGCCTTCTCGCTGCTGCTCAAGGACCTGAAGTACCAGCTGGAGCGGTCGTTCGCCCGCAAGAAGGACCTTCGGATCGCCAGCGCGATCCGTCCGGACCTCCTCACGCAGCGGCTGGTCCACGCGCTCGCCACCGGCAACTGGGTCGGCGGCCGGGCGGGGGTCAGCCAGGTCCTCGACCGGACCAGCCACATGTCGACGATCAGCCACCTGCGGCGCGTCACGAGCCCGCTGACGCGCAGCCAGCCGCACTTCGAGGCGCGGGACCTGCACCCGACGCAGTGGGGTCGGCTCTGCCCGAACGAGACCCCCGAAGGGCAGAACTGCGGGCTCGTCAAGAACTACGCCCTCTGCGTCGACGTCTCCGAGGGGGCCGACGAGGAGGAGGTCGCCCTGATCCTCCGCGACCTGAACACCCGCGAGATCGGCCCCGAGGTCTTCCAGGAGGCGACGGCGCCGAAGGGCAAGCGGGCCGCCCGGGTCTACGTCAACGGCAACCTGGTGGGCCTGCACTCGCAGCCGCTCGAGCTCGTCCGCGAGATCCGGGAGCGCCGCCGGACCGGCACGCTGAGCCCGACGCTCGGCGACCGGACCTACGAGATCAACGCCCGTTACGACGAGGTGATGAACGAGGTCATCGTCCACTGCGACTCGGGCCGGCTCCGCCGGCCGCTGATCGTCGCGAAGACGAGCGCCCCGCGCGTCTCCCGTTCGGACCTGGACGACCTCGCCCGGGGGACCCTCTCCTTCAGCGACCTGATCCGCCAGGGGAAGATCGAGTGGGTCGACGCCGAGGAGGAGGAGGACGCCCTCATCGCCGTCGATCCGCTGACGTACCCGGACCGCTGCCCGAAGTGCGAGCGGGCCCTCTCCCGCTCGGACATCCGCTGGATCTCGATGGGCGAGAAGCGGGAGGCGCCGCTCGTCACCTGCGGCCACTGCCACGCGGAGTTCCCGGCCGCCGGCCTCCTGAGCGACCGCAACACGCACCTGGAGATCGACCCGAACCTGATGCTTGGCGTCTGCACGGGCCTGATCCCGTACCCCGAGCACAACGCCGCGCCGCGGAACACGATGGGCTCCGGGATGGCCAAGCAGGCGCTCGGCGTCGAGTCGGTGAACTACCGCCGGCGTCCCGACACGCGCGGCCACCTGCTGCACTACCCGCAGGCGCCGATCCTCCAGACGCAGACGATGCGCTACGTCCACTTCACCGAGCGGCCGGCGGGGCAGAACTTCGTCGTCGCGATCCTTTCCTACGAGGGCTACAACATGCAGGACGCCCTCGTCTTCTCCAAGGGGGCGATCGACCGCGGCCTCGGGCGCTCGTCGTTCTTCCGGACGTACCGGGGCGAGGAGCGCAAGTACCCCGGCGGCCAGGAGGACCGCTTCGAGATCCCGCGGCCGGACGTCGCCGG
>JASHTI010000046.1 GCA_030040625.1 Thermoplasmata archaeon
CGCGACCGAGATGGAGTCCGGCAGGAACGTGACGTTGTCCACGGTGCAGGAGGACGTAGTGGACGTCGGATAGCTCGAGACGCCGGGGCAGTAGGCCACGCGTTGGTGCCCGCCCGCGACGTGCGGAGCGCGACCGGTGGCGGGTGCGGCCTCCGTGACCGGGGCGACCGTGAGCACGAGCGTCGCCACCGCGATGATCGCTGCTGCGGCGACCCACCCCCTCCGCATGGTGCCCCGGCGGCCCCACCGTCATGCACGGCGTCCTAAAGGGGGGTCGGTCTCGACCCCCTCCCTGAGCCGTGCCCGCCACAGGGGTGCTGGACCGGCCGACGGTGGCCGTGGGGGTCCTCCCGCTCCTCGCGGGCCCGGCCCCGGGGGTCCCGCAGCCGGAGGAGATGCCGTCGTGGCCCCGGCGGAACGGCTCCCCCCGAGGGCGTCGTCCCCTCGCCGGCGTCGAGATGAGTGCGCGGCCGCAGGGCGCTGCGTAGGGGGCGCATGCGAGCGGCGACCTCGGGAACGGCCCGGCCCAGCTCTGAGGCGGGACGCCTCCTCCGAGACCAAGCGGTCCGCACCCATGCGCATTTATACAGGGAGCTCATCTCGCCGGCTATGCCGCGCCGAGCCCGCGCCGACATGGGACCCGTCGGGATGATCCGCAAGAACATCACCATCACGCACGAGGAGTCCGCGTTCCTCGACCGTCATCCGGAGATCAACCAGAGCGCGCTGTTCCGCCAGATCGTCGACAGCCTCATGGTCGCCGAGCGGACCCCCTCGCTCGCCTCGACGCAGTCGCTTCGTCTCGGCCGCGCCGTCTTCCGTTCCGGCGCCATCATGTTCCAGAAGTCGGGCGGTCCGGCGAAGTAGCCGGCGGCCCACCCCGGGGATCCGCATCTCCGTCCCGCAACACCGGCGCCCACCCGGCGAACGCCGGGACACTGCGATCCTGGGCTCGGGCGAAGAGGACGCCGGCGGCGCCGGGGGTCGTCTCCACCGCTTGCTGCGCCGTCGGACGATCGAGCCCCACGAGCGCGTGCCGGGACAGTAGGTGCCCGAACGACCAGCGCCGACGGAGCGCCAGATCGGTGAAGTGGGGCGCATAGTGGCCCCCGCCGGCGCCGACGGCGACGCGGTCGTCCGCTCCAGGGAGCGGCGAACGGATCGCCTCGGCCAGCAGCCGCACCTCGCCCGGTTCCGGGCGACCCCCCTCGGGCACCGCGATCTCCGCGAAGAAGGCGGGCAGCCCGACCTCCGGGCCGTGGTGGGTCGCCTCGAACGTCACGGGCCGGCCGAGGGCGCCGGCCCCCTCGGCCAGGCTTCGCAGGACGCCCGTCATACGGGCGGGATCGGTCGGCACCAGCCGGCGGGGCCGGCCCCCCAGATCGGCGGCGGCGCCGGGATTCCCCAGGGGATGGACCGTCAAACAGCGGACCCCGCTGTCGCTGCGGTGGATCGAGGCGAAGACCAGGGTCGGCCCCTGCGCCCGGAGCGGGGACGGCAGGTGCTGCTCGAGGTGGTCGTCCTGGAGGTGGGGGCCGGGGCGGTGCAACGCGAGGACGCCGGGGGCGACCTCCCGGATCGCCGTACCGTCGACGTGGGCCCCGGTCGACGGAGCGTGCGCCCAAGCAGCGGCGATCGCACGGGCGACCGGGTCCGGTTCGCTCAGTACCACGACGATCGGCGGCTCGCGCGTCACCGCCCGCGCCCCGGCGAGCGGTCCCGGAGGCCCGGTGGTCCGGTCCCGCTCACGCGGGAGGCCAGAGCTCGTTCTCCATCGGGCTCAGCTCGCGGTAGTAACCGTCCTCCTCGCCGGGCGTGTGCAGGACATCCCGTTCGTGGAGGCATACGACCCAGCGGGTCCGGTAGCAGTGCGGGCACTTGGTGAAGATCATCCCGAGGACCGCGCCCGCGATCAGCACGACCCCGACCCAGACGAAGACGAGCCCGAAGCTCTCGCCGTCGTGCGTCGGGGCCAGCGCCGACGAGCCGAGCAGTACGAAGAGTCCACCCAGGACGAGCATCGGGAGGAAGCGGCCGATGACATGCCAACCTCGCCACGGCGGCGGGGCATCCTCCTGCACCATCCGGTGACCTCCTACGGGGCTCTCCGCCGCGGGTCGCTGCGGCCTCCCTCGGGGTCCCCTATCCGCTCCCCAGACATAGGTCTTCGGTTCGCCCTGTGGCGTTCGCCCGCTCCGATGCGGTAGGAGAAGAAGGAAGGGGTTCGCGGCCCGGTCGCCCGGGCCGCGGGTCCTCTACGAGAGCGTGCCGGCTTAGAGCTTCGTCACGACCGGGCAAACGGCCTGCCCTGTCGCGTTCGTGCCGCACTCGCTGACGATCGAACTGACGACACCCACCGACGCGTAGATCGGGAAGCTGGACGCGTTGAACGGTGTGATGTTCGTCACGCTCAGATCGAGCAGATACGCCGTGGTCATGTCGAAGGTGAACAACACGGTGTTGTTCTCACCTAGGCCAGGCGCTGCGGGGTTGGCCGTCTCGTTGAAGTAGAACGTCTGGGCGACCGGCGTCACGCCACCGATAGCGACCGAGAGCGAGTAGGTCCCGACCCGGGCGGTCGGCCCGAAGACGATCGGGATCGCATAGACCAGGTCGTACGGCGCGTAGCCACTCTGGTTCGGCGCCCACAGCGTCGAGTTGTTTCCCGAGAACGAAGGCAGCCAAGTGGTGTTGCCATCCATCTGGAAGTACGTCTCGCACGGGATGTAGCTCCCGTTGTAGGTCGTCGTGTTGATGTTGTGGTACATCGACCAGTTCGAGCAGGACGAGATGTTCACGAACCCATTGTCGAAATACGAGCCGTTCGGGATCCCGCCCGCCGTGTAGGTGTTGTTGATGAGGTACTTGCCCACGTTGGAGGCGTTGGTGTTGTTGGACGTCCCCCAGTACCAGGTCGCGTTCACCACGCCCGCGTCCACCGAGTTCAGGCAGACGAGCGTCGTGTTGCCGTACAGTCCGACCGCGCCCGAGGCGTTGTTGGAGTAGACGTAGTTCCCCGAGAGGTTGACGTCAATCCCGCTCTGGTTGCACGGCCCGACCGGGGCTCCGCCCGACCCGTTCCAGCTGAACGGCGACCCCGTCGCATTGATCAAGTCGAGGCCCGAGGCGTACGTGATGCTGGCATTGCCAAACGTCACGCCCGTCGGAGCCACGTTCAACGTAGACCCAGCGAGCGTCCGGCTCGGTGTCCCCAGCGGCCCGTAGATCAGGACCGCCGCGCCAAAGCCAGCGAGCAACGCCGCCGTGGCAACCGCCGCCCCCACATAGACCGCCCGGTGGCCCCATCCACCCGAGCTCGCTCGGCTCATTCCCCTTCGGCGATGATTCTCCCGACGCATTAGCCCACCTGTGTCGGGCCATGACATGCCCCTATTAAAATCTTCATCCGGCGGTTACCGCCTGTATCGGTAATCGCCCCCTTCCGCGCCTCGGCTCCGCCCGCCGGCCCGGGCCCCCACCGGATTCGGGCGCGTCGGGAGCTGCGCGCCGGTCCAGGCCGGCCGGCATTGCCGTTTCCGCGAAGGGTTATAGTCGCCCCCCGGCCTTGGCCGGCCGAGTCGCCATGGCGCGCGCCGAGTCCTCCGGGGGCTACGATCACCAGGATCGCCACGTGCACGTCCACCTCGCGGACGCCCGGGCGACGTACTACGATCTGGTGACCGAGTTCCTTCAGGCCGCCGGGAAGGCGCCGGACTGGTACTGGCGCCTGGTCGGCTCCTTCGGGGCCCACGACTCGGAGAAGCTGGAGGAGATCATCTCCAGCGCCTTCGAGGCGGGGGCGTTCATCTCCCACGACCACCCCGAGGATGTCGAGTTCGAGTGGGTCACCGAGGAGGAGTGCGAGGACGAGCGGCGCCTCGCCGAGGAGCCCCCGGTCGAGGAGGAGGCCCCGCCTCCGGACGCCGACTCCGGGCACCCGAGCCGCCGGACCGCCGCGGCCGATGGCCCGGGCGGTTAGAGACCCGCGGCGCTGACCTGAGCCGCCCGGCGGGGGGAGCCCTGCGGCTCCTCACTTTGGCAGGACGTCCGAGATCACGGTCAGGTCGGCGCTGCTGAAGCTCGAGACGAACACCTGACCCTGACTGCTGTCGAAGCTGACCCCGTACGGCGACTGCCCGACGGGCAGGACATCCAGCACCCGACCGTTGACCATGGAGAGGACGGTCACGTTCGTCCCGTCGTAGTCCGCCACGAACAGCTCGTGTTCGGGAGGGGCGTAGACCAGGCCCGCCGGCTCCCCGCCGACCGCGAACGTCTCGATCACGCTGTCCGTGGCGGTCGAGATCACGCTCAGGTTGCCGCTGCCGAAGTCGCTGACGACCACCGCCGCCCCGCCGGTGACGTAGGTCAGGAACGAAGGCTGGCTCTGGACCTCGACCGTCGCCACGACCTTGTCGGTTCGGATCGAGATGACGCTGACGTTGTCCGAGCCGCTGTTCGCGACGAAGACCTGGTTCGTCGCGGGGTCGATCGCCAGTCCGATCGGCGACGCCCCGACCGGCACCGTCGCGACGACCCGGTCGCTCACGACCGAAAGGACCGAGACGGCCGCGCCGGCGCTGTCGGCGATGAACAGCTCGTGGTGCGCCGGCGAGTAAACGAGCCCCGTCGGGGCCAGGCCGACGTTGATCGTCGAGATCACCGTGTCGCTCTGCGCCGAGATCACGGTGACGTCGGAGGAGCCGAGATTCGCGACGTAGACGTCCTGCTCCGACGGCACGTAGGCGACCGCGACCGGGTCGGTGCCGGCCCGCACCGTGCCCACCGCCCGCTCGGTCACGGCGGAGATGATGGAGACGTTGTTCGAGCCGCCGTTCGCCACGAAGACCTGGTGCGTCGCGGGATCGTAGGCGTCCCCCTCCGGATCCAGGCCCACAGGGATCGATCCGAGCACCGCCGGGGTGGTGTCCGAGATCTCGGTGAGATTGTTCGACCCGCCGTCGGCGACCGCCACCGCGTGGCCGACCGGGTTGTAGGCGAGCGCGTCCGGCTGGAGGCCCGCGGGAACCGTCGCGAGGAAGTTGCCGTCCTTCGCGTTGTAGACCGTCAGGCCGGCGGCCCTCGGACCGGCGACGAACATCTCCTTCTGAGCCGAGTCGTAGACGATCGCGCCCGGGGCGGAGGGGTCGGCGATCGACCGGAGCAGCCGGCCAGTCTTCGCGACCAGGAGCGTGAGGTTCGACGAGCCGCCGTTCGCGACGTAGATCGAACGGCTGAGCGGGTCGAACGCAAGGCCGTCGGGCATCGCCCCGACCGGGATGGTCGCCACGACGTTCCCGCTCTTCGTCGCGAGGATCGTCACCGCGCCCGAGCCGGCGTCGGCGACGAATAGGTAGGGGTGGGCCGGGTCGACCAGCAGCGCCTCCGGGTCCGCCCCGACTGGCGCCTCGCTGAGCAGGCGCGCGGTCTTGCCGGCCGCGAGGATCGCGACGCTGTCGGATCCCGCGTTCGCGACGAAGATCCGGTGCAAGGCCCCGTCGAAGGCGACCGCGTCGGGATCGGAGCCGACGGCGACCGTCGCGAAGACGGTCCCGTTCGTGTCGCCCACGACGCTCACGTTGTCGCCGTAGAAGTCGGCGACGTAGAGATCATGGGTCCCGGGGTCGTAGGCGAGAGCGTCCGGTCCGCCGGGGACGGCGATCGTCCGCAGGACGGCGCCGCTGACCGCCGAGAGCACGCTGATGTTGTTCGAGCCTTCGTTCGCGACGAACAGCTCGCGGACGTGCGGGTCGTACAGCACCGCCTGCGGCTCCGCGCCCACACCGATCGAGTAGCCGATCGCGCCGACGCCCACGCTCTCTCCGGAGCTGTTCCCGGAGGGGCCGATGGGGGGGATGGCGAGCCACCCGGTGGCGGCCTGAGGCGGGGTCGACGCAAAGTGCCCGATGATGCCCCCGCTGCTCAGGACCGTCAGGGCGATGGCGATGCCGACAGAGGCCCGTAGCCCGAGGGGGGAACGCTGCATGCCCACCTCCGCCTCCCGGAACCCGAGGGGGTCTATTACCCTTCGTTGACCGGGGGTCCTGCGGATCTCGGCCGGCGCGCGACGGAGCCGGCGTGCTCTCGCTGTCGCGGGGGGCGCGACAGGGCGCGAGGAGGGGTCTAAATACCGCCCCCGGCATCCGCTCCTCCCGCCGGGAGGTCGACGGGAGTCCGTGGCGGCCGCCGCATCATCCCCGTACCAGCGTTATCGACCGGCGAGCCAGCACCGTGGACAGGCGTTCTTTCGGCCCCGACCGACCCGCCGTCCGGTCGTCGCGCCGGCACCCCCTGCCCCCACGGAGCGTCCGGCGGTCGCCCAGACGCCCGGGCACGAACCGGTCCTCGACATCCAGGAGTTGAAGACCTACTTCTTCACGTACGACGGCGTCGTCCGGGCGCTGGACGGGATCAACCTCCAGGCGTACGCCGGTGAGACGACCGGGGTCGTCGGGGAGACCGGATGCGGCAAGAGCGTCACCGCGTTCTCGGTCTCGCGTCTGATCGCCGAGCCCGGCTCGATCATCAGCGGTCGGATCCTCGTCAACGGCGCCAACCTCCTCTGGGGGCTCGACAAGGAGGCGAAGTTCCGCCGTGTCGGCCGCAGCGACCGGGTCCGTGTCATCCGCTCGTTCCGCCACGTCCGGGCGGCCAACGAGCGCATGAGCGCCGTCCGCGGCAAGGGCGTCGCGATGATCTTCCAGGAGCCGAGCCAGGCGATGAACCCCGTCTTCACGATCTCCGACCAGCTCGGGGAGGCGGTCCTGCTCCACCGGGGCGTCGAGGTCTACGAGGAGCTGCTCCGCGCCGACGCCGGCCTGGTGGGGCCCGCCGCCGCGACCGCGGCCCCCGTGACCCCGGGAGAGCCTCTCGAGCAGATCCCCGAGGCGCCCGCGCCGGCCGTCGAGCCGGACATCGACGGCCTGCTGCAGGTCGCCGCCACCGGCCGGCCCGAGGAGCTGCGGATCAAGACCGCCGAGGTGGCCGCCGCCGTCGGCCTGCCGTCGCTCGACCCGGAGCTGTTCTACCTGCTCCGCAACGTCGGCGCCCAGGCCTATGGGCGCCGCAAGCGGGTCGAGGCGGTCCTCCGGCGCCGGCACCTGAGCGGCCTGCAGCGCCGGTACCTTCGCCACCAGCGGCGCCTCGCGATCATCGAGCGCGCGATCAAGGACGTCTACCTCTCCGAGATGCAGCGGGAGCGGTCCCGGACCGGCACCCGCTCGCGCCTGCGGTTCCGCCTGATGGCGGAGCGCTGGCGCCACTTCTACTACGGGCTGCCGGGGGTCACGCGGCGGGCCTCCGCGCCGATCAAGCGCGAGATGTTCTGGCGGACCGTCGTCATGCTCGAAGGGGTCCGCGTCGCCAACCCGGTCCAGGTCGCGCGTGGGTTCCCGCACGAGCTCTCGGGCGGGATGCTCCAGCGCGCGATGATCGCGATGGCGCTCAGCGCCGAGCCCGGCCTCCTGCTCGCCGACGAGCCGACGACCGCGCTCGACGTGACGATCCAGGCGCAGATCCTCGACCTCATGCACCAGCTGCGGGAGAAGGTCGGGACGGCCATCCTCCTGATCACGCACGACCTCGGCGTCGTCGCCGAGGTCTGCGATCGTGTGAACGTGATGTACGCCGGGGTCGTCGTCGAGAGCGCTCCCGTCAAGGAGCTGTTCCGCCGACCGCTCCACCCGTACACGCAGGGCCTGCTGGCCGCGATCCCGCGCTTCGACCAGCCGACGCGCGACCTGGCGACGATCCCCGGGTCGGTGCCGAACCTGATCCGGCCGCCGACCGGCTGCCGGTTCTACCCCCGGTGCCCGTACGCGATGCCGGTCTGCCGGGAGGTCCGGCCCCCGCCCGAGCTCCAGGGCGAGGAACACATGGTCGCCTGCCACCTGTACACCTCCCCCGAGGAGGGCGCGACGGCCGCCGAACCGACCGGCGTCAAGCTTCCGATCGCCGGTGCCCCCGGGGCGGCCGGGGTTCCGGCTCCCGCGCACTGAGCGGCGCCGCCGCCCGAGCGGCTCCCGGAGCGATCGAGCTGCGAGGCGCGCCTATCGGCGCAGGCGGGGGTCGAAGGTGTCGCGGAGCCCGTCCGAGAGCAGGTTGACGCTGATCGCGAACAGGAACAGCATGAGACCCGGGAAGAACAGCTGCCACCACGGGATGATGCAGCCGGTGGAGTCGTTGCAGGTCCCGAGGATCTCCGTGATCTGGTTGACCCCTAGCTGGGCGAGGTTCCCCCATTCGGGGAAGTAGCCCTGGTTCGGGAACAGCGCCGGACCGAAGCCGAGGTAGGCGAGCCCCCCGATCGTGATCGGGATCGTCCCGACGTCCAGCGAGAACTGGATGAAGATCGGGTAGATGCTGTTCGGGATGATGTGGCGCGCCAGGATCCGCGGCTTGGAGGCGCCGGAGGCGAACGCCGCCTCGACGTACTTCTGCTCCCGGACGACCAGCACCTGACCCCGGACGAGACGGCCGTAGAACGGCCACCAGACCAGGGCGAAGGAGACGATCACCATCAGCAGCTTCGTATTCGAGGTCCCTAAGCCACCGATATTCGGCACTCGGAAGCCGGTGACGATCACGAGAACGACGACGAAGAGGATGACCGGGATCGACAGGAAGATGTCGACGACCCGCATCAGGGCGTCGTCGACGAACCCCCCGTAGAAGCCGGCGACGGCACCCACCATCAGCCCGATGATCGCCCCCAGCCCGACGATCCCGACGCTGAACATCAGCGACCAGTCCGAGCCGCGGAGCAGTCCGGCGTACAGATTGTAGAGCGATTTCGAGTACATCGAGACGGTCAGCCCCCCGAGCGGCATCGGGCCGCTCGACAACGGTTTCAGGGAGACCGTCGGCGCGATGACCGACGCGAAGTCCGAACCGGAGCCGAAGGAGGGGGTCTTGTACCATTGTCCCCCGCAGTAGTCCGCCGCGTTCGGCGGCAGGACCGTCTCGTACGTGCAGACCATCGGGCAGCCCTGGAGGTTCGAGACGTTCACCGGGCCGGGGTAGCCGGTACCGTCGTGCCCGACGTTGTTCGGCCCGTAGTCGACCGCGCAGTACTGGCTCAGTCCGTACCACGGGACGTTGGTCGTCGCCGCGTAGGTCGCGAAGACCCCGAGCGCCACCAGGATCGAGAGCCCGACCAGCGCGAGCCGGTTCCGCCGGAAGAAGTACCAGCTCCGCTTCGCCGACGCAAGGTGCGGGTGGTGGCGGACCGGCCGCGGCGGTGGCCGCGCCGGAGCACCGGTCGGGGGAGCCGCCGCCATCGTCTAGCCGAGCCTCACCCGGGGATCGAGGTAGCCGTAGAGGACGTCGACGATCAGGTTCGCGACGACGACCAGGTACGTGAACAGGATCGTCGAGCCGAAGATCATCGCGTAGGAGACGCCGCCGCCGTTGCCGATGACGACCGCGTAGGCGAGCATGCGGCCCACCCCGTTCA
>JASHTI010000047.1 GCA_030040625.1 Thermoplasmata archaeon
GGGGGCGGTCCACGGGGCGGTGGCGACCGCCTTCGGGTGCACCCAGCACTGCTCGCGGAGCTCATCCAAGAATCCCTGGCCGGGCGCCGCGTGCGCGCCCCCGGAGAGGACGTCCCGCCGGGTAGTGTCCGTGACCACGAGAAAGACGTCCGGCAGCCGGACCGACGGGCCGGAGGATCCTGACTTGTCCATCCGCACCGGTCCGCCGCGGCCTCCGAGGTGGGCCGAGGGTCCCATCGACCGAGGGTGGGTAGATATGGTCTGCGTCCGCGCCGCACGCCGCCGCCCGCGGGGGAACCCGGCCGGAGCTCCGGCCGGCGGGTGTCTAGACGCGCCCGATGCGAGTGATCGACTGGAGCAGGAACGACTTGCCCGCCGTCGTGATTGTGAAGCGGTTCTGAACGGTCCGCCCGCGCGTCCAAGCGTAGCGAGCGTCCGTCAACTCTCGGGCGTAGCCGTTGCCGAGGAGGACCTGGAGGGCCCGTACGGTGTCCCCCTGGCTGATGAGAGGGAGGGCGCCCCGCGCGAGCAGGCTCCGCAGCTCGTCGATCTCCAGCCCCGGGACGTTCGGCTCCTCCATCTCGTCCCGATTGAGCTGCTTCAGGACCTCGACCATCGCCCGGCGCAACCCGAGCGCCGCCTCCTCGGGTGGGGCGAGCACGCGGTCGCGTTCGGCGGGTCCGGTGGATGAACCTATCCCTCGAAACGACGCGACGCCGGCGGGCCGGGCCCGTCGGCGACCCGCTAGCGGCTTAACCTGTGCGCCAGCGTTCTACGCGTCGGTACGGGGCGACTCGAACGGAGACTATATTTGCCTACGACGGACAATCTAGGGTGATGGCACGACCACGCAAGGACAAGTCGAAGCGGCGGGTGGGTCTCGCGGTCTACGTCGAGCCCGTGATCCTCCGTGCGCTTCGCCGCGCCGCCGAGAACGACCGGCGCTCCGCCTCGACCCAGGCCGCGCTCTACATCGAGTACGGCCTCGGTCTGCGGAAGCCCCGGGCGAACTGATCCGGCCGCGGCTGTAGTTTCGGCTTCGCCGGAACACCGGGCCGGCAGGCTGTCGGGCCCTCGAGTCTCCGTGGGCCTGTACCGGTCGGACGAGCGGGTCCACGGAAACAGGAACTCGGGCTACCCGGAGGGCGGTCGACCCGACCGGTCTCGGGCCTGGCGGGGTGACCCCCCGCGGGGCCTCCAGAGCGTAACGACCACTCCCGCGATCGCCACGGCGGCGAGGACGCTTACGACCGCGGCGACGAGCGCCGTGTCATTCGGCGGGCGGTTCAGGGACGCCGGAACGATGGTGACGGCAGCGCCGGCAACGACCGTCGTGCCGGAGTCCTGGTAGCCGGCCCGCGCCGTGTCCGTGACCAGGAAGCCATAGGTCCCGTTCGGCTCGTAGAGGACGACCGTCGGCTCATCGGTGGTCGCGGTGGTGCTCTCAACGCTCGGCCTCCATGTGGGCAGCACCTGCGAGCCGCTGAGTGTCACGCCCCAGAGGACCCCGGCGTCGGTACCGGCGGGTCGATCGATCGTGACCGCGCAGGTGTAGGTGAATGCGATCGCGGGCCCGACCGTTGCCCCCTGCACGACCACGGTGCCGCTCCCCGGCTCGGGTAACCAGTGCCCGGCGACCAGCCCCGAGGTGAAGGTGTAGGTTCCATTCGGGAGCTTGACCGTCAGTAGATCGCTCTGCGAGCTCTGCGGTGCCCGACCCGAGAGGTTGACGTACCAGGTGAACCCGGCCGGGAGACCGGTCTGCGAGAAGTTGACCTCGAAGAGGGCCCCCGTGGCTACGCCGCCGGCCCTCGGGGCCGTACCGAGCTCAGGGCCCGCGCTCGTCGCGCGCTCGAGGTCCGGCAGCGCCCGCCCTGCGAGAGAACTCCCAAGTGGGGTGTGGAGGGTCCCTGCGAGCGGAGCGAGGAGCAGGAACCCGACCAGGAGCGGTCGAACCGATCGCGGAAACGAACCCATCCGTGACCCCGGCTCGGAGCGTGGACGGCTCGAGCGAAGCTGCCTATGAAACGGTTCCGGCACCGGCCGGGACCCGGTCGGCTCGGACGGACGCGGCGGGCACCGGCCCGGCCCCCGGGCCCGAGTTGCGGGGAGAAGACCGTATCGTGCCGTCGAACATGGACTGTCGAACGGGATGAGCGGAACCGCTGTCATGCCCCCCGCCCGCGGCGAGGCTTTTGGAGCCCCCGGGCTGGCGCCCCGATGGACCCGGGCCAACAAGGACGGGATCGGCACCGCGTACTCCGCGGATAGCCGCCTCTGGTTCACGCTCTGGCGGGGCATCGTGACCGAGGTCTACTTTCCGACGATCGACCGCCCTCAGCTGCGGGACCTGCAGTTCCTCGTCACCGATGGACGAACGTTCTTCCACGAGGAGAAGCGGCAGCTGAGTCCGGTCGTCGAGCGGCCGGACCGCCACGCGCTCACCTTCTCCGTGACCAGCGAGGCACCGGAGGGCCGCTACACCATCCACAAGGAGGTACTGGCGGCCCCGCACCTCCCGGCGCTCCTCGAGAGGGTCCGCGTCGAGGTCGCTCCGGCCTGGCGGGATCGGCTTCGCCTGTTCGCTCTCGCCGCGCCCCATCTCGACGGCGGCGGCTCCGGTAACTCCGCGAGCGTCGCCCGGGTCGCCGGGCGCGACGTACTCGTGGCGGCGAAGGGCGGGACCGCGCTCGCGCTGGGCGCCTCCGTACCGTTCCTTCGCCGTTCCTGCGGCTTCGTCGGCCGAAGCGACGGCTGGACCGACCTCTCCGAGAACCTGACGATGGACTGGGAGTTCGACTCCGCCACCGACGGCAACGTGGCGCTCCTCGGCGAGCTGCCGTTGACCGACGGCGCCGAGTTCACGCTCGCGCTCGGTCTCGGCCGAGGCCTGCCCCACGCGACCAGCGTGCTGATGCAGGCGCTCTCCGGGCCGTTCGCCGACGCGCGACGGCGCGAGCTCGAACAGTGGGAGCGGGCGAGCCGCCACCTCGAGCCCCTGGGTCGGCACACCGCGGACCGCAGTCGCCTGCTCCACGCGAGCTACTGCACGCTGCTGGCGCACGAGGACAAGAACTACCCCGGAGCGTTCATCGCCGCCCTGTCCATCCCGTGGGGGAACGCGCGCGGGGACGACGAGCGGGGCGGCTACCACCTCGTCTGGACCCGCGACCTCGTGCAGACCGCGACGGGTCTGCTGGCCGCCGGCAACCTCGAGGCGCCGCTTCGGGCGCTCGTCTACGTGGCGACGCGGCAGCGCCCGGACGGCGGCTTCCCGCAGAACTTCTGGATCACCGGCGAGCCGTACTGGACCGGCCTCCAGCTCGACGAGGTCTGCCACCCGATCCTCCTCGCCTGGCGACTGCACCGGGCCCATGCGCTCGCGGAGTTCGACCCGTACCCCATGGTCCTCGCGGCCGCGGGGTTCCTCCTCCGGGTCGGCCCGTGTAGCCCCCAGGACCGTTGGGAGGAGGTCGCCGGCTACTCGCCGTCGACCCTGGCCGCGCAGATCGCCGCCCTCTTCGCCGCGGCCGAGCTCGCCCAGGACCGCGGCGACGAGGCCACGGCCCGGTTCCTCGTGGAGTACGCCGACTACCTCGAAGGGCACACCGACGACTGGACGGTCACAAACCACGGTACGCTCGACCCCGCGGTGCGTCGTCACTACGTCCGGGTCCGCCCCGCCTCGCCCGTCGACCCGGACACCCCGGCCGAGGGCCCCCTCGGGCCGCTCAGCCTGCCGAACGAGCCGGAAGGGGGGCCTTCCTCCTTCCCGGCCGACGAGATCGTCGACGCCGGCTTCCTCGAGCTGGTTCGCTACGGCGTCCGGTCCCCGCGGGACCCCTTGGTCGTCGCCTCGCTCCAGGTGGTGGACCGGGTACTGCGCGTGGAGACGCCGTACGGGCCGGTCTGGCGCCGCTACAACCACGACGGCTACGGCGAGCCGGCCGACGGCGGGCCGTTCCTCGGCGCCGGTCAGGGCCGGGCCTGGCCGCTCCTCACGGGCGAGCGGGGGCATTACGAGGTCGCCGCCGGCGGGGACGCCCGTCCGTACCTCCGGGCGCTCGAGCGGTTCGCGAACCCCTGCGGCTTCCTCCCCGAGCAGGTCTGGGACGAACCGGACCGCCCGAGCCTGCACCTCGCGCTCGGGCAGCCCACCGGCTCGGCGATGCCGCTCGCGTGGGCCCACGCGGAGTACCTCAGCCTCCTGCGCTCGGTGGCGGACGGGCGGCCGTTCGCCTGGATCCCCGGGCTGGCGGCGCGCTACGCCGGGGCGGAACGGCACCAGCGGGCGGTCGAGGTCTGGAAACCGAACCACCGCACCCGGACGGTGGAGGCCGGCCGGACCCTCCGTGTGATCGCCGAAGCCCCGTTCCGGCTCCACTGGAGCCGGGACGACTGGTCGACGACCGAGGAGTCCCCCTCGCAGCCGGTCGCGGTAGGGGTCCACTACGTCGATCTCGCGGTCCCCGAGGGGCAGCTTCGCCCGCTGACGTTCACCTTCTACTGGCTGGAGGGTGAGCGCTGGGAAGGGAGCGACTACACCGTCGCGGTGACGCGCCCCTCCGCCCGGTCGTAGCCGCCCGAGGCGAGCCGGCGGTCCGGCCGGGCGGCGACCGCCCTACGCCGCGCTGTACGTGACCTCGATCGTCACCGAGCTGCCCGAGACGGTGACGACCTCGCTCGCGGGGCTGGCGACGTAGACCGTGCCGTTCGCCCAGGCCGGGCCGGCGGCCACGAGGTACGTCCCGTTCGGCACGTAGAAGCCGACGCTCGAGCCGTTGGTGACGTTGAAGCCGAAGCCGAACCCCCCGATCTCGAGGGAGGCGTACCACGTCGTGTTCGCGGGGAGGCCGGTCTCGACGACGGTGACCGTGTAGAACGTCGGGGGCGCGAAGGTGACGTCGATCGTCACGTTGGCGCCGTCCACCGTGATGTTCCCGCTCGCCGGGCTCGGCAGGAAGATCGTGGTGCAGTTCGCCGCCGGTCCGATCCCGAAGGCGTAGGTCCCGTTGGGGACCAGGAACGATAGGCTCGTGTTCCACGTGGCGTTCCAGGCCCCGCCCAGGGTTGCGTTGAACAGGAACGCCGACCAGAAGGTCCCGTTCGGCAGCCCGGACTCGACGAGCGTGACGTTGTAGAGCGTGATCGCCGCGAACGTCACATCGACGGTCACGGGGGCACCGTCCACCGCGACGTTACCCGATGCCGGGGAGGGCACGAACAGCTGCGAGCCGACGGTCACGTTGCCGACGAAGAAGCCGAACGTCCCGTCCGGAACGGTGAAGTTGATCGTCGTGTTGGCCGAGCCGTTGAACTGGGCGCCCCAGCCCCCGCCGCCCCAGCCACCGCCGCGCGCCGATCCGCCGAAGAGCCCGACGGACCAGTTCGTGCCCGCCGGGAGACCGGATTCCGCGAACGTGACGGTGTAGGTCGTCTCCGTGGCGAAGGTGATGTCGATGGTCAGGGCCGCACCGTTCACCGTGAAGGAACCGAACTGCGGCGAGATGAGACCGCACGGCCAGCCGTAGTACGGGCCCGCCACGCGGAACTGATAGGTCCCGTTCGGGAGTTCGAAGCCGACCGTGGGGGTGTTCGAGCCGTTGTACGCCCCGCCGGAGCTCCCCCAAAGCTGGACCGACCAGAACGCCCCGGCCGCGAGCCCGCTCTCGGAGAAGGTCACCGCGAACAGCGGGACCGCCGAGAACGCCACGTCGATCGTCACGGACGCGCCGTCCACGCTCACGGTGCCCGCGCCCGGGTCCGCGACGTAGAGGTTCGCGCCGGCGGTCACGTTGGGTAGCTCGAAGCCGTAGCTGCCGTTCTGGAGCAGGAAGCCGACGGTGCTCGTGTTCGAGGAGTTCTGCGTCAGGTTCTGGTAGCAGTCCGGTCCCGCCCGGCCCGGGTTCGCCCATCCACCGAAGCCGGCGTCCGCCCCGAAGAGCGTCACCGACCAGTTCGTAGCGGCCGGGAGTCCGGTCTCCGAGAAGGTGACACTGAACAGCGGGATGGACGAGAACGAGATCGCGATCGCCGCGCTCGACCCGTTCACCTGGAACGAGCCCTGCGCGGGATCCGCCGCGTAGAGTGCGGAGCCGGCCGCGACCTGCGAGACCTGGAAGGTGTAGGTGCCGTTCGGGAGCGCGAACCCCACGGTACTGGTGTTCGAGCTGTTGGAGCCGCTCCAGCCCCAGGCGGGGGCCGTCCCGGCGGGGGAGATCGCCGGCGGACCCGCGGACCAGGAGGGGGCGACCGAGACCGACCAGTTGGTCGCGGCGGGGAGTCCGGTCTCCGTGAAGTTGACAACGAAGCGCGGTCCCCAGCTGTGACCTCCCGGGGTCCCGGGAAGGGAACGCGAGCCCGGGACCGGCGGGCCGTGGCTCGCGAGCATCGCCGAGACCGGCACCGCGGCCGCCGCGACGACGATCGCGACGCCCACCAGGACCGCCCACGCCAATCGAGAAGCGCTCATGGCCGCTCGACCCGGACGGCCCCAATATACCTTTCCGAACAGCGCTCCGCCCTAAGCGGGATATAAAGTTACCACGACCGTCCGAGAGGGCCCGGCCCGCTCACCGGCCCTGCGCTTCCCCGAACCAGGTCCGGAACGCCCGGGAGTTCTCGAGCGAGCCTACCACGAGGATCGCGTCGCCGGGAGCGAGGCGGGCCGTCGCGGGCGGGCCCACGAACGTGTCGAACTCCCCGTCGCCCCGGGGGTGGGCGTAGCCGATCAGGATGCATCCGGTCGACTGCCGTACCAGCGTCTCGGC
>JASHTI010000048.1 GCA_030040625.1 Thermoplasmata archaeon
CGGATCGACCCGATCCGGTGGTGGGGGAACGACCTTGTTCGAGCGCAGAGGGGCTGTCTTGGTGACGATCGCCGCACTGGTCATGGGGATTACCGCGGTGAGCGGGTTGGGGGTCGCCTCGGCGCTCCTGACCTCCTCGCACCCGGGCGCGTCCGCGGGCGCTCTTTCGGGAGGGGCGGCCGCGCCGGCCGGCTCCGTTGCGTCGGCGGCGAGCACGCATGCTTCGCTGACGAACAGCAAGCCGTTCGGGACCTCGTCGCCCGCCGTCATCGCCGCGCTCTCGCACGTTGCCTCGGCCGACCAACCCGGATCGTGGGCCTACGGCCTCACCCATCCGGATAGCACCCTGAAGCCGCTGACGTCCCTTCCGAACCTGAACCTCCTCGAGCACCCCCTCACGTCGGTCTCCGACGTGATCACCCCGGGCTACCTCGCGCAGCCCGCCCCGCTTGGGCTAGGCGACTACGGGCTCGGCGCCCACACCTACGCCTACAACACCCCGCACATCCTTGGGGCGATCACCTTCCTCACCCCGCCGAACGCGACGGACCCCGGCTCGACCGGCGTCATCGAACCGGGCGGCCAGTCCCTCGGCTACGTCGGCAGCGTCGACGAGTTCGGCATCCAGCTGAACACCGTGCTGACGAACGTCTCCCTCCAGGGCAACACGCTGGGGGTCTTTTGGACCCAGAACGTCGTGAACTGGAACGCGACCGGGATCCACTTCGTCTCGGACACGTTCAACTTCTCGAACGGCGAGGCGTACATCCCGCCCGGGACGATCGTCTCCGGCTGCAACAACAACAGTTCCGGCGCCCAGAACATCCTGAACGTCTACGGCGGTGTGTTCCAGTGCGTCGGTGGAACGATCCCGCTCAGCCCCGCGGCGTACCCGGTCACGATTCAGCTGTACAACAACGCGAGCGTCAACACCCAGGGCCAGGACGTCCTGAACTACAGCTACTACATCGATGAGGCCGGCATCGGCGCGACGTTCTCCGGCACCAGCGACCAGCTCGTCTTCAACGACACCGGCGATGCCCCCGCCGTCGCCCCGCCGGCGTTCTCGGTGAACGGCTTCACGCCCTCGCCGCTGGGCCTGCCCGAGGATGCGGAGATCGACCTTGTCGGGGACATCGGCGGCGACAACGCCGTCTTCAGCGCCCTGAACGCGTCGATCAGCCTGCAGTACTCCAACGCGAGCGAGGGTGGCTTCCAGAGCGTCCCGTCCGCCTACAACTTCGGGATCGACACGGGCGAGACCTCGACCGGTATCGCCGACTACTGGACCCCGGCGCACGTCCTCATGGCGAACCAGGGGCCGGCGATGCTCTACGGGCTGTGGAACGCGGTGCCGGCCGTCTCGGTCAACCCCGGACACATCCAGATCTCGGGGAGCATCGACCCGTCCTACGGCTACGTCTTCGTCAGCAACACCCCGTCGGTCGCCGACCCGTTCGCGCCCGGCGCGCCCGGCGACAACTTCAGCTTCGTCCCCACGGAGCCGAACGGCTCGTTCAACACCGACCTGCCGCCCCTCGGCGGTGCGTGGACGTCCCAGTACTACGTCCAGGCGTTCGCCCCCGGCTCCGCCGAACTGAACGGCACGCCGATCACCGGCGGCGTCAGCGGTTACACGCTCACCCTGGCCAG
Organism: Thermoplasmata archaeon; assembly: GCA_030040625.1. GTDB lineage: Archaea > Thermoplasmatota > Thermoplasmata > Lutacidiplasmatales > UBA184 > Lutacidiplasma. The sequence continues at coordinate 1,654 of JASHTI010000048.1, forward strand.
CGACCCCGGCTCGTTGAACGCCCCGCTGCAGATGTTCAGCACCGCGGAGGCGTCCGCGCTCGCCTTCAACATCAGCGGCTCGGCCAGCGCGCCCTACACGTTCGCTAACCTGAACATCAGCCCGAACGCGTCGTTCGACCACCTGAACGACTACCAGTTCCCCTCGTTCGAGATCTTCACGGCCTCGGGCGTCGGCTCGGTCGCCGTGAGCAACCTTAGCGAGGGGCAGGACTCACCGCTCGGCAACCTCTACTTCTGGGACGGAGGGCTTTCGACGTCGGTGCTGGTCGGTGTGCCCGAGATCCTCGGGCCGTACCCCGACTACACCGCCCAGGTGAACCTGTACTTCGGCAGCGGGGACTCGGCGAGCAACCTGAACCTCACCGGCATCGGCGGCCAGGGCGGCCTGCTGCTCCTCTGGGGCGACCACGATGCGACGGTCTCGGACGTCACCGCGTCGTTCGGCTCCGGCGGCGTCTACGTCGGCGACTCGGTCGGCACCACGGTCAAGGGCGTCGCCGCGCTCTTCGGGGCCGCGGCGGTGCAGGACGTCGGGTCGACGGGCACCTCGGCCAGCGGCATCTCGGCGTCGCTCGGCGCCCTCGGCTTCGAGGCGTACAGCAGCCAGGATGAGTCGATCAGCTGGCTCAACGTCTCGCTGGGCGGCATCGGCATCGAGGCCGGCGAGGCGGTGGCGCTGCTGTACGACACGACCCCCTACTACAACCTGGTCGGGTCGAACGGGCTCACGGTCTCGCACCTGGGCCTGAGCGGGGCGGTCGGCGCGGAGATCGAGGTCTCGTCCGCGGTCTCGCTGACCGGCGTCACCTCCGTCGAGTCGGAGCTCGCCGACTTCGTGGCCTCCACGGGCGTCACGGTGACGAACGTGCTCTCGACCGACGACACCTTCGGGCTCTACTTCTTCGAGACCGACTTCAGCCAGGTCTCCGGCTCGGAATTCGTTGGATTCCTCGGCACGCCGATCACCCTGGCGTTGTCGAGCAACGACACGATCGACGGCGGCAACGTGTTCTTCATGTCGCTCTCGTTCGCGGTCGAGATCGAGTACGGTGTGAACAACCACGTCTACGACAACGCGTTCCTGTACAACGACGGCTCCGGTGCGTTCAACTCGCCGCTCTACCCGCAGGCGTACTCGACGGGCGGGAACTACTTCAACAGCTCCGCGGGGCTCGGCAACTACTGGTCGGACTGGCACCACAAGACCGGCGATCACCTGAACCCGTACCCGGTCACGCTCTCGGCGTTCCCCGCGATGGACGTCTACGACGAGCACCCGATCTGGACGGCGCCCGGTCCGGTCTCCCTGGTGACGTTCACCGAGACCGGCCTCTCGACGAAGGTGCTCGACAAGCACCCGTGGACGGTCTACTTCGACGGGATCGGCCAGTCGACCATGAACGGCTCGCTGAACTACAGCTTCCCGGTCGGGACGTTCCCCGCCTTCGTCTACGGCCCGAGCGGCTGGGTCGCCTCGCCGGCGCTCTCGAGCATCACGACGACCCTGCCGACCAAGGCCGTCTCGATCACCTTCGCCAAGGGCAAGACCGCGACGCTGACGTTCAAGGTGAAGGGGCTGCCGGCGGACCAGTCGGTCCTGCTGCTGATCGAAGGGGCGCAGTTCCAGACCACGAACGGCTTGCTCAAGATCGCCGGGCTCGCGCCGGGGACGTACTCGTACGAGGTCGTCGCCCCGCTCGTGGGCCAGACGATCGTGGGCACCGTCGGGAAGACCGTTGTCGGCGGCGCGTCGGGGACCCTGTCGCTGACCAAGAGCGAGAAGGTCACGCTGACGTTCTCGTACTACTTCCCGGTGGAGTTCACGGAGTCGGGTCTTGTCAGCGGCGACCACTGGTCGGTAACGATCAAGGGGCAGACCGAGTCGGCGATCGCGCCGTCCCCCGTCTGGTTCAACCTCACGAACGGGACGTACCACTACACCGCCAAGACGACCGCGACCGGCTACCACGCCCACCCGGCGTCGGGCCGGCTCATCGAGGACGGCCAGTTCCCGACCATCCCCGTGACGTTCGTCCACAAGGGCGGAGGGAGCCAGCCGATGGACCAGCTGCTCCTCTCGACCGGGGGCCGCTCGGCGGCCCCCGGCGGCGCGAACTAGGGCAGAGAACGGAGTGACCCTACCGGCCCGGCGCGCCCCCCTCGGGGACGGCGCCGGGCCGGACCCTACCCCGTTCCACCGGCCCTCGACGAGCCGGCTCCGGTCCGTCGGGCCCGCGGGGGCGGAGGCGCCGGCGTTCGGCGGCCCTAGCCGGAGGACGAAGGGCCCGACAGCCACTCCCGACGTACGGCCTCGATGCACCGCTCGATCTCGCGGCAGCGGTAGGACGAGCCCTCGTCCGGTCGGGATCGTGGTCGCACGTCGCCCGTGAGCTGCCGGCGCGGACGCAGCAACTCGATGCGGCGGGCTTGACCGAGCGGTTCACGGCGCGAGATGGGTCGGGCGCGGAGGGAT
>JASHTI010000049.1 GCA_030040625.1 Thermoplasmata archaeon
GGCGGCGGGGTCGCGCTCATCGGCATCGGGGAGTCGGAGAGCGACAACCGCGCCGAGGACGCGGTGCTCGAGGCGATCAACTCGCCGCTGCTCCACGTCGACATCGCCGGGGCGACCGGCGCGCTGATCAACGTCACCGGCGGGCCGGACATGACCGTCAGCGAGGCCCAGAAGGCCGCGGAGGTCGTCCAGAAGACCATCAGCCCGACGGCGCGGATCATCTGGGGAGCGGCCGTCGACCCGACGATGCAGAGCACGATCCGGGTCATGCTGGTCGTGACCGGCGTTAAATCCCCACAGATTTTCGGCGGGTCGCCGAGCGGTGGGCCGGCCCGCAAGCCGGCGCATGAGCTCGAGCTCGTTCAGTAGGAGGAAAAGGCGGGGCCATGGCGTTCCTTGACCGCGCGCGCAAGGTCCAGGACGAGGTCGACGGCCGGTTGCACCACCTCGGCCACGGCAAGTACGGCCGCATCCTCCGGATGGCCCGGCGCCCCACGCCGGACGAGTACGTCAAGGTCCTCGAGGTGACGGCGCTCGGCGCCGTGTTGATCGGGCTCACCGGCTTCGCGATCTACATCTTCTTCACGCAGGCAGGGCCGTGGCTGTGGTCGAACGTCTTCACCTCCCTGTAGGCGGCGGCACGCGGACGATGGACGGCACGGGACAGGACGAGGGGATCGGCCTGCTCTCGGGCGCGCCGCCCGCGCCCGAGCGCAAGGTCGAGACGAAGGCGGGGGCGCCGGCGGCCGCCCCGTCGGCCCCGGCGCCGGCCCCCGCGCCGAAGCCCGAGGTCGCCAAGATGCTGACCCTGCGGGCGGCGGACGACACGAGCCGCGACGTCACGGCCGGCACGGTCACCACGCTCAGCGCGGTCCTCTCGAACCGCTCCGCGGAGTCGGTCGACGCGAACCTGTCCATCGAGGTCGGCTACACCTCGACCTACCCCGGCGAGGGAGCCGAGTGGCCGGTCCACTGGACCCCGCCCGGCAAGCGGAGCGTCGCCGAGCTGTTCCCCCGGAAGGAACGCGTGGCGGTCGCGCTGCCGGCGAACGGCGGGGTACCGCTCTCCTTCGAGATCGAGGCGCCGGTCGGCGTCCGCTACGGGGACCGGGTGGAGATCCGGCTCGCCGTCGAGGGCGAGGGCGGCGACGCGCCGAGCAAGCTGACGCTCGCCTGCGTGGCGCGCCAGGCGACGCTCGCGATCAAGACGTCGCGCGGCTACGAGCGGGAGGTCGCCGACACCCTGCTCGCGCGGGCGGAGGAGAAGCCGGACGTCGTCTTCGCCCTCCTCGTGCCCAGCGCCCTGCGCGGCTACGTCTTCGCCGAGGGGATGAGCAGCGAGGGGGTCCGCGAGATGCTGAAGGGGATCCGCAAGGCCCGGGGCCTCGTCGAGGGGGAGACGACGCTCAAGGAGGTCGAGCCGCTCCTCGTCCCGAAGATCACGGTCGAAGGGTTCGTCGAGGGCGCGATCGTCGAGCTGATCAGCGGGCCGTTCAAGGGCGAGAAGGCGCGCGTCAAGAAGATCGACCAGACGAAGGAGGAGATCACGGTGGAGCTGATCGAGGCGGTCGTGCCGATCCCGGTGACGGTGCGCGGCGATCACGTGCGGATGCTCGAGCGCGGAGGTGGCAAGAGTGGCGGATGAGGTGAGCGTCCTCGTCGAGGGCGGCAAGGCCTCCGCCGGGCCCCCGCTCGGGCCCGCGCTCGGACCGCTCGGCGTCAACGTCGGGCAGGTCGTCGCGAAGATCAACGAGGAGACCAAGCAGTTCGCCGGCATGCGCGTGCCGGTCCTCGTGAAGGTCGACGCGGCGACGCGCGCCTTCACGCTCGTCGTCGGCCGCCCTCCGGTCGCCGCCCTCCTGCTCAAGGAGGCCGGCAAGGAGAAGGGATCGGGCAAGCCCAAGAGCGAGACCGTCGGGAACGTCGACCTCGCGGCGGTGCGGCGCATCGCCGAGGCGAAGGGGGAGGACCTGTTCGGTCGCTCGATCGAGGAGAAGATGAACCAGGTGATCGGCACCTGCGTCTCGCTCGGCCTCAGCGTCGACGGCCGGGACCCCCGGGCCGTCCTCGCCGAGCGGCGCGGGCGGGGCCGGGAGGGCGCGGCGTGATGGCCCCGGGCGGGGGTCCGCCGGCGGACCTCTCCACCGCCGAGATCGTCGACTACACGACGCTCGAGGGCGACGGGAAGGTCCGGCTCAAGCTCAAGGACGGCTCGGTGATCGAGGTCCGCCTCGAGATCATGAACGTCCTGCGGGCCGGCCACGATCCGAACACCGGTCTACCGATGTACGTCGTCCAGTCGGCGACGCTGATCCGCCTGGTCGAGTCCCCGAAGGAGATGCGCAAGCCCGCGCTCCGCCCGGGCGGCGGCCGGGACACGAAGGCGCTCCCCGGCTTCGGCTGAACGCGCCCGACCGTTGCGGGCCGGGCGCGCGGCCCGCGCCTAGGCGACGCGAACTTGGACCTCGGTCTCGGTGGGGGTCGGGTGCTGCTTCGGCAGCTCCAGCTCGAGGAGGCCGTGGTCGACCTTCGCCTTCGCGTCGGCCGCGACGACCGCCTCCGGCAGCTCGAGGTGCCGGTAGTAGCCCTGGTAGGCGCGCTCGCGGTGGACGTAGGCCGGGGCCCCGTCCTCCTTCTCGCTCGTGATCTCGCCGCGGATCTCCACGCGGCTGCCGCGGACCCGGATGTCGAGCTTCTCCTTCGGGATGCCGGGGACCTCGGCGACGATCCGGTACGCGGCGCCGGTGTCGGTGACGTCGGTGCGCGCGGGCCGGAAGCGGCCGGCGTCGGCCGGGAGGCCGGGAGCGAGCGAGCCGAAGCCGAAGGGCTCGAGGACGAGGGCGCTCAGGTCGTGGAAGGCGCGGTCGAGGCCGGTCCAGGGGTCGCTCGGGGTCGGTTCCGTGGCCAGTTCGTTCGTCATCTCTCCTCCAGAGTAGTACCGATGCGATAAGTTTGCGTGAGTATATAATGACAGCACATCGGCCCCTCGGCGCGGCTCGAGGGGACCGGGGCCGGAGCGCCGCAACCCCTATGGCTCCGAGCGCCTCGGTACGGCGTGATGGACGTCCACGAGACGCCGGCGGTGCCGCCGTTCGACCCGAAGGGGGACGTCCGGCTCGGCTACCAGATCGCCGGCGGCGTGCTCATCGCGCTCGGATGGGGGCTCGCGGTGGTCGTCAACGTCCTCGCGCACGTCAGCGCACCGGCGGGCGGGCACCGGATCCTCTCGTTCTACTTCGGCCCGAGCCTGGGCCCTTACGCCTGGGCGAGCCTGGGCCTCGGCCTCTTCACGGGGATCTTCGGCGTCGTGCTGCTCCTGATCGCGCGCGACGCGCCGGCGGGGCCCTTCGTGCTTCCGGGGGCCGACCTCTAGGCGCGCGGCGCCGATCCGCGCGGTCGCTCAGGCCTGCTCGTTCGCGACGACGCCGGGGCTGCGCCGAACGAGTCGGCGCGACGGCGGCGGTCGCGCCTCGATCGGGTTGCGCCCCTTCCGCTGGGCCTGCAGGCAGTCGGCGCAGATCCGCTCGTCGGCGTCCAGGCAGTTCTTGCAGAACGTGCGCCCGCAGATCGTGCAGCCGAGCGACGCCGGCGCTCCGCAGGACGCGCACTGCCCGACGAGCATCTAGTCCCCCCGGCGGGACCACCCCGCGAGCAGGCCGGCCGCCTTAAGTCCTTCCTCGAACCCGGCCGCGTAGTCGTGCCGGGTCACGAGCCGGGCGGCGGAGCGGGCCCGGCGGCTCCCCGAGGGGAAGCTGATCCCGAAGCCGGCGGCCCGCAGCATCGCCACGTCGTTGTCGCCGTCGCCGAGGATCGCGCAGTCGCCGGTCGTCAGCCCCATCGCGGCGAGCGCGTGCCGGAGGCTCGGCAGTTTCCCGCCGCCGCGCTCCATCAGGTGGATCGCGTAGCCGGTCGGCTCGACCGTCACCGGGAGACCGCCGACCGCACGACGGACGGCCCGAACGGCGACCGTCGGCTCCAGCGCCACCTCGCTCACCCGCCATCGGTCGGTCGCCAGACGCCGCGCCGGCAGACCGGCGCGGCGCACCGCCCGCCAGGCCTGCAGCGCCACGCGCCGGTCCGCGCGCCGCTCCACCCGGAGGCGCCCGCCGTCGACCCAGCCGATGAGGCCGCCGTTCTCGGCGATGATCGGGCCGCTCGTGCCGAGGAAGCGCTGCAGGGCCAGCGCGATCGGCAGGACATTGCCGGTGGCGATCACGACCGGCACCGCCCGCCGCTCGAGCTCGCGGATCGCCGCGAGAGCGCGCGGGTCCAGCCTTCGGGAGCGGTCGGTCAGGGTGCCGTCGACGTCGGTGACGACGGCTCGGATCGGCGGGCGCGGCGGCCGCCCGGTCACGGCGCGGATCCCGGGGCGGACGTGTCGGCCCGGTAGCGCGCGATCACCCGGCGCAGCTCCTCGGCAACCTCGCGGCCGTCGCGACGGCCCCGGAGCTCCCGCATGACGTCGCCCATGAGCGGCGCGAACGCTTCGCCCCCGCGCTCGCGTACGAGGTGGATCTGCCCTCGGACGACCCGGTCCACGACGTCCGCGAGCTCCTCGTCGGAGGCGGCCCGCACGCCGGCGCGGGCGACGGCCGTCTCGAGGTCCGGTGCGCCGCGGGCGAGCTCGGTGAGGAGCGGGGCGAGCGCCTCCTTGGCGAACGTGCCGCGCTCGGCCCCCCGCAGCAGCTCGTCGAGGCGATCGAGCGGGGGCTCGAACGGGGGGGCACCGTCGGCGATCCGGACCGCCGGCAGCTCCTGGATCAGAAGGCGAGCCACGGGGCCGGGGGCGCGGCCCCGCCGCACCAGCTCGTCGAACCGCTCCATCTCGCCGCCGTAGACGATCTGGCGGGCGAGCTCCGGGGCGAGCGAGTAGGCGCCGGTGAGGCGCTCCAGCGTCGCGCCCGGCCGCTCGGGGAGCCGGTCGCGGAGCCGCGCCAGGCGGGCCTCGTCGATGGGGACCGGAGGGACGTCGGTCTCCGGGTACATCCGGTCGCGGCCGGGCAGCGGGCGCGAGTAACGGGTGCGGGCGTCCGGCAACGGGTCCCGGGTCTCGCCGGGCACGCCGGTGAGCGCCTCGCGGGCGC
>JASHTI010000050.1 GCA_030040625.1 Thermoplasmata archaeon
CGGGGGCGGGCCCCTCCCGCCCCGGAGCGCCGGCGCGGGGCAAGAGCGGATATGGCGCCGGGGTTCGACCCCCCGAATGGCCGAACCGGTCGTCGTCGGGCATGACGTCTGGAAGATCTACGGGGCCGGCGAGACCGCCGTCCCGGCGTTGCGGGGCTTGAACGTCGAGATCCGGCGGGGCGAGGTCCTGGCGGTCATGGGTCCGTCCGGCTGCGGCAAGACGACGTTCCTGAACTGCTTCAGCGGGCTGGACGACATTTCGCGGGGCGAGGTCACGCTCGAAGGGACCAACATCCACACCATGCCGGACGCGCAGAAGAGCGCCTACCGTGCGCGGCGCACGGGGTTCGTGTTCCAGTCGTACAACCTGCTGCCGATCCTGTCGGCGGAGGAGAACGTCGAGATGCCGCTGCTGATCGCCGGCCGCCCCGCCAGCGAGGCCCGCAGCGAGGCCCGGGCGATCCTCAAGCAGATGGGGCTCGGCGACCGGCTCGCGCACCGGCCCTCGGAGCTCTCCGGCGGACAGCAGCAGCGGGTCTCCCTCGCCCGCGCGCTCGTCGCCCACCCCGCGATCGTCTGGGCCGACGAGCCGACCGGCAACCTGGACGCCGAAGGGGCCCACGAGGTGATCTCGCTGCTGCGGGAGCTGAACCGCCGCTTCGAGCAGACGATGGTCGTCGTCACCCACGACGCGGACGTCGCCGGGGCCTGCGACCGGACGCTCCGGATGCGGGACGGCGCGTTCGTCGGCTAGGGGGGCCGGCCATGGCCGTCGGGATCGTCGGGGCGCTGCTCGGCCTCCTCGCGATCATCGCGGTCGTCACGGTGGTGCTCGCCTTCCGCCACCGCCTCGCCTTCCGCATCGCGGCGCGGAACGTACGGCGCGGCCGGGCCCGGACGGCCCTGCTGATCGCGGGGCTCCTGGTCGGCACCACGATCGTCTCGGGCAGCCTGATCGTCGGCAGCACCGTCGAGCAGCTCGTCGACCACTACAGCTACCTGGGGGCCGGCTACGTGGACGAGGCGATCACCGCGCCGTCCACGGCGATCGGCGTCACCTACTACCCCTACGCGGTGTTCACCCAGGTCCAGACGGCGCTCCACGGCAACGCTACGATCGCCGGGGCCGCCCCCGAGATCGTCAGCGTCGCGGCGGCGTACGATCGGGACTCGAAGGTCCCGGAGACGGACCTGAACCTGATCGGGGTCAACGGCAGCCAGAGCACCGCCCTCGGAGCGTTCGTCGCGGACAACGGCACGCCGTTCGCAGGGGCCGCTCCCGGCCACGTCCTGCTGGACGACCAGGCGGCGGCGGCGCTCGACGCGCGGGCCGGCGACACGGTCGTCGTCTACGGCGTGACGGCGGTGCCGCTCGTGGTCGAGGCGATCGTCCAGGAGAACGTCCGGGGGGCGTTCATCACCGCCGGGCTCACGCCCGGGAACCTGTTCGTCGATCTCGCCACCGCCCAGACGATCGAGAACGCCTCCGATCGGATCAACTACATCGCCATCACGAACTCCGGCAGCCAGGCCGCCGGCGCCGCCGCCTCCGCGTCGGTCGCGGCCGGGCTGAACGTCACGCTGGCCACGGTGCTGCAGGCCCATGCGCTCACCATCTCGACGCCGCTGGCGACCTCGCTCGCCAGCGCCCAGCGGAGCGGGCAGTCGATCGAGACGCTGTTCCTCGCGCTCGGCCTCTTCGCGATCCTCGCCGGCGCGATGCTGATCGTCGGGATCTTCGTCATGCTCGCGGAGGAGCGCAAGGGCGAGATGGGGATGCTGCGGGCGATCGGGATGCGGCGTCGCGAGCTCGTCTACACCTACCTCTTCGAGGGCGTCGCCTACGCGGCGGCGAGCGCGCTCGCCGGGGCCCTGCTCGGGATCGGCGTCGGCTACCTACTGGTCCGGCTCGCGGGGGCGATCCTCCAGGGCGACGGCATCCCGGCGAGCGTCTTCGTGCAGTCGTTCACGGTGACGCCGGCGGGCCTCGTGATCGCCTACGTGATCGGCTTCCTGCTGACCCTGATCACGGTCGTCGTCGCCTGCCAGCGGGTCAGCCGGCTCAACATCGTCCGGGCGATCCGGGACCTCCCCGAGCCCCCGCCGCCCGTGCGCGCCTACACGTTCCTTGCGTTTCTGGGGGTGGCGATGGTCGCCCTCGGGGGCCTCGCCTACCTGCGGAGCTACCGGGGCGCCGGCAACATCTCCTACCCGCTCATCGCCGGAGCGATCGTCCTCCTCGGCCTCGGGCTCATCGCCGCGCGCTTCGTCCGGAACCGCTACGCCTTCACGGCCGCGGGGGCCGCGGTCGTCCTCTGGACCGGGGTCGAGCCGCTCCACACCTGGCTGTTCGGGACCGGCCACTCGAGCTCGATCTTCAACCTCTTCGTCGAGGGGATCCTGCTCGTCGGCGGGCTCCTGCTCGTGGTGCTCCTGAACGCCGACCTGCTCGTCGCCGGGCTCCGGCGCCTGCTGGGCCGCCGGGCGCAGTCGAGCCCGGTCGCCCGCATCGGTCTCGATTACCCGGCCCGGCGGCCGTCGCGCACCGCGATCAGCCTCACGATCTTCGCGCTGGTCGTCTTCACGATGGTGGCGACCGCCGGCGCGGGCGCCTCGCTCCAGGGGAGCCTCAACCAGTCGGTCGCCACGGAATCCGGTGGCTACACCTTCTACGGCTACTCCGAACGGCCCCTGCCGAACCTCTGGACCGAGATCTCCGCGAACGCGACGCTCGCGCCCATGATGACGAACGGCGTGCCGCTCGTCCTGGGCGCCATCGACGTGGACGTACCGGGCTACGCGGGCGATCCGTACCCCGACACCCTGCTCTCGGCGCCGACGAACACCAGCGGCGCCGCGAGCTTCTACGACACCAGCGGCTTCACCTTCGAGTCGACCCTCGACGGGATGAGCGCCGCCGCGGTCCTCCACGACCTCGCCACGGAGAGCGGCGTCGCCATCGTCGACGAGAGCTACGCCCAGATCGCCAACTCCTTCTCGCTGGGGGGCGCGGCCCACCCGAAGCTCACGGTCGGGACCGAGATCCAGGTCGCGACCTCGGCGGGGACCCGTACGACGAGCGTCACCGTGATCGGGATCCTCGCCGAGTCGATCGTCTCCGGGGTCTGGGTCAACCCGACGACGGCGACCGCGCTGGGGGACGTCAACGAATCCGGCTACCTGATGACCGTCGCCCCCGGCGCCTCCGCGACGACCGCGGCGCAGGACCTGAAGCGGGCGTTCTTCGCCGCGGGCCTGGTGCTGTACGACTTCCGCGACCTCCTCGCGACCTCGATCAGCACCACCGAGGGGTTCATCGGCCTCCTGGAGATCTTCGTCGGCCTGGGGCTCGGCGTCGGGATCGCGGCGATGGGGATCTTCGCGCTGCGGGCCGTCGTAGAGCGCCGCCGGGAGATCGGCATGCTCCGGGCGACCGGCTTCACCCGCGGCATGGTGCTGCGCTCGCTGTTCCTCGAGTACTCGTTCGTCACGGTCCTCGGGATCGCCATAGGGGTCGCCCTCGGGTTGCTCGTCGTCTACAACATCTCGCTGTCTCCGAGCGCGGTCACGGAGGGGATCCAGTCGTTCGTCGCTCCGTGGGTGACGGTCGTCGAGGTCGCGGTGATCGCCTACCTGCTCGTCCTCGTCGCGATCGCGCTCCCATCGCTGCGAGCCGCGCGCCTCCCGCCGTCCGAGGCCGTGCGGGCGACGGAGTAGGCCCGCGACCGTCCTCGATCGACGAGCCCCCGGACGAGGGCCGCGATCGGTCGCGGCGGGGCGCTCGACGCCCCGGTCGCCGAGCTCTCGGAGTCGCCTGGGGTGGGGCCCACCGGTCGGGCCGGCCTGCCGGGATCCTACGGCGAGGGCGGCGGCGAACCGGGCGGCTCCTCTCCGCTCGGAGGCGGCCGCGCCGGCGGACGTCGGAGGCCGCCGGCCAGATCGATCGGCCGCTCGCGGTCCTGGTCGAGGCGCTGATGGAGCACGCGCGCGTCGAGCAACGAGTCGCGCGTCAGATAGCCGACGACCTGGGTCGGCTCGTCGGGGTCGACGACCGGGATCGCGTTGCCGTCCCCGGCCCCGAGCCGCTCGGCGGCCCGGCGCATCGGGTCGCCCGGCGTCACGCTGCCGGCGAGCGGGCGGCCCAGCTCGCGCACGGGCGTGGAGGCGCGTCCGCCCTCCTCCAGGAACCGACGCAGGTCCCCGCGGGCGATGAAGCCGGACGGGCGCCCGGCATCCGAGAGGAGGACGAGGCCGATCTCCCGCTCGCGCGGAACGTCGGCGGAGCGCAGCGCCTCTTCGACCGTCAGATCGGCCGGGACCGTGGCGACGCCCGTGTGCATCACCGCGCGGACCGGGACCTGCTCCAGGGGGTCCGCGGAGTACTCCCGCGCGACGTGGACGCCGCGGCGTGCGACCTTCTCGGTGAGGATCGAACGCTTCATGGTGATCACCGTGACCCCTTCGGCGACCAGGCCGGCGACCAGCAACGGCAGGAGGGCCGTCACGTCGTGGGTCAGCTCGAGGGCGAAGACGACTCCCGTGAACGGCGAACGCATGGTCCCGCCGAGCGTCGCCGACATGCTCACGAGGACCCACAGCGGAACGGAGCCGAACGGCAGGAGGTGCGCCTCGAGGAGGCCGAGGGCGCCCCCCATGATCAGCAGGGGCGCGAGCACCCCGCCCGAGGTCCCGGAGCCGAGCGCGATCGACCAGATCAGCGCCTTGACCACGAGGAGGGTCACGACGAACACCACCGTCACCTCGAGCGCGGGAGCGAGGCGCGTCAGCTGCCCGTTCGAGCAGCCCATCATCGCGCAGATCGTCCCGTAGCCGACGCCGAGCGACTGGACGGCGATCAGCCCGCCGATCCCGACGACGACCCCGCCGATCGCGGGCCACCACATCCAGTGGATCGGGAGCCGCCGGAACGCGTCCTCGAAGAAGTAGACGGCCGCGGTCAGGGCGGTGGAGAAGACCCCCGCGACCAAGCCTACCAGGAGCGCGCCCGCCAGGATCCAGCCGGTCGGGTAGGGGCTGAGGGGGATCGGGAACAGCGGCCCGAAGCCGTGCGCCGGAACGAGGTACCAGCTCAGGAACGCCGCCGTGGCGCTCGCCGCGCCGACCGGGATCAGGCTCCGGGGGCGCCACTCGAAAAGGAGCAGCTCCACCGCGAGAAGGACGGCCGCGACCGGCGTGTTGAAGATCGCCGACATCCCGGCCGCCGCCCCGGCGACCAGCAAGGTCTTGCGTTCGGAGGCCGACAAGCGCAGGGTCTGCCCGAACAGAGAGCCGAGGGCGCCGCCGGTCATGATGATCGGGCCCTCGGCCCCGAACGGGCCGCCGGTTCCGATCGAGACGGCCGAAGAGACCGGCTTCAGCACGGTCAGCTTGGGCTGGATCTTGCTTCGGTCGATCAGGATCGCCTCGAGCGCCTCGGGGATCCCGTGCCCGCGGATCCGCTCCGAGCCGAACCGGGCCATCAGGCCGACCAGGAGCCCGCCGGCGACCGGGACGGCGATCGAGAGCGTTCCCCAGGTGTTCGCCGGGGGGACCGCGGCGACCGAGAGCCGGCCGAAGTAGAACAGGTTCGTGAAGAACCCGATGAGGTCGTAGAGGGCCGCGGCCACGAGGGCGCCCAGGACCCCCACGACGACCGCCAGCAGGGCGATCGTCACCATCCGGCGATCCGAGGTGGTGAAGTCGCCGAGGCGCTCAGCGCCGGAACGGACCGGCTCGGGGGCGGTTGCCATCGTAGGTCACAATCCCCCGACCGCGGGCGGTCGCCGATCGATCGGGAGCACGTCGCCCACCGGTGGGCGCCGCAAGACGTTGGCGGGAGCCGGCACGCCCTCCGGGCTCGCGGACCGAGGCAACGCCGGGGGCGCCCGGAGGGGGCCGCCGATCACTCGTCGGAGGCGACGAGCCCCAGCGCGAGGGCCGCACGCAGCAACCCGATGTGGGTGAACGCCTGCGGATAGTTCCCGAGCGCGAGCCCGGAGCCCGGGTCGTGCTCCTCGGAGAAGAGCAGCAGGGGTCCGCCGGATTCGAGCAGGGCCTGCCAGTGCTGCCGGGCCCGGGCGATCTGCCCGCCCTTGGCGAGGCACTCCACGAGCCAGAACGACGCCAGCAGGAACGCCCCTTCCGGGCCGTCCTGCCCGTCGGGCCGGCGGTAGCGGTAGACGAACGGCCCGTCCGCCAGCTCCCGCTCCACGGCTCGGACGGTTCCGACGACCCGCGCGTCGTCGGCCGGCAGGAACCCGACGAGCGGGATGCGCAGGGCGCTCGCGTCCAGTTCGGGGGCTCCCAGGCGCTGGGTGAACGCGCCGGCGGCGGCGTCGTAGCCCTCCGTGAGGATCACCTCCCGGACCCGCTGGGCGCTCCGCTCCCAGAGCTCGACGTGGTCGGTGCGCCCGAGCGCTCGCCCGAGCCCGGTCGCTCGGTCGAGCGCGACCCAGCACATCAGCTTCGAATGGACGTACTGGGCCGGACCGTTCCGCGACTCCCAGATGCCGTAATCCGGGCTCGTCCAGAGCTGCGCGGCCGTGTCGGCGAGCGCCTCCACGGTCGCCCAGTGGTCGCGGACGAACGCCGGATCGAACCGCTCGAGCAGGGCGGCGGCGTCGAGGAGCTCGCCGTAGACGTCGAGCTGACGCTGGAGGACCGCCGCGTTCCCGAAGCGCACTGGCCGGGACGCGCGATAGCCGGCGAGCTCCGCGAGCTCCGTCTCCGGGGGAGGGTCGCCGCCGTCGACGGCGTAGAGGCTCCGGAGTCCGGCCCCCTCGAGCGTCGGCTTCGCCCGCTCGAACGCCCATCGGACGTAGGCGCGGGCCTCGGGCAGGTGCCCGAGCAGCAGGAAGACCTGGGCGGTGAACGCCGCGTCCCGGAGCCACACGTAGCGGTAGTCCCAGTTCCGAGCGCCCCCGAGCCACTCGGGCAGCGAGGTCGTCGGGGCCGCGACGAAGACCCCGGAGTCCGAGTAGGAGAGGAGCTTGAGGACGAGCTCGGAGCGCTCCACCCAGGGGTGCCAGCGGGCGGCGACCCGGCGGAGCGGGGCGTCCTCGGGGGAGACCCACCCGCGCCAGTAAGCGTCGGTCAGGCTGAGGAGCGTTTCAGGCGGTGGCCCGCCTTCGGAGAGGCCGCCCCATCCGAGCTCGACGAACTCCGGGCGCCCGGGCGCGACGATCCCCTCGGCGTGGGCGGCGGGTCCCGCGCGGCTCCAGCACCAGGGCCCGCGCAGGCCGAGGCGTTCGCCGGCCCCTTCGGCCACCGCCCGCTCCCCCTCGAGCCGCCACGCGGCCGGTGCCCGGGCGTAGTCGAAGCGCGGATCGGCGGCGACCCGGACCGCGATCGGGCCTCCCCGCGCGCCGAGGCGACGTACGATGCGGGGGGCCTCCTCGGCGGTCGGCTTCCCGCCGATCGGCATGAAGTCCGTTACGGTGAGGATCAGGCCGCGGCGGAGGACGAACCGCGTCGTGAGGATGTTCGTCGCGCCGA
>JASHTI010000051.1 GCA_030040625.1 Thermoplasmata archaeon
ACCGTCGCGACGAGGCCGAAGAACAGGAACAGCCAGATCGACATCTCCTGGGCGTTGGATAGGTACGGAAGCAGCCGGAGCGGCGAGTCCGCCGTCCGCGGGAGGCACAGCAGGACGATCCACGCGACCAGCGTGACGGCCGCGGCGAGCGTCCAGCGGCCGAAGCGGAGCCAGCGCGCGGGAGGGGACGGTCGACCGGCGAGGAGGAGGAGCGCCGCCGCCCCCAGCACGAGGAGGATCGCGAGCCCGAGGCGGACGATCGGGACCGGCGAGAGCGCCACGTCGATGCCGCGGAAGAGCAGCGGGTCGACATCGGCGATGAACTGCGGCGAGTCGAAGCCCGGCGCGGCGCCCCGCGTGGGGGTCAGCGCGCCGGCGAGGCTCGCGGGGGCGGCACGGGCGGCGAGCAGCACGTAGATCGACGGGATGCCGGCCAGGAGCGCGGTCGTCCCGGCGATGGCCCAGCGGCCGATCCACGCGAGGGCGCGCCCGGCGAACCGGGGGGCCGCGAGCAGGCCGGCGAGGAGGAGCGCGGGCAACAGCCACTCGGTCCCGACGACGTTCAGCGCCCCCGCGTAGCCCAGGAGGAGCCCGAAGCCGACGGCGTCCCGGACGGTCGGCAGCGCGGTCGTCCACCACAGGGTCGACCAGGCGACGAGGAGCAGCAGCAGCGGCGCCGCGAGCACGAAGTCGTTGCTGCCGCCGACCATCGCGCGGGTCGAGGGACCGAGGAACGCGAGCGAGATCGCGAAGACCGCACCGACCCGGGCCGATCCGAGAAGCCGCCGGCCGAGCACGTAGCCGGAGAGCGGCATCAGGCCGAGGAAGAACGGCGTGACGAGGAGCGTGGTCCGGGCGGGCGGCAGGCCGAAGCTCTGCTGGGCCCACGCGAACCAGACGGTGCTGCCCTGCGGGTAGAGCAGCGCCGCCGCGCCGTACGGGTGGAAGGAGAGCGGCACGCTCCCGTGCTGGAGCAGGAGTGCGACGTACGTCGTGAAGAGGGAGGAGTCGTAGGTGTTGCCGGTCGCGGCCGGCATCGCCGTCGCGAGCTCCACCGCGAAGAGTCCCAGCGCCGAGACGATCGCGAGGCCGGCCCACCGGTGGAGGAGCCCGTCCGCGGCCTCCGCGACCAGGCGGCCGGCGCGACCCTCGCGGCGGGCGCGGGCGACGCGGACCAGCACGACCACGCCCC
Source organism: Thermoplasmata archaeon (assembly GCA_030040625.1). Taxonomy (GTDB): domain Archaea; phylum Thermoplasmatota; class Thermoplasmata; order Lutacidiplasmatales; family UBA184; genus Lutacidiplasma. Next base: position 1,193 of record JASHTI010000051.1, read on the forward strand.
CGGCGACCGGCAGCAGCTCGACGATCGGGGCCACGAACGCACCGATCTCCACCGCCGCGAGCAGGTACATCGCCGCGCCCCCGACGTACAGATCGAGCAGGAACCGCTCCAGCGGCTCCGGAGAACGCCAGAGCGGCAGCCCGCGGTCCAGCGTGCCGCGGATCGCCTCGCCGAGGACCGCGGCGGCGGCGGCCCAGAGGACGACGCTGAGCGCCCACAGCGCGGCCGGGGGGCCCGGAACGCTCACGCCGGTGCGAGGCGCGCCGGGATTTAGTCCCGGAGCCTCGACCGGGCGGGCCGCGCCGGGCCGCGCGCGGGCCCTCGGGTTCCGGGGCTGACGTATTACCGGCGGCCGCCGGCGGTCGGGCGGTAGGGTTAAGTCGTTCCGCGCCCCACCGCCGGGAGTTGGGCTGGGTGGTCAAGCTGGCGACGTCCGTCCGTTCTCGCATCTGGAGGGCGTTGCCGTTGACCCTGGCCGTGGCGATGCTCGCCGTGGTGGTCCTGGCCGGGCTGCTGCCGGATACGGGCGTCGTGAGCGCCTCTTCGAGCTGCACCTACGGAAAGTGCCCCGCTTCCCAGCCGTTCCCGCTGTGGGCCGTCAGCCTGTCGATCGCCGTGGTGATCATCGCCCTCATCGCCGCGCTGCTGCTCCTGCGCCGGAGCCGCCGGCGCCGTCCCCCCGCCGGGGACGCGGAAGCCGGAGCCGCCGCGGGCGGGACGACCGCCGAGGGCGCCCAGGGCTGGTCCGAAGGCTCCGAGGGCGGGGAGCAGTCCCAGCAGTGGAGCGAGGCTCCCGAGTCGGGGACCGACTCCGGCGCGAGCCCGCCGTCCGGCGACGGCGGCGACAGCGCCGCGTAGGGCGCGACACGCGACGGGCGCGGCCCGTTCGGACCCCCCGGGACCGGGGCCTCCGCCGATTCGCAGGGTTTTTACTGGAGGACGGGAGCAGGCGTCCCGGCGGTCGACATCGTGGGCACGGACGGTTCGGGGGAAGCGCGGGCCGGCTACGCGACCGTCACCTTCGGGACGGTGATCCTGATGGTCGCCACCCTCGTCCTGGTCGGCTTCGGCTTCCTCGCCCGCGTCCTGATCGTGCGGAACGTCTCGGTCGCCGACTGGAACGCCTTCTCGCTGGGCTACACCCTCACCCAGGTGATCCTCGCGGTCGGGACCTACGGCCTCACCGTCGCGATCGCCCGGAGCCTATCGTACGCCCGGACCGACGACGAGCGGCGCGGGGTCATCCGCAACGGCCTCCTCTTCGGCACGATCGCCGCCGTCGCGGGGGGCGCGAGCCTCGTCGCCCTCGCGCCGGTGCTCGCCCACCGCCTCGCGGCGCCGCAGCTCGGCGTCGGCCTGGACCTCTTCGGTCCCGCCCTCGGCTGCCTCATCCTCGCCACGATCCTCGCCTCCGTGTTCCAGGGGTTCTCGAACGTCACCCCGAACGCCGTGTTCCTTCAGATCGCGAACCCGGGGCTCTTCCTCGCGCTGCTGGCGATCGCCTTTCTGCTCCCGGCGCACGGGGTGACGTTCGACGGGGCGGTCGCGGCGTTCGCCGTCGCCTCGGCGCTCACCCTCGGGCTGACGCTCGCCTACACCGCTCGCCGGCTGCCGGAGGGGATGCTCCGGGGCGCCACCGACGCCTCCAGCCGCTCCCGGCTGCTCCGGCTGATCGCGCCGCTCTTCGTCTACGGTCTGATGGTCAGCATCGCCGGCTCCGGCGACACGCTCGTGCTCGGTGCGCTGCACTACGGGGAGGTCGGGGCGTACTCGGCGAGCCTGACGCTCGCCAAGCTGGTGCAGATCGGCATCGCCTCCGCGTCGTACATCTTCCTGCCGGTCGCTTCCGGGCTGCTCGCCCGGGGCGAGCGACGCGCCGTCGGGCTGACCTACGCTGCGGTGACCAAGTGGCTGACCCTCTTCTCGCTCCCGCTGTTCCTGGTCTTCGTCTTCCTGCCGTCCGACTCGCTGGCGTTCGTCTACGGTACCGGCTACTCTCACGTCGTGCTCCCGCTCCAGCTCGTCGTCCTCGGGGCGTTCGTCGGGACGCTGCTCGGGCCCGCGGCGATGGCCCAGGTCGCCTGCGGCCAGGCTCGCCTGCTCGCCGTGAACGCGACGATCGCCGGTATCTCGGACGTCGGGATCGCCCTGCTGCTCGTGCCCCGCTACGGGCAGAGCGGCGCCGCCGCGGCCTGGGCGGTCTCCAACGTCGTCTACGCCGCGCTCTGCCTCACGGAGCTCGCGCGGTCGGAGGGCTACCATCCGTTCCGACGCGACTTCCTCCTCCCGGTCGCCGTCGTCGGGGTGCCGATCGCGCTCGGCCTCGCCCTTCTCCGCCCGCACCTGCCGTTGCTGGCCCTCCCGGTCCTCGCGATCGGGGTCTTCCTCCTGCTCGCCCTCGCGATCCTGGCGACGGGCTCGATCGGCGAGGGGGACCGGCTCCTGCTGAACTCCGTCGAACAGCGGCTCGGACGCCCGGTCCCGCTCGTCCGCACGCTCGCCCGACGGCTCGGCCTTCGGTCCCGCTAGACCCCCGCCTCCGACGGTCGAAGCCGCGCCGGCGGGGCCCGGGCGAGGCGGGCGGCTCGCGGTATCCTTACATAGGACTACCGGCATGGAACGATTCCGGAGCGGGCCGGCTCCGGGGGGAACCTCCATCCGAATGACCCTGCGGCGTCGCGCCATCGTGCCCCTGACCCTCGGGCTCGGCATGCTCGGGGTCGTCGTCGCCGCCGGTCTCAGCCCTAACACCGGGGTCGTTCGCGCCGCTTCGAACTGCACGTACGGGCAGTGCGTCGCCTCCTCCACGTTCCCGCTGTGGGCCGTCGCGGCCTCCGTCGGGGTCGTGGTCGTCGCCCTCCTCCTCGCCCTCCTACTCCTGCGGCGCCGCCGCCGCCCCGGCCAGCCCCCGTCCGAGTGGCAGGG
>JASHTI010000010.1 GCA_030040625.1 Thermoplasmata archaeon
CCCGATCGCGGGCAGCAGGGGGACGGACGGCGATCCCCAGGGTCGGAGCCGGCGCGTCGCCTCGGCGGCCAGGAGGCCACCGGCCCCCACGGCGACCCCCGCGAAGTACGGGAGCCCGCCGAGCAGCCCGAAGCCGCCGAAGGCGACGGCGACCAGGGCGAGCGCGACCGGGCGGGGGCCCGGCCGCACGGGAGATGGTACGCTCATGCGACCCTCCGGTGCGCCGGCTGGCGCAGGAGCCGGACGAGACCCTCGAACGACCAGTAATCCTCCCAGTCCACGACCGGGGCGTACGGCCAGACCTCCGCGAGCCGGACCCGGCGCTCCGCGCGCTCGAGCCGCGCGATCAGCGCCTCGTCGTCGGGGGCGAAGCCGCCCCGACCCTGGACCATCGGGAGCGGCGAGGGGGCGATCAGGCACGGCGGATAGCCGCCGTAGCGCAGGTACGGCGCGAGATCCTCCCCGGGGTCATCGGTCCAGCCGGAGACGAGGAGCGTCGTCACGCCCGGCCGGTAGTAGCGGCGGAGCGAGTGCGCGCAGCGGGCCGCCGGACCGGCGACCTCCGCGAGGCCGCTCGCGAGCACGGCCTGGAGCAGACGGACGCGGTGTCCGCGACCGGAGGCGAGCGGTACCGCGGAGAGGAACTCGCCGAAGCTCGCGAAACCGACCCGGGCCTTCGTCCGCAGGAGCGCGTCGGCGATCCCGTAGGCCCCCGCCCGGGCTACGGCCAGCAGCCGCCCGTCGACGGCCGGACCCCGGCTCGTCGGCCGGCTGTCCAGCAGCAGGAGCACGTCGCCCGTCCGGTCGAGCAGGTAGTCGTTGACGACGAGCCGACCGGCGCGCGCCGACGCCCGCCAGTTGATCCGACGACCGGGCTCGTCCGGTGCGGCGTCGCGCAGACCGAAGAACTCCCCGTCCGGGCCGAGGCGCGGCGACCGCGTCTCCCCCGGCAGCGCGATCGTCCGGGCGAGCCGGATCGCGCCGAGGCGGTGGAGCTCGGCCGGGTACCGCTCCAGGGGGAGGGGGGGCCGGAGCCCGCCGAGCTCGCGCTCGCCGAGCCCGAGCGGGTCCCGCCAGACGACGCGCGGCGGGTCGGCGTGGGTGATCGTCGGCTCCCGGAACGCCCACGCCGTGGCGAACTCGACCGCCGTCGGGCCCCGTATCAGCTCCGCCCGGCGCACGAGCCGGGCCCCGGCGGGCGGATAGAGGTCGATCTCCAGGTCGGAGGTGGCGCTCCCGAATTCGCCGCGCAACGTGCCCTCGACCTCGACCGAGGCGCCGAGCCCCCGGGCCTCCCAGCTGAGGTCCGCGCGCAACGAGGCCGGCGGGGCGACCGAGGCGGCGATGAACGGAGCGAAGAGCAGCGGGACGGCGACGAGCAGGGGCACCGGCGAGCGGAGGGCCACCGCGAGGAGCGCGAGCAGCACCGCGGAGCCGAGCAGCAGGTAGGCGCGTCCGGTCCAGTGGAAGCGACCGCCGCCGACCGGCGCCGCGCTCACGCCCCGCCCTCGAGCCGGGCGAGGCGCCGCTCGACGTACCGGCGCCAGTCCGCCTCGCTCATCCTAAGGAGCGGCTCGAGCTCCGGGGCCGGCCGGACGGGGAGCCGGCGATCGATCGCGCGGCGCGTCAGGCCATCGAGGAGCAGGACCACCTCTTCACGGCCGATCCGACCGGCGCCCCACCACTCCCGGATGCGACTGTGCGGGTCCGGCGGCGGGGGAAGCGCGGGTCGGCGGGGGACGCCGAGCCGCCAGATCGACAGGAGCAACGCGAGGAGGGCGATCGCCACCGCCGCCGTAGCGAGCGGCACCGCGACCGCGTAGGTCGACGACTCCGCGACGGCGGCTCCGGCGAACGCGATGGCGAGCAACCACCACCACCAGGGGAACGTGCCGCTCACGACCCCAGGCTCCGGGCGAGGTCCGCCTCCACCGCGGCGAGGGTGCGCTGACACCGCGTCGCCGCCTCGGGCCCCATCGGGTGGCGCGAGTACCGGGCCTCCTCGAAGAGATCGGTGAGCTCCTGCGCCGGCGCCCCCCGGACGCCGAGCGGCTCCAGCAACCGGCGGCGGATCTCCCGCGCCGTCAGCGGCTCGATCGATCCGACGTGCGGCTCGAGCGCCCGGACCAGCCGAAGGTAGAGCTGGACGACCGTCTCGCGCGGGTCGCCGCCCTTGCCGATCGCAAGCTGGGCGTCGCCCAGGGCCGCCCGGACCGTCTCGGGATCGGCCGCCGGGCCCCCCTCGGATCGCCGGCCCCCGGTCCCGCGGCCGAGAAGGCCGGGGATCGTCAGGCACGTCACGAGCCCCACGAGCCCGAGGGCGACCGCGAGGATCTCCCAGCCGTTGATCGTAACGGTGCTCGCGCCGGCGATCGGGCCCGTCCCGCCTCCGCTCCCACCGGAGGTGCCGGTGTGGTTCGATGGGGGAGTACTGTTGGTCGGAGGCGACTGCCGGTCCACGGTCACCGAGCCCTGGGGCCCGGGATGGGCGATCGCGAGAAGAACGCCGAGCGCGATCAGGGCGCCGACGATGATCACGAGAGCGACGGCGAGACCGCGTCGAGAGCGCGCGCCGCCGCTACGCACCCGCTGGACCACCACCCCCGCCACGGCGGCGAACATCGGGAGGAGGAAGAGGAGCCCCCAGCCCCACGTCGGCAGGTCGATCTGCACCTCGCCCGCTCGCGGAGCCGGAGGCGCGGGCGCCCCGGCCAGCAGCAGGCCCCCGACGACCCCGACGAGCACGGCCAGGCCGAGGATCAGGTAGAGCCCCGTGCGCGTGGACGTGGCGGTCCCCGCTGCGGCGGACACGGTCCCCCCGGCCGCTAGCGGCGCCCCCGCCGATAACCCCTTGCGACGGGGGGCCCCGCGCGCTAGGCCCCGGCCGCCGACGCGGCGGGCGGGGAGGGGCGTAGGAAGTAGAAGCAGCGTCGCTCGTGCTCGAGCGGCACGGTCGCGAAGTCGTCGATGGCGTAGCCGAGGTCGAACGCCGCACGCAGCGCGTCACGGACCGCGTGACGCCACCGGCGGGCCGCCGCGGCCTCGTGGGTCCGGATCGAGCCGAGGTCGAACGGCACCTCGAGGTGGGCGTCGGCGCCCTGCGGCTCGGTGACGGCGGTCGGCAGACGCAGCCCGCTCTCGCCGAGCTCCGTCTCCACCAGCGCCGCCGCCCCGGCGTGCCGCCGCCGGTCCTCCTCCGCGCTCGGGATCGCGCCGGCGAGCCGCCGGGCGACCGCCTCGTCCGCGAGCGCCCAGCGGACCCGAAGGCGGTCGCTCTCGTCGCGGGCACCGCTCCCGCCGAGCAACTGGCCGAAGTAGTTCGGGTGGAACGACTCCGGCCGGGCGCCCAGACGACGGACCGAGAGGGCGGCGCCGGCGTGCTGGAGCGGGTCGAACGACCAGCGAACCTCCGGCAGGCCGAGCCCGAGGACCTCGTCGCGAAGGTAGGCGGCGAGCCGGAAGCCGAGGCGATGGTTCTGGTAGGCCGGGCGGACGACCGCGGCGCCGACGTGATGGTAGAGGCGGGTGCCGTCCCAGCCGATCGTCGTGGCGATCACGCCGGCGAGGTAGATGTCGGCGAAGGCGCCCAGGACGAGGCCACCGTTGTCCTGCAGCGAGCGCAGCTGCGGCGCGGGGAGCGCGAGCGCCGCCTCCGCTCCGAGCGCCTCGCGCTGCAGCTCCTCGGCGTTGCGGTACTCTTCCGGCGTCCGAAGCCGGCGGAAGCTGAAGTCCTTGGGGCCGCCCGCACCGGTCGCCACGGGGCTTCGACCGGGGACGGCTACTTAACGCGCGCCGCGCGCTAGCGCCGCAACCGCAGCTCGGCGAGCTTCGCGTCGTACCGAAGCTCGTCGGCCGGCGTGAGGTCCCAGAGGAGCTCCTCGACCTCGGGGAGGTTCCGGAGGAACTCCGCCTTGCTCTTGGTCAGCATCAGGTGCTCGAACCGCTGGCGCGCCCAGAAGTAGGCGCCGACCAGGTAGCCGCCGATGATGATCAGGATCGGCCCGACGAAGACGAAGAGGAGGTTGTAGTTGACGCCGTTGTGGTCGGTCGCCTGATTGATCTGAGAGAACGGGGAGGCGGTGTTCAGCGGCGTGAAGTAGCCGAGCGCGAGGATCGAGAGAAAGAAGCCGATCGCGAGCACCGCGATCGAGATCACCGCGCGATGGACGCGCAGCCCGACGCGCAGGCGTCGCCCGAGCGTCGGCTCGCCCTCCTCGGCCGGCATGCGCGAGGGGCCACGCGCCCTGCCTTATGATTCTACCGACGGCGGGGGCAAGGCCCGGCGGGGGCCGCGCCGGGACGGCGGTCAGGCCGGCGGGCGACCGTCGTCCGCCGGGGGCGTCGTCGGCCGGGCGTCCGTGCGGCCGTACGGCAACGGCCGGTCCGCGGGGGTCGACGGCGGAGTCCCAGTACCCGGGGCCGGCACGGCCTCGAGCAGGACCCGCCGGCCCCGGTAGGCCAGCACGGCCCCGGCCGTCACGACCAGCGGTGCGGCGATCGCCCCCGCGGCCCCGGTGAGCGGGCCGAGGCCGAGGAGGAAGAAGGCGACCCCGCCGAAGATCCCCCCGGCGAGGGGGCCGCCGGTCCGGGAGGCGATCGGCCTTGGCTCCCGTCGGGACAGGAGCGCCCCGGCGACCTCGACCGCGACCAGGGCGACGGCGCTGAGGAGGGCCGCGGCCGTTCCCGCGGCCTGCGGGTGGGCGACGCCGCCGAGGTAGGCCGCCACGGCGGTGAGCGCGAGGATCCCGCCGATCCCGGCGCGGAAGGAGACCAGGTAGAACGGGAGGGCCACGCCGGCGCCCCAGTACTGGCTCCGCGTCACGAACACCTGCGCCAGCTCGGTGCCGGCGACGAGCGCGACGAGGAAGAGCAGCGCGCCGGGGAGCGCGCCGTTCGCCATCGAGGCGAGCAGGAGGACGTAGGCGACCGCGAACGGGACCCCGGCGAAGAGCCCGACGGTGTAGGCCGCCAGCACCTTCCGTTCGTCGAACCGGGTCACCGGCACCTGCGGCGACGCGAACCGGCCGACCTCCCACCAGAGGAACGCGCCGGAGAGCAGGACGCCGACCACACCGCCGATCGTGAGCGAGGCGACGACCATCGTCAGAGGACCTTGCGGCCGACCGCGAGAAAGGCGGTGTGCCCGAGCATCTCGAACGCCGGCCGGGTGCCGCCGTCGCCGACCTGGATCGGTCGCTCGAGCAGCTCCAGGGACCGGACGCCGTCCAGCCCCTGCTCCCGCATGGCCCGGACGGTGCGCTCGAGCTGGTTGTACGTCGGGGTGTAGGTCGCCAGGTAGCCTCCCGCCGCGAGCACCGAGCGGGCCGAGGCGACGACCGCCCAGGGCTCGGGCAGGTCCAGAAGGACGCTCGAGAGCTCCGCGCCCTCCAGGCCGTCCGTGGCGACATCGCGCAAGCGGAAGTCGACCCGGTCGCCGAGCCCGGCCCGCTCGACGTTCCGACGCGCCGCCTCGAGGAACTCGGCCCGGCGGTCGTAGGTCGTGACCCGACCGGTCGGACCGACCTGCGTGGCGAGGACGACGGTGAGGGCGCCGGAGCCGGCGCCGGCCTCTGCGACCGAAGCGCCGGGGACGACCCCGGCGAGGTGCGCGAGGTAGGCGGCGTCCTTGGGGGTCACGATCTGGGCGCTGCGGGCGAGGGTGCCGAGAACGTCGGCGAGGGACGGTCGCACCAGCCGGTAGCGGCGTCCGAGCCACTCGACCGTACCGCCGGGGGGCCGGCCGAGCTCACCGGAGAGGTCCAGGACACCTTCCGTGCCGACCGCCAGGGGCTCGGCGCGGAGCCGCAGCAGCCGGGGGGGCTCGCCGACGGTGATCAGGGCGGCCACGTCCCCGTCGGCCCAACGATCGGTCATCTGCGCGGGACCGCGAAGCCCGGCCCGGCCGGAGTCGGGCGGCGGTCGCCGGACGAGCGGCGGGGCGAGCTTAGCTTCCGTCGGCCGGCGGCCCCGCGGAAGGCGAAGGAACCGGCTCGCCGACGGTCGGAGTTATAGTGGCGACCCGCGTCCGGCCGGGCCGGAGGGGACGCGAACGACCGGAGCGGGGCGCGCCGTCGCCCAAGCCCGCACGTCCCTCCTCGGAGCACGAGCGGATCGCGACCTCACGCGGGCATAGTGTAGTCTGGTTATCACATAGGCTTGCCAAGCCTATAACCCGGGTTCAAATCCCGGTGCCCGCATCCGTCGCGCGGTCGCTTTCGCCCCCGGTGCGCCCTCCGCCGAACGGCGGCCGGTGCCCCGGGGACCCTCCGAGCGCGAGCGGAGCGCACGCGTGGTGACCGCCGCTCCTGGGCCCTCGGCAACCCCCACGACCGGCGACACCGCGCCGGTCGTCGAGGCGATCGACCTCGGTTTCGCCTATCGGTCCGGGGATTTCGCGGTCCGCCACCTCTCCTTCGCGCTGCGGCGGGGCGAGGTCTTCGGCCTTCTCGGCCGCAACGGGGCCGGGAAGACGACGACCGTCCGCCTTCTCAGCACCCTGCTGTCGCCGACCGAGGGCGGGGGCCGGCTGTTCGGGCGGGAGCTGGCGCGCTGCGGTCGGGCGGAGCGGAGCCGTCTCGGTGTCGTGCTCCAGGCGGAGTCGCTCGACTTCGTGAGCGTCGAGGCGAACCTTCGCCTGTACGCCTTCATGTGGGGGGTCCCGCGCGAGACGGCGAAGGCCCGCGCCGAAGCGATGCTCGACCTGTTCGAGCTCGGGCCGCTGCGCCACCGCAAGCCGTGGGCGCTCTCCGGCGGCGAACGACGGCGGTTCCAGGTGGCGCGGGAGCTGATGCACGACATGGAGCTGCTGTTCCTCGACGAGCCGACCGTCGGCCTCGACGCGCTCACCCGGGGGCGGATCCTCGACTACCTGGCCGGACGGGCGCGCGCCGGGCTCACCATCGTCTTCACGACGCATATCCTCCACGAGGCGGACCGGCTCTGCGACCGCATCGGGGTCCTCCAGCACGGCCATCTCGAGGCGGTCGCCTCCCCCCAGGAGCTCAAGCGTCGGTTCGCGGGGGCGCGGACCGTCGAGGCGGAGTTCGACCGGCCGCTGAGCCCCGCCGAGGCGGCCGAGCTCGACCGGCTGCTGCTGGCGAAGGGGGACGCCTTCGCCCCCGGGACGAGCGTCGGCGGACGCCTGACGTTCCGGGCGCGCAACGCCGAGGACCTCGTCGCGGAGCTGGCCCGCTGGGCCCAGCGCACCGGCCGCGAGATCGAGCGGATCGCGGTCCAGGAGACGACGCTGGAGGATGCGTTCGTCTCGCTCGTCCGCGACGGGGAGGAGCGGGTCCGGCTGGGCGATGAGGTCGGCCCATGACGCGCCTGCCGCCGGTGCTCCGGCTCGTCGTCCGGAACTTCCGCTCCAGCCTGGACCCGATCACGCTGCTCGTGATGTTCGGCCAGCCGGCGTTCCTGATCGTGATCCTCGGCACGATGTTCAACCACCTGGTCCCGCCGAGCGCCGTCGGCGCCTCCGGCAACTACGTCAGCTACCTCGTCCCGGGGATGATCGCCTCCCAGATGATCACCGGCGCCGTCCTCGCCGGGCGGATCTTCTGGCTCGACCGGCGCTGGTCGATGGTCGAGCAGATCTTCTGCGGGCCGTTCCTGCGCGCGGAGTACCTCGCCGCCCTGCTCCTCACGACGCTGCTCTTCGCGCTCGTCGGGGTGGGGCTGATGGCGCTCGTTGCGCTGCCGCTCGCCGGCCTCCACGCGCTGACGCCGTTCGAGCTCGCGGTCGTCCTCGGAACGATCGCCCTCGGCGCGACGTGCTTCGGTGGGCTGCTCGTCGCGATCGGTTCGCGGATCCGCTCGGCGAACCTCTACTTCACGATCCAGTCGCTGCTGCAGTATTTCCTGATCTTCATCTCGTCCGTCTACTACCCGATCACCGGCGCGACCCCGGCGGTCCTGCGCGCGGTGATGTGGGGGAACCCGCTCACCTACGCGGCCGACACGGTGCGCGACGCCTTCAACCACCACTTCGGCCCGGGCGACCTCACCGCCGGCGCGATCCTGGGGGCCCTCGCCGTCCTGACGTTCCTGGCGGCCGTCGCGGGCTTCCGCCGCCTCGACTTCGGTCCCACGCAGTAGGCCCGGGGCGGACGCGACGCTTTTGGCCCGGGGCCGTCATGGCCGGTCGTGGCGCGCCTGCGACGGGTGCACGTCCCCGGCCGGCGGGCGTTCGAGTACATCGCGCAGGGGAAGGGCCCGGCGACCCTCCTCGTCCACCCCGGTGGGCCCGGGCTGACCTACCACTACCTGCGCGGGCTGATGCGGCTCGCCTCGGCGAACCTCCGGGTCATCCTGTTCAATCCGCGGGGCGTCGGCCACAGCTGGGCCCCGCGCCGGACGGCCGAGCACACCATCGCGAACCTCGCGGAGGACGTGGAGGCCATCCGCCGGGCGCTCAAGATCTCCGAGCTCCACCTCCTCGGCTTCTCGGCGGGCGGCTTCGCCGCGCTCGAGTACGCGCACCGCTACGAGCGCCACCTCACCTCCCTGCTGCTCTGCGCCACCGCCGGCAGCGCCGAGGAGGTGCGCGCGGCGAACCGCCGGATGATCGCCGCCGCCTCCCCGAAGCAGCGGGCCCGGCTCCGCGAGCTGACCCGGGCGCGGGCGTTCGACACCCCGGAGTACCGGGCGCTGAGCGAGGCGATCGGGCAGCCGTTCCAGTCGCGGTTCCTGCGCAGCTGGCCCCAGGACTGGAAGGCGACCCACCTCGCGACGCCCGTCTACCGCGCGATGATGACCCGGACGGGCGACGAGTTCGCGGTCGACGGCACCCTCGCCCGGTGGGACGGGCGGCGCTACTACTCGCGCATCGAGGTGCCGACGGCGGTCGTCGTCGGACGGTACGACTTCTTCTTCGAAGCGGCCGTCGAGGCGAACGAGCGGATCGAGCCCGCCCACCTCCGGGTCCTGCCGAGGTCGAGCCACCTGGCGATCCTCGAACAGCCGCGCGAGTTCGTGGGGACGATCCGGGAGTTCCTCGGCGACGTCACGGGCGGCTAGCCTTCGGCCGATAGCCCCATAGCCGCGCGGCGCCCTCCGCGATCGGAGCGGATCGAAGTGGCCGACGAGCGAGGCGCGACGGAGGCGAAGAGCCCCGCGTCGATCCGTCTGCGGATGGACCCGGCGGCCCGCGCGGCGCTCGCCGCGGCGCTCGCCGGGCGTCCGAGCGGCTTCGGGGTCCGGCTCTGGGTGGAGCGCGGCATGCGGCCGCACGCGCAGATGATGCTCGACCACCCGAGCGTGCGCGACATCCCCGTGGCGATCGACGGCGTGCCGATGCTCGTCGACGAGGCGAGCGTCTCCTTCCTCCGCGACGCGGAGGTGCGGTACCGCTCGGACGTCCAGCCCGCCGGCTTCGAGGTCGTCGGCCCGTTCCTCCCGTCGCGCCTGGCGTCGCCGCCCGCCGAAGCGCCCCGCGAGGCCCCGGACGTCCCGAGCGGGCCCCACGCACCGGCGGAGGAGCGACTGCGGGCGGCCCTCAAGAACGTCTACGACCCCGAGATCCCGATGAACATCGTCGACCTCGGCCTGCTCTACGGCTTCGCGTGGGCCGACGACGGCGCGCTCACGATCCGGATGACGATGACGAGCCCGGGCTGCCCGGCGGTCGACGAGCTGGTGCGCGAGGTCGAGACGACGGCCCGGAACGCGGCCGGTGCCCCGCAGGTGAAGGTCGAGATCGTCTGGGAGCCGCCGTGGAGCCCGGAGCGGATGACCGAGTTCGCCCGGCGCCAGTTCGGCTACGCCTAGCCGCGCGGACCCCTACGGTCCGGGCCCGCGGGGCAGCTGCGCCCCGCACGCCTGGCAGCGCCCGCGAAGCGGCACGTTGACGGCGCCGCACTTCGGACAGACCTTCGCGCCGTGGACCGTCGTCGCGGGGGCCGTCGGCGGCACCCACCGGGACAGCGCGGAACGACGGGCGTCCTCCTCGTCGCGCCGTCGCCCGACCCCGACGAAGACGGCGGCGACCGCCCCGAGGGCGGTGGCGATCAGCAGCACGACGGCCGCGCTCAGCCACTGGAAGGGCGCCGCCGCGTGGACCTGGACGACCGTCGCGGCGACCGCGCTGACGCCGAGCGCGTCGCGGACGGTGCAGACGGCCCGGTACGTCCCGGGGCTCGCGTAGCTCGCGTTCACGTCGCTCGTCGCGTGCGCGCCGACCACGGCCCGGCCGTCGCCGAGCGTCCAGTTCGCGCGCAGCGGGGCGGTCCCGCCCGCGCCGGTGCACCGTAGCTCGACGCTCGCGCCGGCCACCACCTCCACCGAGGCGGCCCCGAGCACCGCCCGGGGGTCCGCATGGACGACGATCGGCGGGGAGGCGACGACCGCCCGGTCGCCCGCGTGGTCGACGACCTGGCAGCGGACCGTGTAGCCGGCCGGCGAGGCCCGCAGGTAGGCGTAGCTGCTCGTCGCCGGGCCCGGGGCGAACACGCTGGAGCCGTTCGTGAAGTTCCAGTCGAAGGTGTACGGGGCGGTCCCGCCCGTCGCGGTGCACGTAAAGCCGTCCAGGAGCCCGGCATCGAGGAGCGTCCGTGTCGGGGTCAGTACGACCCCCAGCGCGGCGGCGGTCCCGGCGCTCACGGTGTTCGACCGGCTGATCGACGCCCCCGCGGGCGCGCAGCCGCTGCAGAGGTCGTAGGTGTCGACGTAGAACGCGTAGCTGTGGCCGGCCTGCAGGCCCCCGACGGTCGCGGAGAGATCGCCGGCGCCGTCGAGGCTCGTGTAATTGGCGGCCGTGCCGTCGTCGACCTCCACGACCTCGTAGTGCCCGAAGGCGAGGCCCCCGCCGTAGCTCGCGTTGTTCGTCCAGGCGAGCGCGATGGAGTCGGACGTGTTCGAGGGGGAGGTCAGGTAGGCGCTTCCCGGCTGGGTCTCGGCGAGGACCGTGCTGGACTGCGAGGTCGCCCCCCCGAGGCACAGGACCGCCGAATCGTAGTAGACGGAGACCATCCACCAGTAGGCGGTCGCCGGAGCCAGGTCGTCGACGACGAGCGCGGTCGTCGCTTCGCTCGTGACGCTCGGGGCGGCGACGTGCCAAGGGCCGCTCGTGCCCGCGGTCGAGTAGAACACGGTGTAGTTCGTGAAGCAGTCCACGGTCGCCTCCGCCCAGCTGAGGCTGATCGCGGCCGGGGCGACCCCCGGGTCCGTGAGCGAGAAGCCCGCGGCGCCCGGCGCGACGACCGCCGGGACCTCCAGGGCGCCGGGAGAACGAGTCGGGCCGCCGGCCCCCGGGACGATGGGAGCGAGCGCGACGGCGGCGAGCGCGAGGGTCAGGACCCAGCCGACCGCGAGGAGCCGCATGGTGGAGGCTCGCTGGCGGGGCGTCGGGTGATAAACCTGCGTCCGCAGCGGGGCGACCCCGGCAGGACCCCGTGCGACGCCGACCCACGGCGGGGAAGCCCCGCGGGCGCGCGATCACGCCGGCGCGGGGGCGAGCGACGCCCCGGCGCCCTGCGTGGCTCGACGGTAGGCGAGGCTCCCGACGATCGTCGTGACGAGCGACATCAGTAGGATCGCGCCGAACTCGGTCTGTCCGAACAGCCCGCTCGACAGCCCGATCGCCCCGACGACGAGCCCGATCTCGCCCCGCGGGATCATCCCGGTGGCGACCGCCCGTGCCTCCGTCCCGCTACCGAGCTTGGCCCGGGCGAAGCCGTAGACTCCGGCGAACTTGCCGAGCGCCGCCAGGCCGGCGAGGCCCAGCCCGGCGGCGACGAGCGCCGGGATCACCAGCTCGTGCGCGTCGAACTGGGCGCCGACGACGACGAAGAACAGGGCCCCGAAGAAGACGAGCAGCACCTCGGTGAGCTCCCGGGTCCGCGCGGCGACCAGGCTCTCGGCGACGGCGAGGCCGGCGATGAACGCTCCGATCACCGCCGAGAAGCCGAGCGCGATGACGACCGCGACGAGGAGGAAGAGGAACAGGAACGGCATCCCGCGCGTCTCCCGCAACGCCGGCAGGCGGAGCAGGCGCGGGATCACGACGACGGCGGCGACGAGCAGGATCACCCAGGCGACGGCCGACTCCACGATCGTCCCCGTGATCGCCAGGACGTCGACGTGGCCCCCGACGATCGCGAGGACCACGGTGAGCAGGATCAGCGCGACGACGTCGTCCAGCGCGGCGGCGTTCAACAGGAGGTGCCCCGCCCGATCGTCCGGCCGCCCTTCGCTCGAGCGGAGGGAGGCGACGACGGCGGCGCTCGTGGGGGCCGCGGCGACCCCCAGCAGGAGCGCCGTGTTCACCGGGACGAACAGCGCCGCGACCGCCGCGGTGAGCGCGAACGGCACGAGATCGCCGGCGATCGCCGCCCCGACGGCCGCCAGGCCGGCGTCGCGCAGGCCGCCGACCCCGGTGCCGAGGCCGGCCGCGAAGAGGAGCAGGACGACCGAGAGGTCGGCGAACAGCAGCAGGTAGCTCGAGACGCTGAACAGGGTGATGCCCAGCGCCCGGTTCAGCACCCCGCCGACCGCGAAGCTGCTGAGCAGGATCCCCAGCAGCAGCCAGGCGGCGATCGGAGGGAGCTTGAGACGGGTCGCGAGCGGGGTGATCAGCTCGGCCAGCGCGAGGAAGATGAACACCTCCAGCAGCGCATCGTACTCCGCGGTGCCGAGCGCTGCGACCATCGGACGGCCTCCGCGCCCGGCAGGCCCGGCGAGGGAAAAGGGCACGGCCCGGACGGCGCGGAGGCGCGCGACGCGCTTCCCCAAATGTCAAATAGCGTGCCTTTGGTGGGCGGGCCCTTGACGGCCGCTGCGATGCTCGCGGCGACCGGGAAGAGCGACGTGAGCGACCGCTCGGCCCCGCGGCTCCGGTCCCGCGGCGAATTCACCCGGTTCGAGCGGGCCCGGATCCTCGGAGCCCGCGCCCTGCAGGTGTCGCTCGGGGCGCCGATCCTGATCGAGGTCCCCGCGACCCTCGTCGACCCGGTGGAGATCGCCGAGCGGGAGTTCGCCGCCGGACGGATCCCGATCACGGTCCGGCGCCGGCCGGGCGATTAGCGGGCGCCGCTAGATCGCGGCGTCGTCCAGCGCTCGGGCGCAGGCGCACGTCGGCTCGACCGCGAGCCGGGGAAGCAGGGCCTGGAGCACCCGACCCATCCGTTCGGCGTTTCGTCCCATCGTCGCGACGATCTCCCGGGCGTCGACCGGCTTGTCGGCCCAGACGTCGTAGTCGGTGACCATCGCCAGGCAGGCGTAGCAGAGGCCCCGCTCGCGGGCGAGCGTCACCTCCGGGACGAGCGTCATCCCGATCACGTCGGCGAAGCTCCGGAAGAACTTCGACTCGGCCCGCGTGCTGAACCGGGGCCCCTCCACGCAGACGTAGGTCCGGTCCGGGACGAAGGGGCTGCCCGTCGACCGCCCGGCCTCGAGCGCCGCGCCCGCCAGCTGCGGGCAGAACGGGTCCGCGAGCGAGACATGGTAGACCCGGCCCCCGTCGAAGAACGTCGTCGGTCGCTGCTTGGTGAGGTCGACGAACTGCGCCGGCAGGACGAACGTCCCCGGCGCCAGCTCCTCGCGCAGCGAGCCGACCGAGCTGACGGTGACGATCGCCTCGGCCCCGAGCGACCGCAGGGCGTCGATGTTCGCGCGGTAGTTCACCCGGTGCGGCGGGATCGTATGGCCGGGACCGTGACGCGCGAGGAACAGCACGCGAAGCCCGCCGACCGTCCCCTCCTCGATCGCCCCGCTCGGCGCCCCCCACGGTGTCGCCACGCGGTGGCGGGTCGGCGCGTCGCCGAGGATCCCGGCGAACCCCGACCCTCCGATGATGCCGATCGTCGTCCGGGGCGCCACGGCTCAAGGCCCTCCGGCCGCGCCGGGGCGCACCCGTGCGAGGAACCGGGCCATGACGACCTCCCCGCGGGTCCGTTCGACCAGCGCGCGGGCCGTGTCCTGCTTCGGCTTCAGCTGGACGATCGCCCGGCTCGTGTCGAAGCGGAGGAGCGACTGCGTCAGCTCCTCCATGAGATGGAGGTGCCGCTCGGCCCCCTCGAGGTCGTCGGCCCCGAGCCGCTCGAGCACGAGCCGTCGCACCTCGCCCACGACGTCGCCGAGGCCGAGCAGGTAGGGTTCCGGTTCCACATCGAGGTCGGCCGGTCCGGGAAGGCGGCCCCCCGCGATCACGGCGCCGAGCAGGCTCGCCTCGACCGCCTCCTGCAGCGCGTCGTGCGCGAGCGGCTCGTCGGCGCGCCCGTCGCGGCGGAGGCGATCGGAGAGCTCGGCGAGCGAGGAGCGGACCGCGGCGAGCTCGGACGGCTCGGCGGTGCCGACGTGCAGGCGCGTCATCGTCGCCTGGGCCAGGCGGCGCAGCCGGCGGGCTTGCTGGTACAGCTCCTCCCGTCGCAGCTCGCGGTGACGGAGGTGCGCCTCGATCGCGCCGAGGACCGCCTCGGTGAGCGGCGGGCCGTCGGCCCCGCCGGCGCTAGCGGAAGAGGGTGAACCGGGTGCCATCGCCCTTCCCGTCGAGGAGGCCGAGCCGGACCCCCGCGTCCAGCCAGCCGTGCGCGTAGCTCACCGCGGCCAGTGCGCGCTCCGCGTCGCCGGCCGCGCGGAAATGCTCGGCGTCCGCGAGGTAGGCGCGCGCCATCGTCAGAACGTCCTCCGACCCGCCGCGCAGGAACGACCGTTCCGGGACGCCGGGGGTCACCAGCGCGAGCGCCTCCCGGGTGAGGTGCAGGTAGCGCTCGAGGAGCCCGACGTCGGGCGGCGGCGACCCGGCGCGGCCGCTCATCCCTTCGGCACCTTCTCCCAGTCCTTCAGGAACCGGGCGAGGCCGAGGTCGGTGAGCGGGTGCTGGACGAGCTTCTCCATCACGGCCAGCGGCATCGTCGCGATGTCGGCCCCGATCTTCGCCGCGTCCACGACGTGCATCGGGTGCCGGACGCTCGCGACCAGGATCTTCGTCGGGACCCGATAGTTGCGGTAGATCGTCACGATCTCGCGGATCAGTTCCATCCCGTCCTGGCCCTGGTCGTCCAGCCGGCCGATGAACGGGCTGACGTAGGTCGCCCCGACCTTCGCCGCGAGCAGCGCCTGGGGCGCGCTGAAGACGAGCGTCATGTTGACGCGGGTCCCCTCCTTCGCGAGGATCTTCGTCGCGCGGAGGCCGGCCGGGATCATCGGGACCTTCACGTAGATCGACGGGTGCATCGCGCGCAGGCGTCGGCCCTCGCGGAGCATCCCGTCGGTGTCGGTCGCCGTCACCTCGGCGGAGACCGAGGGGATGCCGAGGGCGCAGATCTCGCGGAGGACCGAGTCGAAGGTGCGCCCTTCCTTGGCGACCAGACTGGGGTTCGTCGTGACCCCGTCCAGGATCCCCAGGTCCCACATCGACTTGATCTCGGTGACGCTCGCCGTGTCCAGGAACAGCTCCATCGTCGTCGCCTCCGTCCGCGCGCCCGCCGGTACCCGCGGGGGTTACTGAACCTTCCCCCGCAACCGGAGAAGCTCCCAGACCTCGTCGCGCAGCCGCTCCGGGGCGAGGCCGGGGTCGTCGGCGGCCGACCGGTCCTCGCCGTCCCCGGCGACGTCGGAGAGGCCAAGACGACGGACCGGAACCGGATAGTTCTCCGCCGTCAGCGCCGCGACGAGCGTGCCGAGCCCGGTCAGGAGCGGGGCCGGCTCGGCGACCAGCAGGGCGCCGGTGTCCCGCGCGGCGCGGAGGATCGCCGCCTCGTCGATCGGCTTGACCGAGGCGAGATCGAGGACCCGGGCGCCGACCCCGACCTCGGCGAGCTCCTGCGCTACCCCGAGCAGGCGCCCGAGGATCGGCCCGTAGCCGAGCAGGGTCAGGTCGGTCCCGGCCCGGAGCTCGCGGGCCCGGCCGATCGCGAACGGCAGCTCCGAGAGCGCCGGCGCATCCCCGGGGGGGAGGCGGAGGTAGGCGGTCCCTTCGCGCTCCGCGAGCGCCCCGACGGCCGCACGGACCGACGGTCCGTCCGCCGGGGCGACGACGGTCACCGCGGGGACCGACCGAAACACCGTCAGGTCGTCGGGCGTAGGTGAAGCGCGTCGCGAAGCGACGCCCCCGCTCGCCCCGTCGTCGCCGATGATCTTGACGTTCCGGCGGGGAAGTGCGACGTCGCGGACGAGGGGGCCCAGCCCCTCCGCCGCCCAGAGGTGGACCGGCCCGCGCAGAAAGACCGGCCCGCCGCTCCGCCCGACCTCACGGAGCGCCTCCACGAGCCCCTCCGGGCGCGCCGGGAGGCGTCGATGCCGGGCGGGGAAGCGGGTCGCGAATGCCGATGGGAGCCGGCCTCCGTCGGCCTCCACCTCCAGGGCGAGGAGAGAGGGGAACCTCTCGCCGGCGTCGAGGAGCGCCGCCGCATAGGCGGGGTGGCGATCGGGGACCGGCTCGGCCGTCAACGGTCGGCCCCCCGATCCACCATCCGCGGCGCGCGGGACATCCGGGGCCTCAGGCGCGCCGGCGACGCCCGGACGCCGCCCGGGGCTTGCGCCGCGCGCCCGCGGGGGCGGCGCGAGGGGCCGTTCTCGCCGGCCCGTCGCGGAGCGTGCGCAGGGTCGCCAGGTCCTCGGCGTAGCGCGCGTAGTCGTGCTCGTCCAGCGGCGTCTCCAGGTACCCCGGGACCTCGGCCCACCGGGGGTCCCGGACCAGGCGGCGGAAACCGTCGGTGCCGATCTCCCCCTTTCCGATGTTCGCATGGCGGTCGAGGTGGGAGTCGAGCCCGCCCTTCGCATCGTTGAGGTGGAACGCCCGGACGTTCGCCTCGCCGATCGTCGCGCGGATCCGATCGAGGAGCATCCCGTAGCCGTCCTCCGTGCGGAGGTCGAAGCCCGCCGCGAAGAGGTGGCACGTGTCGAGCGTGACCCCCAGCCGCTCGGCCCCCGGCACGCGGTGGAGGACCTCGGCGAGCTCCTCGAGCCGGCCGCAGAGGGTCGTCCCCTGCCCCGCGGCGTTCTCCAGGAGCAGCCGGGGGCGCGAGCCGGCGGTCGCCTCGAGCGCGAGGCTCAGGCTCTCGCAGAGCGTCGTCAGACCCGCGGCGGGGCCGGCCCCGAGGTGGGCCCCCGGATGGAAGATCAGCGCGTCGACCCCGAGCCGGTCGGCGCGTCCGACCTCGTCCCGGAACGCGGTACGGGAGCGGGCGAGCATCTCCGGCTTCGGGCTCGCGAGGTTGAGGAGGTAGCCGTGGTGCACGGCGGTCGCCCGGACCGCGCTCGCCGCGATCGCCGTCCGGAACCGCTGCGCCGCTTCGTCCGAGATCGGGGGTCCGGCCCACATCTGGGGGCTCTTCGCGAAGACCTGCATGCACTCGGCGCCGAGTCGCCCGGCATCGTCCACCGCCTCCGCGAACCCGCCGGCGATCCCGAGGTGCGCCCCGAGCCACATCTTCTCGGCCGACACCGGCCGGCCGATTACCCTAGCGGGCGGCGCGAAGGTCCCGGAGGCTGACAGCTTTCCGCGGTTCCCGTAGGCTCGCGCACTTCAGTACCGCGCGGAACGCCAGTGGGCTTAACTGCCGGGTTCGGAATGGGACCGGGTGTTTCCCCACCGCTTTGGCCGTCAGCCGAGGCGTCCGAACCGGCCCCTCTATTTAATCCTGCTCCGGCGCGCGGGCCGCCGCGCGGAGCTCCGCGCGTCGGCAACCTTCATGCCGCGCGCGTCCTCGCGCGCGCCACCGTGACGACCGCCCGGTCCGGGGGAGCTCCGTCGCGATGAGCGCCGGGACCGGCCCGACGATCGAGGAGTACCGGCTCCGCCTCGACGTCGACTTCGCCGGCCTGCGGTGGACGGGGACCGTCGAGTTCGACCCCCCCCCGGGAGCGGAGCCGCTGTCGCTCGACTGCGAGGGGCTCGAGGTCGGGGCCGTCCGCCGCGACGGCCGCGCCGTCGCGTTCACGCTGGACCGGACGACGCACCGGCTCGCGATCCCGCTCGGCGGGGGCGGCGGGTCCCCGGTCGCCGTCGACTTCGCGGGGACGGTCGAGACGAAGAACCTCTTCGGGCTCTACCGCTCGCGCTACGGCGACAGCTACATCCTGACGACGCACTGCGAGCCGACCGGCGCGCGGCACATCTTCCCGTGCGTCGACCGGCCCGATCGCAAGGCGCGCATCGCCCTGACCATCGCCACCGACCCCGGCCTGGACGTCATCGCCAACGCACCGGTCCGGTCCCAGCACGAGGAGAACGGCCGCCGTCGCTGGACGTTCGCGCCGACCCCTCGGATGTCGACGTACCTGTTCTACCTCGGGATCGGACGGTTCGAGTTCCGGGAGGACCGGACCGGCTCCGTCGCGATCCGCATCGCGACGCCCCCCGGTCGCGGCGACGCCGGGGCCTGGGCCCTGCGCTCGGCCGGACGGATCCTCCGCGCCTACGAGGCGTACTACGGCATCCCGTATCCCCTGCCCAAGCTCGATCTCATCGCGGTGCCGGAGCACGCCTTCGGCGCGATGGAGAACTGGGGGGCGATTAGCTACCAGGAGAGCCGCCTGCTCGTGGACGAGGGCAGCAGCACCTTCGCGACCCACGACGTCTTCGAGACGAGCGCCCACGAGATCGCCCACCAGTGGTTCGGCAACCTCGTCACGATGGCGTGGTGGGACGACATCTGGCTCAACGAGAGCTTCGCCGCCCTGATGGAGACGAAGGTCACCGATCAGCTGGAGCCGGCGTTCGATCCGTGGTGCGACTTCTTCGTCCGTGTCGCCGGGAAGGCGGCGGCGATCGACGGCGACTCGCTGCGGTCGACGCATCCCGTGCGCGCCCGCGCGGCGCAGCCCGAGGAGCTGAGCCAGATCTTCGATGAGATCAGCTACGGCAAGGGCTCGAGCATCCTCGCGATGCTCGAGCGGTACCTCGGCGCCGAGCGGTTCCGCGCCGGCGTCACCGACTACCTGAAGGCGTTCGGCTTCCGCAACGCCCGGACCGAGGACCTCTTCGACGCCCTCGGCCGGACGAGCGGCGAGCCGGTCGCCGGGATCGCCGGTCCGTGGCTCGACCGGGCCGGCTTCCCGGTCGTCGAGGCTCGGCTCGGCGCCGGGGGACTCCACCTCCGGCAGCGGCGATTCGGATTCGGGGGGGCCACGGACGAACCGCCCTGGCCGATCCCGATGACGTTCACGGTCGACGGCCGGCCCCAGCGGTTCCTCTTCGACCACGCGGAGGCGACCGTTCCGGTCCCCCCCTCGGCGACCGTCGTCCTGAACCCGGGGTCCCTCGGCTTCTACCGGGTGCTGTACGACCGGCCCCTGCTGGACCGGCTGCTCGCCGTCGTCCCCGGGCGCACGGACAAGGACGCCTGGGCGGTCGCCGATGACCTGACGGCGTTCCTCGTCGCCGGCGATATCGACTGGTCGACCTACGCCGGCGCCGTCGAGCGGTTCGCGCCGGCGACCGAGCGGCTCACCGTGGAGTCGCTCGCCGGTGACCTGGCCCGGCTCGCCCTCGACCACCCGGACGTTCCGGCGACCGGGCGGCTCGCCGTCGCGTTCCTGCGGGGACAGCTCGATCGGATCGGGCTGGAGCGTCGGCCGGGCGAGACGGCCGGGACCGGGATCTTGCGCGACCGCCTGCTGGGCGCCCGGGTCCGGGTCGACCTGCCGTTCGCCGGGGAACTCGGGCGCCGGTTCGCCGACCTCGCGAAGACGGACCCCGACCTCCGCTCGGCGATCGCCATCGGGCACGTCCGCAGCGGCGGGGACGCCGCGGACGCGGAGGTGCGGGAGGCGCTCGCCCGCGCCCGCACCGACACCGACGCGATGCGGCTCGAGCGGGCCCTCGCCTGGAGCCCGCGGGGCGATCGCGTGCACGCCCTGCTCGAGCTCGGCTCCGCGGGCCAGATCAACCGCAGCCACCTCTACCACATCGCGCTCCAGACGGCGGCGAACCCGGCCGGGCGGGAGGCGACCTGGCGCTGGCTGACCGAGCGGCTGGAGACGCTGGCGGAGATCTTCCGGGGGTCCGGCTATCTCCCGCTCGTGCTCGAGACCACGCTGCCGCGCGTCGGGCGGGGGCGGGCGGCGGAGGTCCGCCGGTTCTTCGAGGCCCACCCGACGCCCGATGGGACCCGGGGGCTCGCCAAGGGCCTCGAGCGCCTCGAGCTCGCCGAACGGCTGCG